>DATLUZ010000209.1:0-22335 GCA_035577785.1 Burkholderiales bacterium | reverse complement strand
TGCACGAGACGCTGCAGACCGGCGGCCGGCCGGCGTTCATCGTGCGCGTGGTGCTCGCGGCGACGCTGGCCGCCAACTATGGCGTCTACGGGCCGGCGTACGAGCTCCTCGAGCACGCGCCGCGAGAGCCGGGGAGCGAGGAGTACCTCGACTCCGAGAAGTACGAGGTGAAGCGCTGGGAGCTCGAGCGTGCGGACAGCCTGCGCGAGCTGATCGCGCGGCTCAACCGCGTGCGCCAGGACAACCCGGCGCTGCAGCGCGACTGGAGCCTGCGGTTTCATGCGATCGACAACCCGCAGCTTCTCGTCTATTCGAAGAAGGAGGAAGAGAACCTCATCGTCGTCGCAGTCAACCTCGACTTCCAGCACCCCCAATCGGGCTTCGTCGAGCTCGACCTGCCGGCGCTCGGCCTCGCGCCGCACGAGACCTTCGACGTGCACGACCTCCTCTCGGGCGGTCGCTACACCTGGAATGGCTCCAGGAACTACATCGAGCTCAACCCGCACCAGCTTCCGGCGCACCTGTTCAAGGTGGTGCGGCGCGCATGACCTCGCAGACTGCAGCCGAGATCACGGCGGTGGCGCAGCAGGCGCTCTGGTACAAGGACGCCGTCCTCTACCAGGTGCATGTGAAGGCGTTCTTCGACTCGAACAACGACGGCATGGGGGACTTCCGCGGCCTCACCTCGAAGCTCGACTACATCCAGGACCTCGGCGTTTCGGCGCTGTGGCTGCTGCCGTTCTATCCCTCGCCGCTCAAGGACGACGGCTACGACGTCTCGGACTACCACAACGTCCACCCGCAGTACGGCACGGTCGCCGACTTCAAGCAGTTCGTGCGCGAGGCGCAGCGCCGCGGCCTCAGGGTGATCACCGAGCTCGTGGTGAACCACACCTCCGACCAGCATCCATGGTTCCAGGCGGCGCGGCGGGCGCCCGCGGGCTCGCCCAAGCGCGACTACTACGTGTGGAGCGACACCGACCAGAAGTACAAGGGCACGCGCATCATCTTCACCGACACCGAGATCTCCAACTGGGCCTGGGACGACGTGGCGAAGCAGTACTACTGGCACCGCTTCTTCAGCCACCAGCCCGACCTCAACTTCGACAACCCGCACGTCCTGAAGGCGGTGTTCCGCACCATGCGCTTCTGGCTCGACATAGGCGTGGACGGGTTCCGGCTGGACGCGGTGCCGTACCTGATCGAGCGCGAGGGCACGTCCAACGAGAACGTCCCCGAGACGCACGTCGTCCTCAAGGAGCTGCGCAAGCTCATCGACGAGGCCTATCCGAACAAGATGCTGCTGGCGGAGGCGAACATGTGGCCGGAGGACGTGCGGCCCTACTTCGGCGAGGGCGACGAGTGCCACATGGCGTTCCACTTCCCGCTGATGCCGCGCATGTACATGGCAATCGCGCAGGAGGACCGCCATCCGCTGGTCGAGATCATGGCGCAGACGCCCGATATCCCCGACCTGTGCCAATGGGCGATTTTTCTGCGCAACCACGACGAGCTCACGCTCGAGATGGTGACGAGCCGCGAGCGCGACTACATGTACCGCATGTACGCCGCCGACCTGCAGGCGCGTGTCAACCTCGGCATCCGGCGGCGGCTCGCGCCGCTGATGGAGAACGACCCCGAGCGCGTCAAGCTGATGAAGAGCCTGCTGTTCTCGATGCCGGGCTCGCCGATCGTGTACTACGGCGACGAGATCGGCATGGGGGACAATATCTATCTCGGCGACCGCAACGGCGTGAGGACGCCGATGCAATGGAGCCCCGACCGCAACGCCGGCTTCTCGCGCGCCGACCCGCAGCGGCTCTACCTGCCGCCGATCATGGACCCGGTCTACGGCTACCAGGCGGTGAACGTCGAGGCGCAGGAGCGAGACCCGGGGTCGCTCCTCAACTGGACCAAGAGGATGCTCAGGATCCGGCGCGAGAGCCGCGCCTTCGGCCGCGGCCGGCTCGCGTTCCTGAATCCCGGCAATCGCAAGGTCCTCGCGTACCTGCGCGAATACGCCGACGAGGCGGTGCTGTGCGTCGCGAATCTCGCGCGCTCGGCGCAGCCGGTCGAGCTCGACCTGCGGCGCTTCAAGGGCCGCGTTCCGGTGGAGCTCCTTGGCCGCACCCCGTTCCCGCCGATCGGCGACCTGCCGTACCTCCTCACGCTGCCGGCGCACGCCTTCTACTGGTTCCGCCTCGCCTCGGACGCGGAGGGGCCGTCGTGGCACACGCAGATGATCGTTCCCGACGAGCTTCCGATCCTGGTGCTGTTCGACGGCTGGGTCTCGTTCTTCAGCGACCGGGTGGTGCCCTGGCGCATCCGCATGGCGGAGCAGCTGCGCAAGCGCCTGGAAGAGGAGGTGCTGCCGCGGTACATCCAGGCGCAGCGCTGGTACGCCTCGAAGGGCGAGCTCATCCGCGAAGTGCGCCTGCAGGACCACGCTGTATGGGAAGTGGGGAACATGCACGGGAACATGAGCGGCGGCGGGATCAGCTGGCTGCTGACGATTCTCGACGTGGGCAAGGCGAGCTATTTCCTGCCGCTGGCGCTCGCCTGGGAGGAGGACGAGGAGCACGTGCGCCAGCTCGCGCAATCGACGATCGTGCGCGTGCGGCAGCAGGCGAACGTCGGCGTGGTCGGCGACGCCATGGCCGACGAGGGTTTCTGCCGCAACGTGGTCAAGGCGATCGGCGAAAGCCGCAGCCTCGCGGCCGGCCAGGGCTCGATCCGCTTCGCGCCGACCGAGGTCTTCCGCCGCATCGCGGGCGAGGATCTCGCCACGCTCGCCGTGGGGCCGCTGCAGGCGCAATCGACCAACACTTCGGTCACGCTGTCGGAGCGCCTGTTCCTCAAGTGCTATCGGAACCTCCGTCCCGGGGTGAACCCCGAGCTCGAGGTCGGCCGCTTCCTCACCGAAACGGCGGAGTTCGGGAACTGCGTGCCGGTGGCGGGCGCGGTCGAATACCTGTCGGAGGGAAAGGAGCCCGTGACGCTCGCGCTCCTTCAGGCCTACGTGCCGAACCAGGGCGACGGCTGGAGCTATACGCAGGAATACCTGCGCCGCTGGCTCGAGACGCAGCGCGGCGCGCCGGAAGCGAGCCACGCGTCCTATCTCCTGCTCATCCAGACCCTCGCCACGCGGACCGCCGAGCTCCACCGCGCGCTCGCCACGCCCTCGCGCAACCCGGCCTTCACGCCCGAACCGCTGACGAGCGCCGACGTCGAAGCGTGGAAGTCGCGGGTGAAGGAGGAAGCCACGCAGACTTTGGCAATGGTCAAGAATCCCGAGCTTCAAGAACGAAAAACAGAGGTGTTGGCGCTCATCGACGCCTGCGCCGCGCCGAAGGGTCGCGCGCTCAAGATCCGCCATCACGGCGACTACCACCTCGGCCAGGTCCTGCTGGCCAACAACGACTGGTACATCATCGACTTCGAGGGCGAGCCGTCGCGGCCGCTCGCCGAAAGCCGGCGCAAGCTCTCGCCGCTGCGCGACGTCGCCGGAATGCTGCGCTCCTTCAGCTACGCGAAACGCAGCGCCACCAGGGGGAACGACCTCGACGGCTGGGAGCGCGAAACGCGCCGGGCGTTCCTCGATGCCTACGCCGCGGCCGCGAACGGCGCCGGCCTTTTCGAGGCGTTCGAGGATGTCGGCGGGCTGATGCGGCTTTTCGAGCTCGAGAAGGTGCTCTATGAGCTGCGCTACGAGCTCGGCAACCGGCCCGACTGGGTCCAGGTGCCGCTCGCGGGCCTCCTCGCCATGCTGGAGAAAAAGCCATGAACCGGCTCGAACTCGACTTCGATCTCCTGATCGCTCCCCTGCGCGCGTTTCTCGTCCAGGCGGCCGATTTCGTGCCGCGCCTCATTCTCGCCCTGGTCGTCATCCTGGTTGGATGGCTGCTCGCGAAGGCGGCGCGCTTCGCCATCGCCAAGGGCCTGCGCGCGATCAACTTCCAGGTCCTGACCCAGCGCGCCGGCCTCGACGGCTTCCTGCGCGACGGCGGCATCGGCCTCGACACCGCCGACATCATCGCGCTGGTGGTGTACTGGCTGGTGATCCTCGGCGCACTGGTGGTGGGCTTCAACAGCCTCGGCCTGGTCTATGTCACCGACGTGCTGGGACGCGTGATTCTCTTCGTGCCGAGGGTGCTGGTGGCGCTGCTGGTGCTCGCCTTCGGCGCCTATTTCGCGCGCTTCATCGCCAACGCGATCACCGCCTACTGCCGCAACGTCCATCTCCAGGACGCGGAGCTGCTCGGGCGGCTCGCGCAGTACGCCATCGTCACCTTCGTCGTCCTGATCGCGCTCGACCAGGTCAACATCGGCGGCGACATCGTGCGCCAGAGCTTCCTCATCATCCTCGCCGGGCTGGTGTTCGCCCTGGCGCTCGCATTCGGTCTCGGAGGAAAGGAATGGGCGGCGGAGCTGCTGGAACGCTGGTGGCCGCGCAGGCGGCGCTGAGAAGACACGTCATGCCGTTCGGCGCCGAGGTGCTCGGCGACGGCGGCGTGCGCTTCCGGCTGTGGGCGCCGGGCGCGCAGGAGGTTCTTCTTGTCCTGGGAAATCAGGCAAAGCCGATGATGCAGGTCGGCGCGGGTTGGCATGAGCTGGTGGAAAAAGCACGGCCCGGCGCTCTGTACCGCTATCGCATCGACGGAAGACACGACGTGCCCGATCCCGCATCGCGCTTCCAGCCGCGCGACGTCGACGGGCCGAGCGAGGTGATCGACCCGCTCGCGTTCGCGTGGCAGGACGAGGGCTGGCGCGGACGGCCGTGGGCCGAGGCGGTGATCTACGAGCTGCACGTCGGGACCTTCACCTCGCACGGCACCTACGCAGGCGTGAGCTCGAAGCTCCACTACCTCAGGGACCTCGGCGTCACCGCGATCGAGCTCATGCCGCTTGCGGACTTTGCCGGCCGGCGCAACTGGGGCTACGACGGAGTGCTGCCTTATGCGCCGGATTCGGCCTACGGGCGGCCCGAGGAGCTGAAGGCGCTGGTGCAGGCGGCACACCAGGCCGGCCTGATGGTGTTCCTCGACGTGGTCTACAACCACTTCGGGCCGAAGGGCAACTATCTGGGCCTGTATGCGCCGCAGTTCTTCACCGCGAAGCACCAGACGCCGTGGGGCGCCGCGATCGACTTCTCCGTCGGCACGGTGCGCGAGTACTTCATCCACAACGCGCTCTACTGGCTGGAGGAGTATCGCTTCGACGGCCTGCGCTTCGACGCGGTGCACGCCATCGTCGACGAATCGCCGCGCCACGTCCTCGAGGACATCGCGGCGGCCGTGCACGCGCGCGATCCCGACCGGCACGTGCACCTCGTGCTCGAGAACGACGCCAACCAGGCGCGCTTTCTCGCCGCCGGCCGCTACGACGCGCAATGGAACGACGACTGGCACCACGCCTGCCACGTGCTCGCGACCGGCGAATCCGACGGCTACTACGCCGCGTACGCCGAGGCGCCCGCGCGGCACCTCGCGCGCTCGCTCGCCGAGGGCTTCGCCTACCAGGGCGAGGTCTCGACCTTCAGCAACGCGCCGCGCGGCGAACCGAGCGCGCACCTGCCGCCGCGCTGCTTCGTCGACTTCCTGCAGAACCACGACCAGGTCGGCAACCGTGCGCACGGCGAGCGCCTCGCCTCGCTCGCCGACGAAGGCAAGCTGAAGCTGCTCTCGTCGATCCTCCTGCTCGCGCCTTCGCCGCCGCTCATCTTCATGGGCGAGGAATGGGCCTGTCACCAGCCGTTCCTCTTCTTCTGCGATTTCGACGGCGATCTCGGCGAGGCGGTGCGCAACGGCCGGCGCGAGGAATTCGCGCGCTTCGCCGCGTTCGCGGATGCGAAGGCGCGCGCGCGCATTCCCGACCCGCTCTCCGAGCAGAGCTTCAAGCGCTGCGTGCTGCGCTGGAAGGACGCGCGCGGCACGCAGGGCCGCGCCTGGCTCGCGCACTACAGCCAGCTTCTCGAGCTGCGGCGCGTCGAGATCGCGCCGCGCAGGTTCGGCCCCGGCCGCTACCGCATGCTCGGCGAGCGTGCCTTCGAGGTCGCCTGGGACGGGCTCGTCCTGAGGGCGAATTTTGCGGACGCGGCGATCGCGGCCGATTCGCCGGTGGGCGGTCGCCTGCTCTGGGGGAACGGCAACGGCCGCCGCCTCGACCCCTGGAGCGCCGGCTGGTGGATCGGTTGAGCGAGATCGCGCCGAGCTACCTCGACGTCTGGCAGCGCGAACACAAGCTGGAGCCGGAGACGCGCCGCGCGCTCGAGGAGGCGCTCGGGCCGCGGCGCTCGCCAAAGAAAGTGGCGATCGAGAAGGGCGCGTGCCATCAGCCCGAGCTTCTCGCGAAAGGCGGCCGCACCTGGGGTTTCATGGTCCAGCTTTACGGCGTGCGCTCGCAGCGCAACTGGGGCGTCGGGGATTTCGGCGACCTGCGGGCGCTGGTCGAGCTTGCGGCGAGCCTCGGCGCAGGCGTGGTCGGCGTGAACCCCCTGCACGCCGCCTACGTGAGCCCCTACAGCCCGTCGAGCCGTCACGCGCTCAACACGGTCTACCTCGATATCGAGGCGATTCCCGAGTTCGCCCAGTGCCGCGGGGCGCAGCGGCTTACCCAGTCGCGCGCCTTTCTGGCGCGCCTGCTCCAGCTGAGAAAGGCCGAGCTCATCGACTACGACGGTGTGCGCGCCGCCAAGCACGAGGTGCTGGAGCTCCTGTACGGGTGCTTTCGCAAGGACCGCGCGCGCCGCCGCCGCTTCGCCGAATGGCAGGCGAAGAGCTCGACCGAGCTGCGCGACCATGCACTCTACGAGGCGCTGCGCGAGGAGCTCGGGAACGGCGGCTGGCAGAGCTGGCCGAGGGAATTTCAGGATCCCTCCTCACCCGCAGTAAAGAAGTTCGAGGGAAAAAAGAAAGAGCGCGTGGAGTTCCACGCCTACCTCCAATGGAACGCCCGGCAGCAGCTCGACCTTGCGCAGCGGCGCGCGCAGGAGCTCGCCATGCCGGTCGGCCTCTATTTCGATCTCGCGCTCGGCGCCGATCGCGGCGGCGCCGAGGTGTGGTCGGACCGCGCCGCATACGCCACCGGGGCGTCGATCGGCGCCCCGCCCGACGAGTTCAATCCGCGCGGACAGGACTGGGGCCTGCCGCCGTATTCGCCGCGCGCGCTGCGCGCCGCGGGCTACCGTCCGTTCGTCGAGCTCCTGCGCGCCAACATGCCGCAAGGCGGGGCGCTGCGCCTCGACCACGTGATGGCGCTCGCGCGCCTGTACTGGATTCCAGCGGGCAACAAGGCCGACCGCGGCGGCTACGTCCACTATCCGCTCGAGGATCTTCTCGGACTCCTGGCGCAGGAGAGCCGCCGCAACCGCTGCATGGTGATCGGCGAGGACCTCGGGACGGTCACCGGCGAGCTGCGCCAGGCGCTCAACGACGCGGGCGTGCTCTCGTACCGCCCGCTCTTCTTCGAGAAGGGCGCCGACGGCGAATTTTCTCCGCCCGAGGCGTATCCGCGCGAAGCGCTGACCTGCGTCAGCACGCACGACCTGCCGACCTGGCGCGGCTTCTGGGCCGGACACGACCTCGGCCTGCGCGAGCAGTTCGGCCTCACCGTCGACCCGAAAAAGGAGCGCGAGCAGCGCGAGGCGGAGAAGGAGAAGCTCAAGCGCGCGCTCGAGCGCCAGGGCTTCGACGCGTCGGCGGCCGGGGCGCACGCCTTCCTGGCGCGCACGCCGTCCAAGCTGCTGATGGTGCAGCCCGAGGACGTGTTCGAGCTCGTCGAGCAGGCGAATCTTCCCGGCACGGTCGATCAGCACCCCAACTGGCGCCGCAAGCTGCCGGTGAGCCTGGAGCGCTGGAAATCCGACCCGCGAGTCCAGCGGCTTGCCGCCACCCTGGCGGAACGAGCGCTGACCAGGGAGGGTTCGGGGGCCTCGGGGAGCTCGGGGTTCGCTCCGAGGCGCATCCCGGTCGCGACCTACCGCCTGCAGCTCCACAAGGGGTTCCGGCTCGCGGATGCGACGGCCCTGGTGCCCTACCTCGCGCGGCTCGGCGCGAGCCACGTCTACGCGTCGCCGTTCCTCAAGGCGCGTCCGGGCAGCACGCACGGCTACGACGTGGTCGATCACGGCAGGCTCAATCCGGAGATCGGCACCGAAGCGGACCTGAAGAGGCTGCTCGACGCGCTGCGCCGCCACGGCATGGGCCTCGTGATGGACATCGTTCCGAACCACATGGGCGTGCTGCAGGGCGACAACCCCTGGTGGCAGGACGTCCTCGAGAAGGGCCGCGCCTCCCCGTACGCCAAATTCTTCGACATCGACTGGCAGCGCGGCGGCGGCCGGCTGCTGCTGCCGGTCCTCGGCAGGCACTACGGCGAGGCGCTGGAAGAAGGCGAGATCAAGCTCGCCCGCGCGCGAAAGGGAGCCTGGCGCATAGCGTATTTCGACCAGAGCTTTCCTCTCAGCCCGAAGAGCGCCCGTAACCTGAAGCCGGCGAAGGACGCGAAGGATCCGCTCGCGCTGCACCGCCTGCTCGAGAAGCAGCATTACCGGCTCGCGTTCTGGCGCGTCGCCTCCGACGAGATCAACTACCGGCGCTTCTTCGAGATCGCCGATCTCGCGGCGCTGCGCACCGAGGACAAGGCGGTGTTCGACGCTACGCATTCGCTCCTCCGCAGGCTCGCCGCCGAGCCCGGCGTCGACGGACTGCGCATCGACCATCCCGACGGCCTGTCCGATCCCGAGCAGTATTTCGAGCGGCTGCAGGGCCTCGGCGAGCGGCCCTGGATCGTTGTGGAGAAGATCCTCGCCAGCTACGAGGCGCTGCCGGCGCATTGGAAAGTGCACGGCACCACCGGCTACCGCTACGCCAACCTCCTGACGGGCGTGTTCATCGACCCGTCGGCCGGCGAGCGTTTCGAGCGCATCTACCAGCGCTTCACCGGCGAGCGCGCGTCCTTCGACGAGATTTCGCGCTCCAGCCGGTTCCTCATCATGAGCACCACGCTCGCCGCCGAGCTCGCCGGCCTGGCGCAGCGGCTCGCGCGGATCGCCTCGGGCAATCGCCGTACGCGCGACTACACCGACAGCGGCCTGCGCAGGGCGCTCGCGGAGATCGCGGCGCTCTTTCCGGTGTACCGGACCTACGTCAGCGCGCGCGGCGTCTCCGACGCCGACCGGCGCTACATCGACTGGGCGGTGAAGGCGGCGCGCCGCGCGAGCCGCGTCGCCGATCCGAGCGTGTTCGATTTCGTGAAGAGCGTGCTGACGCTCGACGCCGCGCCCGCGGGCGGCGCGCGTCGCCGGCAGATGCTGGAGTTCGCGATGCGCTTCCAGCAGCTCACCGCGCCGGTGGTGGCGAAAGGCGTCGAGGACACGGCGTTCTACCGCTACCACAGGCTGATCGCGCTGAACGAAGTCGGCAATGACCCGCGCAACTTCGGGTTCTCGCTGAAGGCCTTCCACGCGGCGAGCGAGGATCGCGCCAAGCACTGGCCCTTCACAATGCTCGCCAGCTCCACGCACGACACCAAGCGCTCGGAGGACGTGCGCGCGCGCCTGGGCGTGCTCTCCGAGGTGAGCTCGGCGTGGCTCCTTCTCCTGCGCCGCTGGCACCTCGCGAACCGCAGCCGCCGCACCGACGCGTCCGGCGAGAGCCTGCCCTCGCGCGCCGACGAGTACCACTTCTACCAGGCGCTGATCGGGATTTGGCCCCACACCAAGCCGGACGCGCCTCAGCTTCCCGTCTTGAGGGAAAGACTAAAGGCTTACATGCTGAAGGCAGTGCGCGAGGCGAAGCTGCGCACGAGCTGGATCAACCCCGACACCGAATACGAAGCGGCGCTCGAGCGCTTCGTGGTCCAGTCGCTCGAAAGCCCGGCGTTCGTGAAGGAAGTGAACGACGCGGTGCCGCGCATCGCGCGGCTGGGCATGCTGGTATCGCTCTCGCAGGCGCTCCTCAAGGTGGCGTCCCCGGGGGTGCCCGACTACTACCAGGGAACCGAGCTGTTCGACTTCAGCCTCGTCGATCCCGACAACCGCAGGCCGGTCGACTACGTGGAAAGAAGCAAGCTGCTCCAGGAAGGGGAAAGTGAGCCCGCCCGGTTGTTGGAGCACCTCGACGACGGCAGAGCGAAGCTGCACATCATCCGCAAGGGCCTCGCGGTGCGGCGGGCGCATCCGGGCCTGTTCAACGGTGGCCAATACGTGCCGCTCCACGCCGACTCCGGGCGCGAGGACAACATCGTCGCCTTCGCGCTCAGACGCAACGGCGACACGGTGATTGCGGTCGCGCCGCGGCTCTTTGTTCGGCTCATCGACGCGCAGGACGCCGCACCGATCGGCGAGCGCGTATGGGGCGGCGCCTGCCTTTCGCTGCCGAAGGAGCTGAGGGGCGGGTTTGTCAACGTGCTGACCGCCGAACAGCAGGTTCTCGAGGCCACAGCTCCGCTCGCTCGGCTTCTCGGCCGCTTTCCCGTGGCGCTGCTGGTGCCCGCCGCATAGATCGAACGGCCCATGAATGCGGGCCCGCGGTTTGCTACGAGCACTGCGAGCCTGTTGTGCGTCATTGCCTTCTTGTCCTCGTGCTCATCGCACTCTACACAGCGCTTCGAGCGGCCGCGGCTGAGGAAGAGCGGTCCTATCAGGTCAAGTTTCCGAAGACCGGCAACGCGGCGCTGGATGCGGCGCTGCGCGCGGCCTCTCAACTGGAAACGCTGCGCCAGAAGGGAGCGGTGGACCCGTTGGCGCTGGTCATGCGGGCCCAGGCCGATGTGGCGCGGCTGCAGACGGTGCTGCAGAGCTTCGGCTATTACCAGGGCCGTATCGGCATCACGATCGACGAGCGCCCGCTCGACGATCCCGCCTTGCCCGATCGCATCGCCGGGCTGCCGAGCGGATCGAAACCCGTCCTCGCGGTCACGGCCGAGCTCGGGCCGCTATACCGCGTAGGAGAAGTAAAGCTCGAAGGCGATGTGCCGGAAGGCATGCGCGAGCGGCTCGGCATTGCGCCCGGCGCGCCGGCGGTGGCTGCGGACATCCTGGCCGGCCGCGACCGGCTGCTCGACGCGCTGCGAGAGGCGGGCCATGCGCTCGCGCGCGTGGAGTCGCCCGTCGCGCACGAAGATCCGGCGCGGCAGGTACTCGACCTGGGCTTCGAGGTCGACGCGGGACCGCGCGTGGAGCTCGGCGAGATTCGCATCGTCGGATTGCAAGCCGTCAACGAAGCGTTCGTGCGCCAGCGGCTGCTGGTGCGCTCCGGCGACCTGTTCAGCCCGAGCCGCATCGAGCGGGCGCGGCAGGACCTGCTCGCGGTGGGCGTGTTCTCCGGCGTGACCGCGCGGCCGGGCGAGCAGCTCGATGCGTCGGGTCGTCTTCCCCTCGGCTTCGACGTGCAGGAGCGGCCGCGCCGCGTCCTCGGGCTCTCGGCCGCGTATTCCACCGACCTCGGCGCAAGCGTCGGTGCGAGCTGGTCGCACCGCAACCTGTTCGGAAACGCCGAGCAGCTCAATTTCTCCGCTTCGGTGATCAACATCGGCGGCACGGCGGCGACGGACGTCGGCTACAACCTGAGCGGGCAATTCGTCAAGCCCGACTTCGGGCGGCGGGATCAGTCGCTCGAGTTGAAGCTCGGCGCGCTCAAGCAGAGCCTCGACGCCTACGACCAGACCGCGGTGCTCGCGGGCGCGACCCTCAGCCGCAAGCTCACGCCGCGGTGGACCGGCAGCGTGGGCGTGTCCGCGATCCAGGAGCAGATCACGCAGCAGGGCCTGACGACCGATTTCACGCTGCTCGGGATCCCGCTCGGCCTGCGCTACGACAGCACCGGCCGCGCCAATCCGCTCGCGGATCCGACGCGCGGCATCGTGGGCAACGCGACGCTGACGCCGACCTACTCCCTCGCCAGCGGCGACGCGGCAAACCAATTCTTCACGCTGCTCCAGGTGAGCGCCGCGACCTACCTCGACCTCGCGCGCTTCGATCTCGCGGCCGAGGGCCGCAGCGTCATCGCGATGCGCCTGCTGGCCGGAAGCGCGCTCGGCGCCTCGCAGTTCGACCTGCCGCCGGACCAGCGCTTCTACGGCGGCGGCAGCGCCACGGTGCGCGGCTTTCGCTACCAGTCGATCGGGCCGCGCTTCGCCGACGGCAAACCGGCGGGCGGCACTTCGATCGATGCCGCCTCCGTCGAGCTGCGGCAACGGGTCTTCGGCGACTTCAGCGCCGTGGCGTTCGTCGACGCCGGGCATGTGAGCGCCAGCGGCGAGCTGTTCCAGGGCAAGGCGGAAGTGGGCGCGGGCGTGGGCGTGCGCTACTACACCGCCATCGGCGCTCTGCGTGTGGATCTCGCGGTGCCGCTCACCACGGTGCCGGGTAACGATCGGTTCCAGGTCTACATCGGCCTGGGTCAGGCCTTCTGATGCGCCGCGCCGCGCGCGTCTCGGCGTGGGTGCTGGCGGCGATCGTCGTACTGCCGCTCGCCGCCGCAGCGCTGGTCGTCGCGCTCGGCAACACCGACCCTGGACGGCGCGCGCTCGAGCGCGCGCTGGAGCGTGCGAGCGGAGGCCAGATCGCGCTCGAAGGCCTCGCGGGGCGTTTCCCGGATCAGCTGCGCGTGGCACGCATCGAGATGCGCGACCGCGAGGGCACCTGGGGCGTCGCGAGCGATCTGCAACTGGACTGGTCGCCGCGCCGCCTGCTCCGGCTTGAGGCCCGCGCAGCGCGTGTCGAGCTCGCGCACCTCGCCTTGCATCGCCTGCCCGTGCCCGGGGAGGAACCGGCCGCGCCGCGGCGCGGCCACTCGACCCGGCTGCCACTTCGCGTCGACCTCGACGCGCTGCGTATCGCGGCGCTCGATCTCGGGCCGGAGGTGGCGGGTGTGGCGAGCACCGTGGCCGTTCGGGGACACGCGCGGCTCGTTTCCATGTCGCAGTTCGATCTCGCGCTCGAGGTCGACCGCCTCGACGCGCCCGGCACCTACCGGCTGCAAGGCAGGGCCGACGCGGCGGGTCTTTCGGCGCGCGTCGATCTCTCGGAACCGGCGGGCGGCCTGGCGGCGCAGCTCGCCGCGCTGCCGGACCTCGGCGCCCTGTCGGTGAAGGCAAGCATCGAGGGGCCGCGCCACGCTGAGCAGGCCCGGCTTACGTTCGCGGCGGGTCCTGCACGCGGCACCGCCGAGGGGAGCCTCGATCTCGAAGGCGGGACGCTGGACCTGAAGATCGCCGCAGCCGCACCCGCGATGCGGCCGGGCCCCCAGCTCGCGTGGGAGAGCGTCACGCTCGAAGGCCACGTGAAGGGCGCATACGCCAGGCCCGAGGCAGACGCCCGATTGCGCGTGCAGGGCGTGCGGGCGGGCGAAGGCGGAGTGCGCGATCTCGAAGCCGGGCTCGCCGGCAACGCGGGCGCCATGGCGCTGCACGCCGTCGTCGAAGGCTTGCGGATCCCGGGACCGGCACCCGATCTCTTCGAGGCCGCGCCCCTGCGGCTGCAGGCGAACGTGCGCCTCGACGATCCTGCACGTCCAATCGAGTTCGAGCTTCGCCATCCCGCGTTGCTGGTCGACGGCCGCGCGAGCGCGGGGGGCGATCCAGGCGCGAGCGCCAACATCACGATCCCCGCGCTCGCTCCGTTCGCGGCCGCGGCGGGGATGCAGCTCGAGGGACGCACACGCATCGCGTTGCGCGTCGCGACGAAGGCCGATGTGACTCGGGTGAACGTCGACGCTGCCGTGCAGGTCAGCGGCGGCAGCGGGCCGCTGCCGGCGCTCATCGGCAGCGACGCCAAGCTCGCGCTCGCCGCGTCACTGCGCGGCGGCGAGCTCACGGTAGAGCGAGCGCAGCTCGACGGCCGCGCGGTTCGCCTCTCCGCGAGCGGGACGCAGCGCGGCGAAGCGTTCGACATAAGCTGGAAGGCCGCGCTGCCGGATCTCGCCGCGCTCGCGCCGGCCCTCGAAGGCGCGCTGACGGCCGAGGGGCAGGCTCGCGGCACGGCGCGCGAGCCCTCAGGCACGATCCGCGCCAACGGCCGATTGCTGGGCCAGCCGCTCGCGCTTGCGGCAGGGCTACGGCATGAGCGCGACGGGGCGCTGCGCTTCGCCATCGAGCGCGCCGACTGGAAGAGCGCGCACGCCGACGGCGAGATCAGCATCCCCGCAGCCGATCGCGTGCCGCGCGGCCGCGTCGCGCTGCGCATGGCGCGCCTCGACGATCTCCAGCCCCTCGTCGGTCAGCCTTTGCAGGGAAGCCTGGCGGCGAGCGTGGAGTTCGTGCCGCAAGGGGAGAGCGGCAAAGCGCTCGTGCGGGTCGAGGCGCGCGGCGTCGGCGCGCCCGACGCCAGCGCCGAGCGCATCACCCTGTCGGGCGAGATTGGCGCGCTGTCCTCGAGTCCCACCACGGCGCTGCAGCTCGTCGCCGACGGCATCAGGGTGCAGGACCTTACCGGTGTCACGCGTGTCGAGTTGAACGGCCCGCCGGAAGCCCTGGCCGTCAAAGTCTCCGCGCGGCTGAAGCATCCGGACGGATACGACGCGAACTTGTCGGCAACGGCACACGTTGACGCTGTCGCGCATACGGCGCGCCTCGACACGACCGCGCTGGACTATAGGGGGCAGAGCGCGCGCCTGCTCGCACCCGCGATATTCAGCTTCGCTGACGGCATCGCGGTCGATCGTTTACGTGTCGGCGCGCAGCAGGCGGTGCTCGAGCTCGCGGGCCGCCTCGCGCCGAATTTGGATCTGCAGGCGTCGCTGCGCGGCGTGACGCCGGCGCTGCTCAAGCCTTATCTGCCGCAGCTCGACGCGGCGGGCACGCTCGGCATGGACGCGAAGCTCACCGGGGCTGCCACCCGTCCGCAGGGCAGGATCCGCATCGACCTCGCCGGCCTGCGCATGCGCAGCGGGCCGGCGCGGGCGCTCCCGGCGGCGAACCTGCAGGCGAGCGCCGATCTCGACGGCCGTACCGCGCGCATCCGCGCACGCCTCGACGCCGGCCCGCGGGCTCAGCTCGCGCTGAACGGTACGGCACCCCTCGCGGCAGGCGAGCGCATGAACCTGCGGGCGAGCGGCACGCTCGATCTCGCGCTGGCGAATCCGCTGCTCGAGGCCGACGGGCGTCGCGCGAAGGGGCGCGCAGCGCTCGACGTCGGCGTCTCGGGCGAGTACTCCGCCCCGCACGTCGACGGCAGCGTGACCATCACCGAAGGCGACCTGCAGGACATGGCACGCGGCGCGCGCCTCACCGACATCGCCTCGCAACTGCGGCTCGAGCGAGATACGGTGCGGATCGCAAGCTTTAGCGCGCGTTCGGGGCGCGGCACGGTCACCGCGACGGGCGAAGTCGGCGTGCTGCGGCCCGACATGCCGGTGGACATCACGATCAGCGCACGCGATGCGCGCCCGCTCGCGAGCGACCTCATCACCGCTGACCTCGACGCCGATCTCCGCGTGCGCGGCGCTGCGGCGACGCGCATCGATGCGGCGGGACAGGTGCACGTCAAGCATGCCGACATCAATATTCCCGGCGCGCTTCCCCCCAGCGTCGCGGTTCTGGACGTACGCCGGCCAGGCGAAGAATCCGCGCCAGCGCCCGCGAAGCCGGCGCTGGTAGTGGGCCTTGATGTCGCCGTGGACGCCCCGCGCGCGGTGTTCGTTCGCGGCCGCGGCCTCGATGCGGAAATGGGCGGCAAGCTTCAGGTCGGCGGAACGATCGACGCTCCGGAGATCCGCGGCGGTTTCGAGCTGCGCCGCGGCACCTTCGCCCTGGCGGGGGCGAGCCTCAAGTTCGTCCGCGGTCAGGTGAGCTTCGCCGGCACCGGGGTCCAGCGCAAGCTCGACCCGACGCTCGACTTCGCGGCGGAAACCGCCGCGGCCGGCGTGACCGCGAAACTGGGCGTCACGGGATTCGCCAGCGCCCCCAAGATCGCGCTCGGCAGCGCGCCCGAGCTGCCGCAGGACGAAGTCCTCGCCCGTCTGCTTTTCGGCGTGAGCGTGAAGGAGCTCAGCCCCCTGCAGATCGTGCAGATCGCACAAGCGGTCAACACGCTGAGGGGCTCCGGAGGCGGACCGAATCCGCTCGCGAAGGTGCAGAAGGGCCTCGGCCTGGACCGGCTCTCCGTCAGCGGCGGCGACGGCAAGAGCGGACCGAGCGTGGAGGCGGGACGTTATGTCTCGGAGCGCGTTTACGTCGGCGCGCGCCAGAGCACTACCGGAGCGGCGCAGGCGCGCGTCCAGGTCGATCTGACCCGGCGGCTGAAGGTCGAAACGAGCGTGGGCAGCGGCGGCGGGACGCTGCAGGGCGTGACGCCGGAGAACGATCCCGGGACCCGCATCGGGCTGCTGTACCAAGTGGAATACTAAGTCGTCAACTCCTGACCCGCCCCGATCTGGCGCCGGCGTAGGTTGGCGCCACGCAGCGTATTACCGCTGCCATTAGAAATCTATTCCGCGTCGTTCCAGCAATCCTGCGCCGGGAATTTCGTCGGTGGGGACCCGGTATCTACGGGCGCTGGGGGAGGCACAACCTCAACGCAAAGGAACGCATCATGAACCGTTACGTCATCGCCGTCGCCGTCGCAGTCTTTTCTTCTTCCGCGCTCGCTCTGGAAGTCGGGCCGCCGTTCGAGCAGACGCAGCTCGATCGCGAGTTGCCGGACATCCAGTTTGCCCCGGTCAAACCCTATGTGGCCGACAGCAGGGCGCCCTATGAGCAGCTCGTGGTCGACCGCGTGCTGCCCGACATCCACTTTGCGCCGGTCGAGCCCTATGTGGCCGACAGCCGCGCGCCTTACGAGCAGGCCCAGATCGATCGGCAGCTTCCCGACCTGGGTCGCCGGTTCGAGATGCAACGTCAAGTCACCGACGGCTCCTCCGTGAGCGACGTGAAGCGCACAGCGCAGCCCTAATAGCGCTCACCGGGGTGCGGCCGCTGCAATTTTGGCTCGCGCCCCGGTAACGCGCACCGTGATCGATTACGCGAAAGGAGAACCGAACCATGAAGAGATTCATCACCACATTGGCCCTCATGATGTTGGCGGCGCCCGCGCTGGCCGGCGAGGATTCGACCGAGCGCTACTGGAACTCGGGACCGGCATGGTATGACATCCCGTGCGGCCTTGCCTGCTTCCGCTTGTGGGAAGACTCCGGGCTCGGAGCGGGAGACGTCCGCCTCGCGCAGCTGAGGCACGCCCGCACCCCGGCGGAGCTACGCTCGGCGATCGAAGCCCGCCGCCTGGATCGTCGTGATGAGCGGCTGTAGCGTGCCGAGGTCCGCGGGCTTGACCAGGTGGTGGTCGAAGCCCGCCTCGCGCACGCGCTTCCTGTCCTCCTCCTGGCCGCAGCCGGTGAGCGCAACGAGCGAGGCGCGCGGCCGTAGGGGGAGGCGCGCATGCGGCGCGCGACCTCATAGCCGTCCATGCCGGGCATGCCGAGGTCGAGCAGGACCATTCCCGGGCGGCAGGCGTCGAAAGCCTCCAGGGCCTGCGGGCCGTCGTGCGCCACCCGCACGCCGGCTTCCTGCTCAGGCGCGGAAACCTTGCCCCCGGTGTATGTGAGCTCCGCCATTTCGTGTCGCGCCACTGGCGCATCGACGAGCTCGGGAATGATGCGGTAGACGATCACGCCCAGGCCTACGGCCATTCGCACGTAGCGCGTATCTCCCGCCTCGATAGTGAACGTGAGCTTCTTTTCAACCTCGGAGCCGGTCACGACCTCGATGTCTCCGGGATCGCGATCGACGAAGAACACGCCCCGATGAAACCGCGGTCCCGACGACCGCGCCGTTGAGCCGGATATCGGGCGTGATTCCCGCCCCGAGCACGCCGGTGCGGTAGAACCAGATGCGCGACTTGTCCGCGGCTAGCGGCCGCAGATCCTTTTCCACCGCGTAGAACCTGGGACCGGTGGCGCAAGCCGCCACCAGGGACAGCAGCCAAGCGAGTCCCAACAGCCGGCTGGCATCCGCCCAGCGCTCACCGGGAGGGCGGCCTACTTGCCGGTGAATGCGAGATCGGCCATTTCCTTGCGCGCCTCAGCAGCATCGACGAGCTCTGGAATGATCCTGTAGACCAGCACGCCCAGGCCGACGGCGAGCCGCACGTAGCGCGTATCCCCGGCCTCGGTGGTGAACGTCAGCTTCCGGTCGACCTCGGACCCCGTGATGACTTCCATGTTGCCCGGGTCGCGATCGACGAAGAACACGCCGTAGGACACCGCGGTTCCGACGACCGTGCCGTTCAGCCGGATGTCGGGCGTGATGCCCGCCCCGAGCGAGCTCGGGCGGTAGATGAAGATGCGGGACTTGCCTGCCGCGAGCGGCGCGAGACCGCTTTCCACCGTGTTGAACTTGGGGCCGGTCGCACAACCGGCCGCCAAGGACACCAGAAACGCGAGTCCCAACAGCTGCAGCTTCCGCATGTTCATGGTCCTTTCACTTGATGTTCAATGCCACGGGGGAATACGGCGCGTACGCCTTCTCGACCGGCAGATAAAACCCCACCAGCTGATTGGCGGCGATCACGAGGTAGGCCTCGTGCACCTGCGCGCCCTCGACGGTGAAGATGCCGCCGACGCGCCGATAGACCGCGCCTTCGGGCAACGCGCCGCGCAGCTCCCAGACGGAGCCCTGCGGCAGCGTTCGGCCGTATCCTGCGGGGAGTTGCAGGTAGGCTTCCTTGACGATCTCGATGCGGGCGGGAGCGGTGGCGGGTGGGGTCGACAGCACAGCGTCGCGCCGGTAGACCTCGCTGGCGCACGCCGCGACCGCGAGCAACAGCGCTGCCGATACGGCGCGCACGCGGGACATCGTCGGCTACCCTCCCCCAGATTCTTGTTAGGTCGTTGCGGGCGGAAGTATCGTACGAACCGGCAGGATACTCAAGGCCGCCTAGCGGTCGATCTGCGAAAGCGCTTGGCGGATGGCGCCGGCGCCTTGGGGCCGCACTAGCCGAGCCGCTTCCACGCCCTCTTGTAGGAACACGAGCGTCGGCCATAGCTTCACGCCGAACGAGCGCCCCAGGCGGCGGCCGCTTGCGTCGGCGATCCTGATATGGCGCACGCCGGGATGCGCCGCCAGCGCGTCGGCGATGAGCGGTTGCGCGCGGCGGCACCAGCCGCACCAGGAGGTTCCGAACTCGAGAAGCGTGGAGCCCGGCAGCGCGTCGACCTCTTCGCGCGTTGGCTCGCTGGCCGCGTCCTCCGTCGTCACCGGACGGTTAGATAAGTTAAATCGGACAGCTTGATAACTCACTGTCCTCCGCGGGGCGCCGATCGCAGCACCCCCGCGAGCTCCTGCTTCCAGAATCTCGCCTGCCCGGTGGTGCCGTGCCCAAAGGTCTCGCTGC
Organism: Burkholderiales bacterium; assembly: GCA_035577785.1. GTDB lineage: Bacteria > Pseudomonadota > Gammaproteobacteria > Burkholderiales > SG8-39 > SCGC-AG-212-J23. The sequence continues at coordinate 3,008 of DATLUZ010000209.1, read as the reverse complement.
TTGCTGGAATCACGTAGGCACGGCCGTTCTTCACGCGCTTGATCTCGCGCTCGAGCACGCCGAGCTCGGGCGGATTGCGCTCGTCGTCGGCGGAGTTGATGGCGACGAGCAGGGCCTGGATTTTCTCGAGGCCGGGCGAGGGGTTGTAGTCGGCCGACGATTCCCACTGGTAGAGGTGATCGTTGGCGTCCCCGCGGAACGGAGCGGTCAGGCGCTGGTTAAGGAGCTGGTCGGCCTTCTCGCGCGTGGGCGCGGCCTTGTAGAGGCCCTGGTTGCCGCCGCTGGTACCCGTCGCGAAGAATACCGACGCGAGCTGGAAGCCGCGCGGCTGCTTGGTGTAGTTGCCGTTCATCCAGTCCGGATCGTTGCGGATCGACTCGACGAGCAGGCGCCGCATCATCCAGTTGCGGCCGGACATCTCGGTAGGAAGCGAAGCCATGGGCACCGCGACATCCATGTAGTCCGGATACTTCTGCGCCCAGATCCACGTCTGCATGCCGCCCATGGAGTTCCCGATCACGAGTCGCAGGTGCTTCACCCCGAGGTGCTCGCGCACCAGGCGATATTGGGCGGCGACCATGTCGTCGTAGTTGTACTTCGGGAAGCGGGTGCGCAGCCCGTCCGAGGGCTTGGTGGATTTCCCGGTGCCGATCGCGTCGGGAAGGATGACGAAATAGCGGGTCGCGTCGAGCGGCTGTCCCGCGCCGAAGAGCTCGCCCGCAAACGCCGGCGTCAGGAAACCCGCGCCCGATCCGGTCGTGCCGTGCAGCACGAGCACCGGCTCGCCGCTGCGCGCACCGACCGTGGTGTAGTGCAGGCGCAGCTCGGGCAGCGTCTCGCCGGTGTGGAAGCGGAAGTCGCGCACCACCCAGTCGCCTTCCTGCGGCGCGGGATAGTCGGCGGCGGCAGCGCCGAGCGCCATGAGCGCGGCGGCGAGCGTGAGGAGCAGGCGGGATCGCTTCATCTTGTCTCCATTCAGTTCCGGGATTTCCAGCCGATAGGGTACATCGACCCGAGCGCGCGTTTCTCGTCGTCGGTGAGGGGGAAGAAACGCGGAGTGTCCGACTGGAAGAGACTGGGCCGGCACGGCGCCGGGCGGCCGCACATGAGCTTCGTCGAGTCGCCATTGTGCCCCAGGCCGAGCGCATGTCCGAGCTCGTGCGCGATCACGTTGCGCGCGACGTTGCGCAGGGTGAAGGGCGGGTAGGTCATCCCCTTGATCGCGACGATGCGCCTGGAGCCGCCGGCAAACGGCGCCGCGAACGAGACGAATTCCGAGTCCGAGAGCGCCACCACGATGTCGCCCGGCAGTTCCGCGAAGACGGGCGGCACCGTCACGGGCACGCCGGTTCTTGCGAGCACGGTATCGCTCAGCGCCTGCAGGTCTCGATCGGGCACCCGCGCCACCACCCGGTTCACATTCCCGAGCCGGAAGCCGGATTCCAGCGCCTCGAAGGTCTGGTTCCAGAACCCGACCGCCTCGTCGAGCAGGCCGAGACGCACGTCGTTCGCGTCCGGGCCGACCGCGGTGATCGACGGCACGTGGCGCCAGCCCCTGGGCTGCGCGCTCGCCACGCCGGCCGCGAGCAGCGCGAGCAGGCAGAGCCAGGCGGCGGCAGGCTTCAAGCTATCGTGCGACGCCGTAGACGCGCTCGGCGTTGCGCCAGGCGAGCGCCTGCGCGAGCGGGTCGGGGAGCTGGCCGAGAATGAGGCGCCACTGCTCCACCACCTGAGCGTACTTCGCCCAGCGGAACCCCTTGTGGGCGTCGGTCGCGAACATGAAGCGTTCGGGATACCGAGCGAAGAGATCGCGCCACTCGCGGCGCAGCGCGCCACAGTCGTCCACCACGGCTTCGCCGAGCATTTCGCTCTTCTCCTCGCTGGAGAGCGAGCCCGCCCGCTCCTCTTTCTTCGACAGCGTCACCATCACGTTCTCGTGCGACGACAGGACCATCGCGACCTGCTCGTGCGATGCGCGGCCGGCGTGCGGCCAAATGAAGGTCACTCCGGGAAAGCGCGCATACAAGGTGTGGAAGGCAGGCCAATCCCGCTTCCAGTCGTACACCTCCCAATGGAGCATCACCGGCACCTTGCGGCGCTCCACCTCGGCAAGCAGCCTGCCGACGTTCTCGCCGTCGGGCGCCACGTAACGCTCGCCCTCGAGCGTTTGCTCGCCGTGGGCCTTGTCCGCATGGGCGAACAGAAGCTCGCCCACGAACTGGTAGCGCGGATCCTTGAGATAGGTGGCCATCTGGTCCACGAAACCGTCGCTCAGGTTACCCCGCTCGCTGAACGGCTTCGGCGTGCCGATGACAAAGCGCTGGGGAAAACGCTGCTTCAGCGACAGCACGCTCGACTCGCCGTTGCGCTTGTGATGTTGCCGGGCGAAGAGCGCCATGCGCTCGACGCCGGATTTGGTCATGGCTTCCGACACGGTGCCCGACATCCCCGACTCGATCTGCGCCATGGCGTCGAGCAGCGGCCCGGCGTACCTTGCCGCGGCCGGCGGTGGCGCGCAACGCTCCTCCGCCTGCGCTGCGGCACCCAGCACGAGAAGCAGCAGGCATGCGAGCGCCCTTTTGATCATGTCTGGTCGCAATAGCGATGCGCTTCCGCGGCGCCGAGCGGCGCGGGTGTTTCGGTGGCGCACCCGCTCAGCGCGAGAATGGCAACGAAAAGGGCCCGGCCTATTACGCGCCCTTCGCCGGCGCCAGCGCGCGCACGCTGTGGTGCTCGTGGATGAGGCGCAGGCCCTCGGGCGTGCGCTTCACGATCATCGTCAGCGCGCCGGGATACTCGGTCGATATGAGCTTGCCGCTGGCGTCCTGCGGAAAGCTTTCCGCGGTCACCGTCATGGGGGCGACAGCGACCGCGGAATCGCCGCCGATCGGCATCACATCGACCGCACCGAGCGATACCGAGACGCGCGCAAGCGCGCTGAGGTTCTCGGAAGAGGAGGTCTTGATGGAGTCGAATCCGCGGTACAGCCTGCCGGAGGCGATCGACGA
>DATLUZ010000208.1:0-4033 GCA_035577785.1 Burkholderiales bacterium | reverse complement strand
TGACGTACGGTGAGATGCGCTCCGGCGTCTGCGGCCAGCGCGGATCGGGCGGGAAGGCGTTGAGCGTCGCGGCCGAGGCGATGCCGCACAGGTCGGCGCCGAGCTCGAGCGCCCGGCGCTTCACTTCCAAAGAACTGACTGGAGGCCGGAGCGGGGTACCGCGGCGCAGCGCACGGGACATGCACCGCAGATTAAATCATTGCGGCAGAATCGCAACGTGCCCGACGCCGAATTTGCCATTCCCGCCTCCCGCGCTGCGCTCCGCCGCCTCCAGAGCGAGCGCAAGCGCGCCGCGGTCGAGCGCGCCCTCCAATCTCCGTTCTGGAAGAAAAGGGTTTCCAAAAGGATAGATTTGCAGAGATTGCATGATCCGGAGGTCTGGCATCAGATTCCCATCCTCGACAAGGACACGCTGCGCGGGCTGCCGGACGCCCAGTTCTACGGCGAGTTCTGCCACGCGCGCCACGACGGCATCGCGGAGTACTGGCGCTCGGGCGGCGTGACCGGCGCGCCGCTCTTCTACCCGCGCTCATTCCGCGACATGGAAGTCGGCCTCGAAGCTTTCGCGCGCACCTTCGACTGCGCCGGCGCCGGCCGCGGCGAGCGCGCGCATGTCTCGTTCCCGCTTGGCATCCACCCGGTCGGCCAGGTTTATGCGCGCTGCGCCGGCTCGCGCGGCATCACCGTCAACTGGGCCGGGTCGGGCACATCGACGCCTTCGGCGCTGCAGCTCGAGCTGATCCAGCGCCTGAAGCCCACCATCTGGCTCGGTATGTCGAGCTACGCGCTGCACCTTGCGAATCTCGCGGAGGCACGCGGGGTTGACCTGAATTCAATAAAGAAAATCATGACCTCCGCCGAGCCGGTGTCGCAGGCGAAGCGCGACAAGATCGAGCGCAGCTTCGGCGCGAAGCTTACCGACAACTTCGGCATGACCGAAGCCGGCATGATGGGCGCCGAGGACGTGCCCGGTGCCGGTTTTCGCATCTGGAGCGACCTCTACTACATCGAGGTGCTGGATCCGAAGTCGCTCGAGCCGGCGAAGGAGGGCGAGGTCGGCACGCTCGTCGTAACGGCGCTGTGCAGCAATAACGTCACGCCGTTCCTGCGCTGGAGCTCGGGCGACCTCGTTACCTATAGCGAGGCGGAAGACGGCAAGGGACCTTTCTCGATCTTCCCGCGCATCAAGCACGCGCACCGCACCGCGGGCTTCTTCAAGGTGCGCGGCGTCAATCTCGGTCACCAGGACCTCGAGGACTTCATGTTCCGCCACGTCGAGGTCGGCGACTTTCGCGCCGAGGTGCTGAACGAGGGCGGCAACGACATCCTGCGGCTTTCGATCGAAATCCGCCGCGGCACCGACCGGGAGTCCTTCGTCAGGGTCCTTTCAGAAAAAATCAAGGCCGCGTTCGAGCTCGCGCCCCAGGTGGTCGTGCTGGAAACCGGAACGCTCGCCAGGGAATTCGAGGCCAACGTCAAGGCTGCACGCTTCGTCGACCGCCGCTAGACCGAGTCGAAGTACTCCACCATCTTTTTCCGCATGCCGGGATCCGGGAGGGCGCCGAAGCCGGCCGCCACGTTGTCGCGGATGTGCTCCGCTCTTGCGGTGGCGGGAATGGCGCAGGTGAGCGCCGGGTGCGACACGATCCACTTGAGGAAGTACTGCGCCCAGCTCCGGATGCCGAGCTCCGCGGCCCAGGCGGGCAGGGGCTTCCCCTTCACGTGGCTGAACAGCGCGCCTTCCTGGAACGGCCGGTTCGCGATCACCGCCACCTTCAGGTCGCGAGCGAGCGGCAGGAGTGTCTTTTCGGCTTCGCGCTCGCCGAGCGAGTAATTGATCTGCAGGAAGTCGTATTGGCGCGTCTTCAGCAGGCGCTCGATCTCGCGGTAGGCCGACGCCGTGTAGTGCGTGATGCCCATGTAGCGGATGCGCTTCTTCTCCTTCATTTCCTTGAGGGTGCGCGTATGCGTCTCGACATCGGCCAGGTTGTGGACCTGCATGAGGTCCATGCGCTCGACCCGCATGCGGCGGAAGGACTCCTCCATCTGCCGGATGCCCTGCTCGCGGCCGTGGGTCCAGACCTTGGTCGCCATGAAGAGCCTGTCGCGCAAGCCGGGCCCGGCGGTGAGCTCGCCGACCACCGATTCGGCCGCGCCGTACATCGGCGACGAATCGACCACGCGGCCGCCCGCTTCGGCAAACGCCTCGAGAACTTCGCGCAGCGGCGAGAGCGCGGCGGGATCGCCGCGCACGTCGAACGTCTGCCAGGTGCCGATGCCGATGGCCGGCAGCTCCTCGCCCGACGATGGGATGCGCTTCAGCACGATACGGGAGTCCGCACGGGCCGGCGCTACGGTTGCCGCTGCAAGCGCCGCGATGAGCGCGCGTCGTCGCCGGTCCATGATTTCATTCTAACGCCGAGGAACACCGCGAGCGCCGTCCAGGCCGCCGCGACGGCGGCCGCGGCGAAGGCGGACACGCCTGCAAAGAGCCAGCCCGCAAGCGCGTCGCCGCCGCGGTAGACCACCGTGTCGATGAAGTTCTTCGCCTTGTAGCGCTCCTCCCGAGGCACGACGGTGAAGAGCGTCTCGCGCGCGGGCTTGGAGATCGCGAACTCGCCTACGCGGCGCACGACGCCGAAGCCGATGAGCGCGGCGAGCGTCGGTGTCGCCCCGAGCCAAACGAAACCTGCCACCGAGAGGAGCGGCACGGCGGCCAGCATGCCGGTGGGCCCGAGCAGCGGCGCGAGCCGCGAGAAGGCGAGTAGCTGGATGGCGAGCGTGAGCCCGTTCACCACGAGATCGACCGACGCGAAAAGCCGCGTGCGTGCTCCGGGGTCGGGGACCGCATCGCGCACGATCCCGACCTGCTGGAAATAGAGCGCGGTCGACAGCGCCGTGTAGCAGAGAAGGTAGCCGCAGATCGCGAGCAGGAACGGCGAGGTGAGCGCGGCGCGCGCGCCGGCGAGGATCGAGCCGCCGAGCGGCGCTTCGGCCGGCGCTTCGGCGCTGCGGGGATGGGCCCTTGCCCAGCGCGCGAGGGCCAGGATGCACGGGACGGTTGCGGTGAGCAGGAGCGCGCTCACGGCGAGGAGCACGCCGCTCTGCGGGACCAGGGTCGCGATCAGAGGCCCCGCGATCGCCCCGCTGCTGCCGCCGGCCGCGATCGTGCCGTACAGGCGCGCCGCCTGCCGCGTGTCGAAGATGTCCGACATGAAGCTCCAGAACACCGACACCACGAACAGGTTGAACACGCTCAGCCAGACAAAGAACACGCGCGCGTCCAGCTCTAGCGTGAAGACGAGCAGATTGACCGCGAAGAACGCGTAGACCGCGGGCAGCAGCCGTGCGCGCGGCAGCCGCGACGCCAGCCAGCCAAATACCGGAACAAGGACGAGCATCGCCACGAGCGTGGCGGTGAAGAGCCGCTGCAGCGCCTGCGCGCCGAGCTCGACCGCAAGCGCGTCGCGCACCGGCCGCAGCACGTAGTAGCTCGAAAGCAGCAGAAAGAAATACGCGAACGCCCAGGCGAGCGCGGGGAGCTCGTGCGGCTCGGCGCGCAGCGCGCGGGTCAGGAAACTGCGCATGCGCTATAGTAAGCACAAGGCAACAGGAGCCATGGGGCCATGGGAATGGGGGTCTGGATCATCCTCGCGGTTGCGGTCGCGGCAGCGGTATGGGCGATCTCCATCTACAACGGCCTGGTGGTGCTGCGTAACCGTTTCAAGAACGCGTTCGCGCAGATCGACGTTCAGCTCAGGCGCCGCTACGACCTGATTCCGAACCTGGTCGAATCGGTCAAGGGCTACCTGCAACACGAGCGCCAGACGCTCGATGCGGTGGTGCAGGCGCGCGGCAACGCGGTGAGCGCGGCGCAGCGCGCGCTCGCGGCGCCGGGCGACCCGGCTGCGATGCAGGGCCTCGCCCACGCCGAGGGCGCGCTCGGCGGCGCGCTCAGCCGGCTGCTCGCCGTCTTCGAGAGCTATCCCGACCTCAAGGCGAACGAGAGCGTGTCGACGCTGCAGGAGGAGCT
>DATLUZ010000207.1:0-12001 GCA_035577785.1 Burkholderiales bacterium | reverse complement strand
GCCGCGTAGGGGCAGCCGCCGAGACCCGCGACCGAGGCGTCGAAGCTGCGCACGCCGACCTCGAGCGAGGCGTAGATGTTGGCGAGCGCCTGGCCGTAGGTGTCGTGGTAATGGCCGGCCAGGCGATCCATCGGCAGGCGTCGGGCGCAGGCCTCGAGCATCGCTTTCGTCTTCCCCGGAGTGCCTATGCCGATGGTGTCGCCCAGCGAGACTTCGTAACAACCCATGTCGTAGAGCTCGCCCGCCACGTCGGCTACGCGTTGAGGCGCCACGTCGCCCTCGTACGGGCACCCGAGGACGCAGGAAACGTAGCCCCTGACCTTCACGTTGCCCTTCTTGGCAGCTTCGGCGACCGGCCGGAAACGCTCCAGCGATTCGGCGATCGAGCAGTTGATGTTCCTGCGCGAAAAGGCCTCCGAGGCGGCGCCGAAGATCGCGACTTCGGTGGCGCCGGCCGCGCGCGCGGCCTCGAACCCCTTTAGATTGGGCGTCAGCACCGGATAAGACACGCCCGGCTTGCGGCGAATCCGCTCGAGCACCTCGGTGTGATCCGCCATCTGCGGCACCCACTTCGGCGACACGAACGCAGTGGCTTCGACTGAGGTCAGCCCGGCGGCGGCCAATCGTTCGATCAGCTCCAGCTTGACCTCGGTCGGCACCTCGCGCGGCTCGTTCTGCAGTCCGTCGCGCGGTCCAACCTCGACGATCTTGACCTTGTTCATTCAAGAGTCACGAGCTGGGCGCCTTCCACCACTTGTTCACCCGCCGTGAAATGAATTTCCTTCACCACGCCGTCGGCCGGGGCGGTGATCGTGTGCTCCATCTTCATCGCCTCGAGGATCAGCAGGGCCTGTCCTTTCTTCACCGCTTCTCCGGGCCGCGACATCACCTGGACGACCTTGCCGGGCATGGGCGCGGCGAGCGACCCGGTGCGCGCTTCGTTTTCCGGCCGGGGGAGGCCGTGCCTCAGCGCCAGGCGGCGGTAGTCGCCTCCCAGGAAAACGTGCCAATCGTCCACGTCGCGCAGAGCGCGCGCGCGATACGTGCGCTCATCGAGCCGGATGGAAAGCGCTCCACTCTCGAGCGTTTCTCCCGCGAACGCATGCTCCTTGCCCTCGACGGCGAGGCGCAGTCCGTCTCCGCTGAAGTGGACGCGAACGGGGTACGCGCTTTCCCCTTCGACGAACACGAAGTCGTGGTGCGAGTCGGCGTTCAGCCGCCAGCCGTCGACGCGATGCCAGGGCGAATGGGGATCGCCCGAGGCCCGCGCCGTTTCGCGCGCGCCACGCTCTTCGTACGCGAGCTCGGCGAACGCGGCGGCGGCGAGCGCGTCGGTTCCGATTGCTTCGCGTCCAGGAAGGAGCTCGGCACGATTCCGTTCGATGAGGCCGGTGTCGAGCTCGGCGCGGCCGAACGCGCGCGAGCCGGCCACCCGGCCCAGGAAGGCGACGTTGGTCCTGACGCCCGCGATCTCGACTTCGGCGAGCGCCTGACGCAGCCGGGCGAGGGCCGCGGCGCGATCGGCGCCGCGCACGATGAGTTTTGCGATCATCGGGTCGTACCAAGGCGTGATCTCGTCGCCGGATTCGACGCCGGCGTCGATCCTGACCCCGGCACCCTGGGCTGGAAATGCGACATGGAGGAGGCGGCCGGTCGACGGCAGGAACTCGCGCTCCGGGTCCTCCGCATAGATGCGCGCTTCGATGGCATGCCCTTCGAGCCGCAGGTCCTTCTGCGAGAACGGCAAAGCCTCCCCGGCGGCGACGCGGATCTGCAGCTCGACGAGGTCGAGGCCCGTCACCATCTCGGTCACGGGATGCTCGACCTGCAGGCGGGTGTTCATTTCCATGAAGTAGAACCGTCCGTCCTGCTCGGCGATGAACTCCACCGTGCCAGCGTTCGTGTAACCGATGGCTTTGGCGGCTGCGACCGCAGCCGCACCCATTGCGCTTCTCGTTTTCGGGTCGAGGCCGGGCGCAGGCGCCTCCTCCAGCACCTTCTGGTGCCTTCGCTGCACCGAGCAGTCGCGCTCGAAGAGATAGACCACGCTGCCTTTGCTGTCCCCGAAAACCTGGATCTCGATGTGGCGCGGTCGTTCCAGGTATCGCTCGATCAGCACGCGCTCGTCGCCAAACGATGACTTCGCCTCGCGCCTTGCGCCCTGCAAGGCCTCCGCAAATTCGGGCTTTGAGCGCACGACGCGCATTCCCTTGCCGCCGCCGCCCGCGGAGGGCTTGATCAGCACGGGGAAACCGATGCGCGCGGCTTCCTGTTCCAGGAGAGCGGGATCCTGCTCCTCGCCGTGGTAGCCCGGCACGAGCGGCACGCCGGCCTTCTCCATGAGTCGCTTGGCGGCCGCCTTGTCGCCCATCGCCGCGATTGCCTCGGCCGGGGGGCCGATGAAAACGACCCCGGCGTTGCGGCAGGCCGCGGCGAAATCCTCGTTCTCCGAGAGAAAGCCGTAGCCCGGATGGATCGCTTCCGCCCCCGACGCGCGCGCGGCGGCGACGACCGAGTCGATGTCGAGGTAGCTCTCGATCCTGCGCGCCTCGCCGGCGAGCCGTACGTGCATGGCCGATCGATCGGCTTCGGTGTGCACGGCCACGACGGGAATGCCCAGTCGCCGCGCCGTGCGCGTGACGCGGCAGGCGATCTCGCCGCGGTTCGCGATCAGGATTTTGGCGAACACCAGGACGCCTTGCGCTTCTCGAGGAACGAAGCGATGCCTTCTCTGCCTTCGGGCGAGACCCGGATCTCGGCGATGCGCTTCGCCGTCTCGGCGCTCAGCGGTTCGTCGATCTGCCGGCGGCTGACCGCGCGAATCAGGTCCTTGATCTTCAGGTGTGCCTCGGGCCCGCCCGCAACGAGGTGCTTTACAAGGCTTTCGATCGCGGAATCGAGCTCCGGTGCAGGAACCAAAACCGAGAGCATGCCGATGCGGTAAGCCTCCCCGGCGTCGAACACCTCGGCAGTCAGGAAGTAGCGTTGCGCCATGCGCTCGCCGATCGCGCGGATGACGTAGGGGCTGATCGTCGCCGGCGAAAGCCCGAGCTTGGCCTCGGAGAAGCAGAATTTCGCCTCGGGCGTGCCGACCGCGATGTCGCAGGCCGCGACGAGTCCCGTGCCGCCGGCGAAAGCCGGGCCATGAACGCGTGCGATGGTGGGCTTCGGCATGCGGTCGAGCGTTGCGAGCATCGTCGCGAGCGCCTGCGCGTCGGCCAGGTTCTCCTCGTAGTCATACCCCGCCATGCGCTTCATCCAGTTGAGGTCCGCCCCGGCGCAGAACGCCGGCCCGTTTCCGGCGAGAACGACCGCGCGGACCGCTGCGTTCGCACCCAGGGACTGAAAACAGCTCTGAAGTTCACGGATCAAAGCGTCGTCGAACGCGTTTCGAACTTCAGGGCGATCGAGCGTCACACGGGCGACGCCGGCTTGGATGTCGACTTTCAGCATGGCTCGATGACGACTTCCGTCTTGACCGAGTTGGCGATGTAGCACTTCTCGTGCGCGGTATGGTGCAGCGCGCGCAGCTCGTCCGGACTGGGTTGCCTGCCCGAGAAGGTCACCTCGGGGCGCAGCGTGACCCGAGACATCCACGTCTTGTCCAGGATGCCGACCGCGCGATCGACGTACCGGTCGACAACCCACTTCTCCTGCCAAGCGATGTGCAGGAACCAGAGCATGTGGCACGAGGAAAGCGCCGCCACGAAGGCCTGCTCCGGATCGACGCCGTCGCGCGGCGGAACCGTCTTCGGGATATTCGCGGCGGCGGCGTTGCCGGGGACCGCGATGCCGTCGAAGCGCAGCTCGTGCGTGCGCGAGTAGGTCTCGTAGCGGAACTCGCCCGAGCGCTGCCATTCCACGGTGGCGCGGTGCTCAGACATCACATGTCCCTCGGCATCTACATCCTAAATACGCCAAAGCGCGTGTCTTCGACGGGCGCATTGAGCGACGCCGAGATCGCGAGGCCCAACAGCCGGCGCGTGTCGGCGGGGTCGACCACACCGTCGTCCCAGAGGCGCGCGCTCGCGTAGTAGGGGTGGCCCTGGCGCTCGTACTGCTCGCGGATGGGCGCCTTGAACTTTTCTTCCGCCTCCTTTGAATGAAAGTCGCCCTTGACCGTGGCGAGGACGCTTGCCGCCTGCTCGCCGCCCATGATCGAGATGCGCGCGTTCGGCCACATCCACAGGAAGCGCGGCGAGTAGGCGCGGCCGCACATGCCGTAGTTCCCGGCGCCGAAGGAGCCGCCGAGGATCACGGTGAATTTCGGCACCCGGGCGGTGGCCACCGCGGTGACCATCTTGGCGCCGTCCTTGGCGATGCCGCCGGCCTCGTACTTCTTGCCCACCATGTAGCCGGTGATGTTCTGGAGAAAGAGAAGCGGGATGCCGCGCTGAGCCGCGAGCTCGATGAAGTGCGTCGCCTTGAGCGAGGACTCGGAGAAGAGGATGCCGTTGTTCGCCAGGATCGCCACCGGGTAGCCGTGCAGGTGGGCGAAGCCAGTGACGAGGGTGGTGCCATAGTTCTGCTTGAACTCGTCCAGCTCGGAACCGTCGACCAGCCGGGCGATGATCTCGCGCACGTCGTAAGGTTTACGGGTATCGGACGGAATGACCCCGTAGATCTCCTCGGCCGCGTACAGGGGCTCTCGCGGCTCCCGCACGTCGAGGGACACCGTCTTTCGGTAATTCAGGTTCGAAACGATGCGCCGGACCAGCGCGAGAGCGTGGGCGTCGTTCTGCGCGTAGTAATCGGCTACGCCGGACACCCGCGTGTGGACTTCCGCGCCGCCGAGCTCCTCCGGCGTCACCACTTCGCCGGTGGCCGCCTTCACGAGCGGCGGGCCGCCGAGAAAGATGGTGCCTTGCCCGCGCACGATGATCGACTCGTCCGACATGGCGGGGACGTACGCGCCGCCCGCGGTGCAGGAGCCCATGACGCAGGCGATCTGCGGGATGCCGGCCGCCGACATGTTGGCGATGTTGAAGAAGATGCGGCCGAAATGCTCTCGGTCGGGGAACACGTTGTCCTGCTCGGGCAGGTAGCCGCCGCCCGAATCGACCAGGTAGACGCACGGCAGGCGATTCTGCGCCGCGACCTCCTGTGCGCGCAGGTGCTTCTTCACCGTCATCGGGTAATAGGTGCCGCCCTTGATCGTGGCGTCGTTCGCCACGATGACGCACTCGCGGCCTGAAACCCTGCCGATTCCGCAGATCATCGAGGCGGAATGGACGTCCCCGGTGTACATGCCCCACGCCGCGAGCTGCCCGATCTCCAGGAACGGCGAGCCCGGGTCGAGCAGGCTCCTCACCCTCTCGCGCGGCAGCAGCTTGCCGCGCTTGAGGTGCTTTTCACGCGCCTCGGCGTCTCCGCCGAGCGAGACCAGCGCGACCTTCTGTTTGAGGTCATCGACCATGGCGCGCATCCGCTCGGAATTGCTTTTGAATTCCGCCGACCGTGGGTTGACGTCGCTTTTGAGCGTGCTCACGCGAACCCAAAATCAGGGACAGACCACGTTTTCTGGCGGTCTGCCGTTCTGGGAAAAACGTGGTCTGTCCCTGTTTTCACGAGTTCTCTTGCAGGGTTCGACCGATCACGAGGCGCTGGATGTCGCTCGCGCCCTCGTAGATCTGCGTCACGCGCACGTCGCGCCACAGACGCTCGACCGGAAAGTCGGCGACATAGCCGTACCCGCCGTGGATCTGGATCGCGTCGGAGCAGACGCGCTCGGCCGTCTCGGAAGCGAAGAGCTTGGCCATCGACGCTTCCTTGATGCAGGGTTCACCTGCATCGCGCAGGCGTGCGGCATGGAGGTAGAGCTGGCGCGCGGCCTCGATTCCGGTCGCCATGTCGGCGAGCCGGAAGTTGATCGCCTGGTGCTCGATCAGCGGCTTGCCCATGCTGCGGCGCTCGCGCGCATAGGAGAGCGCCGCGGCAAGCGCCGCTCTCGCCACCCCGGTCGCCTGAGCCGCCACATTGATGCGCCCGGATTCGAGATTCGCGAGCGCGATGCGATAGCCGGCGCCTTCCTCGGCCAATAAATGCTCTGTTTTACAATTTTCCAGGACGATCTGCGCGGTATCCGATGCACGCTGCCCGGTTTTCTCCTCGATGCGGGCCACGATGTAACCGGGCGTCGAAGTCGGGACCAGAAAGGCGCTGATGCCCTTTTTCCCGCCATCCTTGTCTGTGACTGCAAAGACGACGGCGATGTCGGCGTTCTTGCCCGAAGTGATGAACTGCTTCACGCCGTTCAGCACGTAGTCGCTGCCCCGCCGCTCGGCGCGCGTGGTGATCGCGCTCGCATCGGAGCCGGCCTGCGGCTCGGTGAGCATGAAGGCGCCGATCAGGTTGCCCTGCGCGAGCGGCCGCAGGAATTGCTCCTTCTGGGCCGCGTTCCCGTAGCCGGCCAGGATTCCGGCGACGAGGTTGTTCACCGACACGATCGTGGCCGTGGCGCAATCGCCGGCGGCGATTTCCTCGCAAGCGACCGCGAGCGCGCCGTAACCGAGACCAGCACCGCCCCATTCCTCCGCGATGGCGACGCCGTAGAGGCCCATGGCGGCGAGACCTTTCAGCGCCTCGCGCGGGAACTCCTTGTCGCGGTCCCAGCGAGCGGCGTTCGGCGTCAGCTCGGCCGCGGCAAAGCGGCGCACCGCGTCCCGAATTTCCTCAAGTGGGCCTGACATACGTCACCGTGTGATGGCTGAACAGGTTCCCCTTCTTTCCGTGGCACTCGGCAACGCCGTAGATGCGCCGCCGCCCCATCTTGAGGATGCGCGCGGTGCAGTAGACGTGCTCGCCCTTGGCCGGGGCGAGGAAAGCGGTGTTCAGCTCCGAGGTGAGGGCGTCGCCCTCGACCCCGAGCCGCACCTTGATGGCGAGCCACATCGCGCAGTCCGCCGCGGCCATGAGAGCCGGGCCGTTGATGATGCCGCCGGGCCGCTCGAGCGCCGGCTTGTGCGGCAGCTCGAGCATGCACTTTCGGCGGTCGGCCGCAACCACGCGAAAGCCGTAAGGGCGCAGAAAGCGCGCCGCGTCGAGCAGTCGCTGCAATTCGCGCTTCAAGCGAGCTCGAGCGCCATGGCGGTCGCCTCGCCGCCGCCGATGCACAGGCTCGCGACGCCGCGTCTCAGGCCGTTCTTGCGCAGCGCCCCGATCAGCGTGACGAGGATGCGCGCGCCCGAGGCGCCGATCGGATGGCCGAGAGCGCACGCGCCGCCGTGGACATTCACCTTCTCGTGCGGCAGGCCGTGCTCCCGCATCGCCGCCATGGTGACGACGGCGAAGGCTTCGTTGATCTCGTAGAGATCGACTTGTTTCGCGGCCCACCCCGTGCGCTCAAACAGATGCTTGATTGCACCCACGGGAGCGGTGGTGAACTCGCTCGGCGCCTGCGCGTGCGTGGCGTGTCCCATCACCACCGCGAGCGGAGCGAGCCCGCGGCTTTCGGCGCTCGAGCGGCGCATCATCACGAGCGCCGCCGCGCCGTCGGAAATCGAGCTCGAATTGGCCGCCGTCACCGTGCCGTCCTTGCGGAACGCCGGCTTGAGCGTCGGGATCTTCTCGAGGTTCGCCTTGAACGGCGGCTCGTCGGTCTCGACGAACTTTTCCTCCTTGCCGGCCTTGATGGCGATCGGGGTCGTTTCCCAGGCGAACCAGCCTTCCTTGTTCGCCTTCTGCGCGCGCTCGAGCGAGGCGACGGCGAAGCCATCCTGCGCTTCTCTCGAGAAGTTGTACTTCTGAGCGCAGTCCTCGGCGAACGTCCCCATGAGGCGCCCCTTGTCATAAGCGTCCTCGAGCCCGTCGTAGAACATGTGGTCGATCACCTGGCCGTGGCCCATGCGCAGGCCGCTCCGCGCCTTCGGGAGGAGGTAAGGCGCGTTGCTCATCGACTCCATGCCGCCGGCGACGATGACGTCGAAGGAATTCGTCGCGAGCAGGTCGTGGGCGAACATCGCCGCCTTCATCCCCGAGCCGCACATCTTGTTCACCGTGGTGCAGCCGGCGGCGAGCGGGAGTCCGGCGCCGAGCGAGGCCTGGCGCGCCGGCGCCTGGCCCTGGCCCGCGGGCAGAACGCAGCCCATGATCACTTCCTGCACATGCTCGGGCCGGATGCCCGAGCGCTCGACGGCGGCGCGGATTGCGGCCGCGCCGAGCTCCGGCGCGGCGAAGGCCTTCAGCTCGCCCTGGAACGCACCCATCGGGGTGCGGGCGACGGAGACGATGACGATCGGGTCGTTCTGCATTGAAATCTCCTTCAGGTCGGGCTCAGCCGGGCAGCTCGTAGGCACGCACGAGTCCGCGTGCGCGTTCGGCGAGCTGCGCCGGGAATGGACAGGACTTGCGGGTCTGGGTGTCGATCTGCACGCCGGTCAGGACGCAGATCGCGGAAACCTCCCCGGTTGCGGCGTTGCGCATCTCGTGCACGAACTTCGCCACGCGCTCGCGGACTTCCAGGAAGGCGGAGCGCACCGCCACCGTGTCGCCGGCAAGGAGCTCGCGCCGGTAGGTGATGTTCTGCTGCACGGCAGCCATGCCGCGCCGGTTCTCTTTCAGGAAGGCGGTGGTGATGCCGGCGCCGGCGAAGAGATTCCAGGTTGCCTCGTCGAACTTGCCCACGTACCACATGACGTTCATGTGTCCCATGTGGTCGCAGTGCCACGGATAGATCATGCCGCGGTAGGTTTCGACGAGGTCGCCGCGGTGGGTCATGAGGGCGCTCCGAATCCCGCCACCGCGGCGGCGTAGCGGATGGCCTCCACAGTTTCGGCTTCGAGGCGCTCGATGAGCTGCGCCGCGGGCAGCGCGCGGGAGAGCGCGGCGCCCTGTCCGGCCCACAGCGCTACGCAATCGGGCTTGCCGGCCTTGGCGGAGGCCTGGCGCAGCTTGCCGGTGATGCTGTTCTGGGCGGGAAAGGGCAGCTGCGGCGCCTGCGCCATTTCGGCCATGAACCGGTTGACGAGGCCGCGCGCCGGCTTGCCGGAGAATTTCTCGGTGATGCGGGTATCGTCCTCGCGCGCCGCGAGGAGCGCCTGCTTGTGCACCTGCGACGCGCCGCTTTCCGGGCAGGGAATGAAAGCCGTGCCGAGCTGCGCGGCCTGCGCGCCGAGCGCCAGCACCGCGGCGATGCCCGCGCCGTCCATGATCCCGCCGGCCGCCACGACCGGCACGCGCGCCTCGCGCACGATGAGCCGGGTGAGGGCCAGCGTTCCCGTGAGCGCATCGTAGGGGTCGCGCAGCCACGTACCGCGGTGGCCGCCCGCTTCGCCGCCCTGCGCGATGATGAAATCGACGCCGAGCGATTCGAGCTCCTTGGCCTCTGCGATGTTGGTGGCGCTGCCGCCGATGACCATGCCGAGCGCCTGGAACTTTTTCAGCCACTCGGCTGCCACGCCCGCGAGGTGGGACGTGAAAGCCCTGGGGCGGATTCGCTCGACCGCCGCGAGCTGCGCCTCGAAGTCCGGCGCGTACGGCGGCTTGACCGGCTGCGGCAGGGGCATGCCGTATTCGGCGTAATAACGCGCAACTGCTTCGAGCGCCGAGCGCTGCGCGGCCGGGGAAATCTCCCCCGGTTGGGGCGAGGCGAACAGGTTGACGAGAAAGGGCTGCGGCGTCTTCGAGCGCACCCAGGCCGCCTGCTTTTCCATTTCTTCGGGCTGCGTATAGGCGAAACCGAAGCAGCCGAGCGCGCCCGCGGCCGAGCACGCGGCCACGAGCTCCGGGCTGCTCGGTCCGCCCGCCATCGGCGCCTGGATGATCGGCAGGCGCAGGCCGAGCTTCTCGGAGAGCTTGGTTTTCAGGGTCATTGCGATTCGGCGAAGAGTTCGCGCCCGATCAGCCAGCGACGGATCTCGGAGGTGCCCGCGCCGATCTCGTAGAGCTTCGCGTCGCGCCACAGGCGGCCAACGGGCGTCTCGTTGATGTAGCCCATGCCGCCGAGCGCCTGGATCGCCTCGCCCGCCATCCAGGTGGCCTTCTCGGCGGCGTAGAGGATGGCGCCGGCCGCGTCTTTTCTCGTGGTCTCGTTGCGGTCGAGGGCCTGGCCTACCGCGTAAACGTAGGCGCGGCAGGCCGAGAACGTGGTGTACATGTCGGCGAGCTTGCCTTGCATGAGCTGAAACTCGCCGATCGGCTGGCCGAACTGCTTGCGATCGTGAACGTACGGCACCACGACATCGAGGCAGGCGGCCATGATGCCGAGCGGGCCTCCTGCCAGCACCGCGCGCTCGTAGTCGAGGCCGGACATCAGCACCTTAACGCCCTCGCCCTCTTTGCCAAGAATATTTTCAGAGGGCACTTCGCAATCGCGGAACACGAGCTCGCACGTGTTCGAGCCGCGCATGCCGAGCTTGTCGAGCTTCTGCGCGGTGGAGAATCCCTGCGTGCCTTTTTCAACCAGGAAGGCGGTGATGCCCTGGTCGCTGCTCTTGCCGTAGATCACCAGCAGGTCCGCATCCGGACCGTTGGTGATCCACATCTTGTTTCCGTTGAGAACGTAGCGATCGCCCCGGCCGCTGCTTACTCTTTCGGCCCTGAGGCGCATTCCGACCACGTCGGAGCCGGCGCCCGGCTCCGACATCGCGAGCGCGCCGACGTGCTCGCCGGAGATGAGCCGCGGCAGGTACTTCTTCTTTTGCGCAGGCGAGCCGTTGCGGCGGAGCTGGTTCACGCAGAGGTTCGAGTGCGCGCCGTACGAGAGCCCCACGGAGGCCGAGGCGCGCGAGATCTCTTCCATCGCGACGATGTGCGCGAGATACCCCATCGCGGTGCCGCCGTGCTCTTCCTCGACCGTGATGCCGAGCAGGCCTAGCGCGCCGAGCTTGCGCCACAGGTCATCGGGGAATTGGTTGTCGCGGTCGATCTGCGCCGCGCGCGGCGCGATTTCCTTGGCGGCAAAGTCGCGGACACTCTCGCGAAGCATCGCGATGGTCTCGCCGTGATCGAAGCGCAGCACGTTCATGGCGTGTCGGGGATGCCTGCGAGCATCATCAGGGTCTGCAGCATGGTGGCGACGTGCGTACCGTCGTCAGCGTACACCTCCGCACGCGCAACCGTGAGCGTGCGTCCGGGCTTCACCACCTCCGCCTTGGCCACCAGCGTAGCAATCCGCGGGCATGAGCGAAAACGCGCTGTAGCCGCACGCGGGGTCGGCGGGTGCGTTCATGGCCCGGGCATCCATGGACCGGAAAGCGTACTTGACGTTTACGTAAACGTCAACCTCGCTTGAGCTGCTTTCTTACCCGTCTTTCAAAGGCTTGGAGCTCGGAAAGCTGCGCCTCGAGGTCGGCCCGTTGCCGTAGCAGGGTGGTCTTGTGCGCTTCCAGCACGCTCAGGAAGCGCTCGAGCTGCGGGCGCTCGTCTCGCCCCGGCTCGTACATGTCGATGAGCTCGCGAATCTCGGAAAGCGAGAGTCCCAGGCGCTTGCCGCGCAGCGTGAGCTTCAGCCGGGTGCGGTCGCGAGGGGTGTAGATGCGCCGCTGGCCTTCCCGGCGCGGTGCGAGCAGGCCCTGATCCTCGTAGAAACGGATCGCGCGCGGCGTGACGTCGAACTCGCGCGCCAGGTCGCTGATCGAGAACTCGCCGCGGTCGGTTTCCATCTCGGTTTCCATGCTAGGGTTTCGCCTGATTCTATTCCGATGGACTCCCTAGAGTATCCCTGGCCGGAGACGCCGCCGCCGGGCGAAACCATTGCCGTGGCGCCGGGCATCCATTGGCTCAGCATGCCGCTGCCCTTCCAGCTCGACCACATCAATCTGTGGCTGGTGCAGGACGAGGGTGGTTGGACCGTGGTCGATACCGGCATAGGCGACCATAAGACCCGCGCTCTTTGGGAAACGCTGTTCGCGAAATTCCACCCGGTGAAGCGCGTGATCCTCACGCACTATCACCCGGATCACGCCGGCAACGCCGAGTGGATCTGCAAGCGTTTCGGTGTGGAGATGTGGACCACGCAGGGCGAATATCTCACCGCCCACGCGGTGCGCGCCTCCTCCGCGGG
>DATLUZ010000206.1:0-27550 GCA_035577785.1 Burkholderiales bacterium | reverse complement strand
CGGGCGCGCGAGGATGGCGCCAAGATCGTCGTCCGGGCGGTCGTGTCACCGGACCTGCTTTAGCACCGAGACCCTCTTGTCCGAGAGGCCCGAGACCTGGAGCCTCATGCCGACCGTTTTCCAGTGATCGGCCTCGGCCTCCAGAGCGGCCGCCGATAGCGGGCTCTCGTCCAGCCAGGTCTGCGGCAGATCGATGGCGAAGCCGCCGGCGTCGGCCGCGACCCGCAGGAACGGCAGCTTCGCGTCGCTGCGGCTGCGCAGGATGAGGGACGCGGTCCGCAGGGCGAACACCAGCTTCCAGTCGGAACCGTCGAGCCCGGCGTCCTGCATCTTGCGCAGCTTTCCGCGGTGCGCGAGCACGAGGCGCGCCAGGCGCGCCTGCTCCATGCGCGAGAACCCGGGCATGTCCGCGTTGGAGAGCACGTACGCGGAATGCTTGTGGTACTGCGCGTGCGCGATCGAAAGCCCGATCTCCGTGAGCCGGGCGGCCCACTCGAGCATCAGCCGGTCGGCGTCGTCCTCGCGCTCGGAGCCCGGCGTGAGCGCGTCGTAGATCGTGAGCGAAAGCTGCTTCACCCGCTCCGCCTGCGCCGGATCGACGTGGTAGCGCCGCATGAACTGCGCCACCGTCACCTCGCGCATGTCGCGGTGCTCGACCCGGCCGAGCAGGTCGTAGAGCACACCGTGGCGCAGCGCCGCGGCCGAGACCTTCATCGCCTCGAGACCGAGCTCGTCGAACGCGGCGTTGAGGATCGCGACGCCGCCCGGCAGCACCGGGGCGCGGTTGGGGCGCAGCCCGGCGACGCGGTCCGGATCCGCCTTTTCGCTCTTCAGCAGCAAGGACCTCAGCTTCTCGAGGCCGGCGCGCGTCAGGCCGTCTTCTGCGAAGCCGTTCTCGCGCAGGATGTTCTCGATCGAGCGCGCGGTGCCCGAGGACGCCACCGCTTCGTCCCAGCCTGCCGCCCGGTAGGCGCGCACGATGCCGGCGAGCTCCTGGCGCGCGGCGAACTCGGCGGCGCGCATGCCGGATTTCTCGATCTTGCCGTCGGGGAAGTACTTGAGGCTGTAGCTTACGCAGCCCATGTACAGCGACTCGGTGAGCTGCGGCTCGAAGCCGGTGCCCACGATGAACTCGGTCGAGCCGCCGCCGACGTCGACCACCAGGCGGCGCTCGTTTTTTGCTCCTGACGCCACGGGCATGGCGTGCGCCACGCCCAGGTAAATGAGGCGCGCCTCCTCGCGGCCCGAGATCACCTCGATCGGGAATCCGAGCACCTGGCGGGCCTCGCGCAGGAACTGCGGCGCGTTCTTCGCCACGCGCAGCGCGTTGGTGCCGACGGCGCGCACCGCCTGGCGCGGGAAGCCGCGCAGCCGTTCGGCGAGCTTCGCGAGCGACTCGAGCGCGCGCGCCTGGGTGGCGCGATCGATGCGCTTGTCGGCCGTGAGGCCTCCGCCCAGGCGCACCACCTCGCGCACCGCGTCGAGCGGATAGATCTGCCGATCGACGACGCGGCCGATTTCGAGGTGGAAGCTGTTCGACCCGAGATCGACCGCGGCGAGCGTGTCGTGGCGTGCCATAGGCCGACCGTATCACCCTTGATCCGACATGACAAATTGCTTTGCCCGCTTCTCGAAAAGGGGGCAGAGGTAAAATCGGGTTACCGCCTCTCCACCGGGCGGCTCGATGAACCGCAGAATCCCGCCGCCGACGCAGTTCCTCAATCGCGAGCTCGGCATCCTCGCGTTCCAGCGCCGGGTGCTGGCGCAGGCGGCCGACGACGCGGTGCCGCCGCTCGAGCGCCTGCGCTTCATCACCATCGTCTCGTCCAACCTCGACGAGTTCTTCGAGATCCGCGTCGCCGGTCTCAAGGAGCAGATCAAGCTCGGCCTGCCCGAGCCCGGTCCCGACGGCCGCGGCCCGGCGGAGGTGTTCGCCGACGTGAGCCAGGAGGCGCACGCCATCGTGGCCGATCAGTATCGGCTGCTCAACGAGGTCGTGCTGCCTGCGCTCGCGAAGGAAGGCATCGTATTTCCGCGGCGCGAGGAGTGGAGCCAGGCGCAGCGCCAGTGGATCCGCGACTATTTCTTCCGCGAGCTGCTGCCCGTGCTCACGCCGATCGGCCTCGACCCCGCGCACCCGTTCCCGCGCGTGTTCAACAAGAGCCTGAACTTCGCCTGCGAGCTGGAGGGCCGCGACGCCTTCGGCAGGAGCTCGGGCGCGGCGATCGTGCAGGCGCCACGCGCGCTGCCGCGCGTGATCCGCCTGCCGCAGGCGATCGCCGGCGCCGAGTACGCGTTCGTCTTCCTCTCCTCCATCCTGCACGCGCACATGGGCGAGCTCTTCGCCGGGATGAACACCAAGGGCTGCTACCAGTTCCGGGTGACGCGCAACTCCGACCTCTTCGTCGACGAGGAGGAGATCAAGAACCTGCACACCGCGCTCAAGGGCGAGCTCCTGCACCGGCACTTCGGCGACGCCGTGCGCCTCGAGGTCGCCGACAACTGCTCGCAGCACATGGTGGACTTCCTGCTGCAGCAGTTCTCGCTGCAGGAGTCGGACCTGTACCGGGTCGACGGCCCGGTGAACCTCTATCGCCTGCGCGAGGTGCCCGACCAGGTGGACAAGCCCGCGCTCAAGTACCCGCCGTTCCAGCCCGGCATGCCGGGCTCGCTCGGCCACGGCGATCTCTTCGAGAACCTGAAGAAGAACGACGTCCTGCTGCACCACCCCTTCCAGTCGTTCCTGCCGGTGATCGAGTTCATCCGCACCACCGCGAACGATCCGAACGTGATCGCCATCAAGCAGACGGTGTACCGCACCGGCACGGACTCGGAGCTGATGGAGATCCTGGTCGACGCGGCGCGCAAGGGGAAAGAGGTCACGGTCGTGGTGGAGCTCATGGCGCGCTTCGACGAGGAGGCGAATCTCAACTGGGCGGCGCGCCTCGAGGAGGTGGGCGCGCACGTCATCTATGGCGTGGTCGGCCACAAGACCCACGCCAAGATGGCGCTCGTGGTGCGCCGCGAAGAGGCCGCGGAAGGCAAGGTGCTGCGCCGCTACGTGCATCTCGCCACGGGCAACTACCACCCGCGGACCGCCCGGCTGTACACCGATTTCGGACTGATGACCGCGAACGAAGAGCTGTGCGCCGACGTGAACGAGGTGTTCAAGCAGCTCACCGGCCTCGGGCGCGCCAGCAAGATGAAGCACGTCTGGCAATCGCCCTTTACCCTGCATAAGCGCATCGTCGCCGCGATCCGCAACGAAGCCAAGCTCGCCGGCGAGGGCCAGGAGGGCCGCATCATCGCCAAGATGAACGCGCTCCTCGAGCCGCAGATCATCGAGGAGCTCTACCTCGCCTCCCAGGCGGGGGTGAAGATCGACCTGGTCGTGCGCGGCCAGTGCGCGCTCAAGCCCGGGCTGCCGGGACTTTCGGACAACATCCGCGTGCGCTCGGTCGTCGGCCGCTTCCTCGAGCACTCGCGCGTGTTCCACTTCCGCGCGGGCGGCGCCGACGACGTGTTCCTCGCGAGCGCCGACTGGATGGACCGCAACTTCTTCCGCCGCATCGAGCTGTGCTTCCCGGTGCTCGACCCGGCGCTCAAGCGGCGCGTGATCCGCGAAGGCCTGCAGCCCTACCTCGACGACAACTGCCACGCCTGGGAGATGCGCCCCGACGGCGGCTACGAGCTGCTCAAGCCGCGGCGCGGCCGGCGTCGCTCGGCGCAGGAAGAGCTCCTCTACACCCTCGCCATCCCGAGCTAGTGGAGGCGAGCCGCTACAAGTCGAAGCCGCTCCTCGCTCGCCCGTTCATCGCGCTGCGCGTGGCCGCGCAGGGCCTCGCCGCGGCGTGGCGCCACGAGATCCCCTTCCGCATGGAAGCGGTCGCCTTCGCTTTGCTTTTCCCATTCGTCTTCCTCGTCGGAAAGACGGCCGTGGAGCGCTCTCTCCTGCTCGGCAGCCTGCTGCTCGTCCTGATCGTCGAGCTGCTCAACTCGGCCGTCGAGGCGACCCTCGACCGGGTGTCGCTCGAGCATCACCCGCTCATCGGGCGGGCGAAGGACATCGCGAGCGCAGCCGTCGGCCTGTCGCTCGTCAATGCCGGCGTGGTCTGGCTCTTTATCCTGTTCGGCTAGCGCACCCAGACCAGCGCGCACGCGCCACCGCCCACGGCAAGGGCGTAGACCAGCGCGACGATGGCCTGAGCGATGGCGCTACCCTGCGGAACGGGGAGGCGCACCGCGAGCGGCACGAGCGCGAGCAGCGCGGCTTCATACCACCGCAGTCCCCGCTGCAGCGTCACGGTCGCGGCGAGCGCCGCCCCGATCACGCCGGTCGAAAGGGTGAAAGACGCGCCGGCGACAATTCCCCGGGCAAGGACGACGGCGACGACGAGGAAGCCCGCCGCGCCCGCGGCAAGCCCGAAGCTCCACAGGGCGAGCATGTTGGCGCCGCCGAGAAACGCGATCGCGCCGGTCGCGAGGCCCAATCCCGTTCCGGCCGCCGCGGCGCGCGGCGGCTCATCGTACGAGAGCACCGAGAACGCGACGCCCGCGGCGACCATGCCGCCGAGCCCCAGGGCATAGAGCGCGATCCGCTGCGCCGGCATGCCGCCGATGAGCGAGATGAAGATCCAGCACGCGGCGATGCCGAAGCCCAGGCCGAGCACCAGGCCCGCCTTGCGGGTCGGCCTGAAGGCGAGATCCACCAGCGCTCCGATAAGCGCCGCCGCAGCCGCGAGCAGGAACAGCTTTTTCTCGAATTCGAGCTGGCCGGTCAGGTAGACCGCGACAAAGAAGCCGGACGCGGCCGCGAGGCCGCTCACGCGCACGGGATAGAAAACGAGCGCCGCGGCGATCCCGGCGACGAGCGGCCCGACGCCCCCCTGGATCCAGGGGTTTCTGAGAAGTTCCTCCACTGCCTTAACCGCGCGCGGCCCGGATCACGCCCTTGACCTGACGCACCTGCGCAAGAGCGCGTTTCAGCTGTGCCATGTTGGTCACGTCGAAGCTGAAACGCATGAACGCGAGGTCGTCGCGGCTCTGCGTACGCACCGCCGTGACGTTGATCTTCTCGCGCGCGAGCGCATCGCCGATGTCGCGCAGGAGGCCCCGCCGGTCGGTCGCGGTGACGCCGATCTCGACCGCGTAGCTACCCTCGCCTTTGCCCCATTCTGCTTCGATCAGCCGTTCGGGCTGGCCTTCCGCCAGGCGCTTCAGTGCCGGGCAATCCTCGCGGTGCACCGACACGCCCTTGCCCCGCGTCACGAAGCCGCGCACCGGGTCCGGCGGCACCGGCTTGCAGCAGCGCGCTAGCTGCGTGAGCAGGCTGTCCATTCCCACCACCAGGACGCTGTTCTTCGAGGAAGTCTTTGCGCGCCGTTTTGGTTCTGGATCTTTGATTGACTCTTCGGTGCCGCGCAACGCCGTTTGAAGCTGGCGCAGATTCACTTCGTCGCGCGCGACGGCGGCGAAGAGGTCGTCGGGCTGCTTGAAGCCGAGCTTGGCGGCGAGCTGCTCGAGGTTCGCGTTCAGCGCGTGGCTGCGGCGAAGCTCCTTCTCCACTTGCGCCCGTCCCGCGGCGACGCTCTCCTGGATCGCCTGCGCGTTGAACCACTGGCGGATCTTCTGGCGCGCGCGCGGGCTCTTCACGAAGCCGCGCTCCGCGTTCAGCCAGTCGCGCGAAGGCCCACCTGATTTTGCCGTGACGATCTCGACCCGCTGGCCGCTGGCGAGCGGCGTGTCGAGCGGCACGATGTGGCCGTCGACCTTGGCGCCGCGGCAGCGGTGCCCGAGGTCGGTGTGCAGCGCGTAGGCGAAGTCCACCGGCGTCGCTGCGGCCGGGAGGTCGATCACTTTGCCCTGCGGGGTGAGGACGTAGACCGTGTCGTCGAGGCGCGCGCCGCGCGCCTTGGACCAGTCGGCGACCTCGTCGCGCCACGCGAGGAGCTCGCGCAGCCAGGCGATCTTTTGCTCGAACTGCTTCGAAGCCCTGGCTTTTTCCTTGTACTGCCAATGCGCGGCCACGCCGTACTCGGCGTGGCGGTGCATTTCCTCCGTGCGGATCTGAACCTCGAGCGTCTTGCCGGCCGGACCGACCACCGCCGTATGCAGCGACTGGTACAGGTTTCCCTTCGGCCGCGAGATGTAGTCGTCGAACTCCTTGGGAATCGGCTGCCACAGGTTGTGCACCACGCCGAGCGCGGTATAGCAGTCCTTGATTTCGGGAACGATCACGCGCAGCGCGCGTACGTCGTACACCTGCGAGAAATCGAGGCCCTTGTTGCGCATCTTGTTCCAGATCGAATAGATGTGCTTGGGCCGGCCGTTGATCTCGCCCTTCACCCCGGCGGCCTCGAGCTCGCGCGCCAGCGTGGCGATCGCGTCGGCAATGTATTGCTGGCGCTCCACGCGGCGCTCGTCGAGCATCTGCGCGATGCGCTTGTAGAGCTCGGGCTCGAGAAACCGGAACGAAAGGTCCTCGAGCTCCCACTTGAGCTGGAACACCCCGAGGCGGTTGGCGAGCGGCGAGTAGATGTCCAGCGTCTCCTTCGCGTAGTCGGTCCGATCGGGCGACGGGTTCTTCGCGAACCAGCGCAGCGTCTGGGTGCGGCTCGCCAGGCGGATCAGCACGACGCGTACGTCCTCGACCATGCCGAGGACCATCTTGCGCAGCACCTCGTTCTGCTCGATCGGGTTGGCGCGGGTCGCGACCCGAAGCTGATAGAGCCGCTCGACGCCTTCGGCGAGCCCGGCGATCTCGGCCCCGAACACCTCCTTGATCCGGTCGCTCGCGCCGAGCCGCTTGGGCATGGCGAAGAGAATGCCCGCCGCGCGTCCCGGCGCGTCGAGGCCGATCTCGGCGAGGCTCGACGCAATGCCGAGCGCGTGCGGCCATACCGGCTCGCCCGTGGCGAGGAGCTCTGCGGCGTAGAGCGGCTCGGCGAATTGCAGCGCCCGGGCGACCAGGCCCCGCTCGGCCGGCGGCAGGCCGACGGCGAGCGGCTCGAACGCGGCAGAAGCACTTGCAGGATGAAGCTGGACGACCGTGACCATGCGGTATTTTACGGTCTCATGGGCTGGATCACCGAGTGGCGGCGCAGGCGCGTGCTGCAGAAGCACTCGATCGACGAAGCGCTTTGGCGTCGCGCCACGCGTGCGCTTCCCTTCGTTCCTCAAAACCAGAAACTGAAGGACCTCGTGCTGCTCTTCCTCGCGGAGAAGCAGTTCGCAGGCGTGCACGGCGTCGAAGTCACCGACGAGATGCGCGTGGCGATCGCCGCGCAGGCGTGCCTGCCGATCCTCGAGCTCGGCCTCGACTGGTACGCCGGCTGGACCGGAATCGTGGTCTACCCGGGCGACTTCCGAGTGCGCAGGAGCGAAGTGGACGAGGATGGCGTAGTGCACGAGTGGGACGACGAGCTCGCCGGCGAGGCCATGCCGGGCGGTCCCGTGGTGATCTCGTGGGATGCGGCCGCCTACGATCCGCACATCAACGTCGTGATCCACGAGTTCGCGCACAAGCTCGACATGCTGGACGGCGTCGCCGACGGGACGCCGCCGCTGCATCCCGGGATGGACCGGCGCGCCTGGACGAGCGCGTTCGAGGAGGCCTACGAGGGCTTCTGCGACGCCGTGGAGCGCGGCCGCGACACGTGGCTGGACCCCTACGCCTCGGAGCACCCTGCGGAATTCTTCGCCGTCGTCAGCGAGGCTTTCTTCGAGGATCCGGCCGAAACGCGGCGGCACTACCCTGACTTCTATGATCAGCTCAGGCTTTTCTACAAACAGGATCCGGCATGCAGGTAAGAAAGCTTCGAAAGTACGTGCCGCTCACACGCGAGCAGTTCCGCGCCCGCTTCTACGAGCGTTTCTACGACCCTGCGTTCGACGACGTCCAGCCGGAGCTCGAGAAAGTGTTCGAGCGCGCCTGGGACGGCTACATTAGATACCGCAAATCGCCGCGCACTCAACCCGCGGGCGCCGCCTTTGCTGATCCTTCCTTCGCCTTGCCCGTGGAATGGCTCGACGCTCGCCGCCTCATTCAAGAAGCGGAAAAGCAACAGCGCGACCCGGCCTCAAAAAGTCGCATCTTGGTGGTGTGCGCATCGACGCGCAGCGAGCACAGCTGCCCGGGCGAAGCCTCCAAAACCTGGCGGCTCGCCGACCACGCGCGCAAGGCGATCGAATCGCAGTCGGGCTTCGAGACCGATTTTCTCGAGCTCTCGCGCCTCGCCGACGAGCCCTGGAAGGTGATCCACCCCTGCAAAGCCTGCGTCTCGACGTCGATGGCGCTGTGCCACTGGCCGTGCAGCTGCTATCCGAACCACGCCATGGGGCAGACCAATGACTGGATGAACGAGCTCTACCCGCGCTGGGTGGCGGCGCACGGCGTGCTGATCGTGTGCCCTGTGCACTGGTACCAGGCGCCCGCCAGCCTGAAGCTCATGATCGATCGCCTCGTTTGCGCCGACGGCGGGAACCCCGATCCGACCACCACGCACGGCAAGGATCCGCAGAGGGCAAAGGCGCTCGAGCTCGCCGGCTGGCCGTATCCTCGCCACCTCGCCGGCCGGGCCTTCGCGGTGGTCGCGCACGGCGATTCGCAGGGCCACGAAGATCTGCGGCGCAGCCTCACGCAATGGCTGACCGACATCGGCATGAGCCAGGCCGGCGACTCGGCGGCGTTCGACACGCTAATCGGCTATTACGAGCCTTACGCCGTGAGCCACGACAAGCTCGACGCCATGCCGGACGTCTTCACAGAGGTCGAGCACGCGGCGCGCAGTCTCGTTAGCCGCGTGCGCGACATGCGCTCGGGGACGTATAAGGCGCCCGACGCCGGCCTGCGTCATCCGCGGCAGAAATGACTGCCCGGGTCCTCTTCCACGAAGCGGCCATCGCGCCCGCCGCGATGGAAGAGGCGGTGCTGCGAGGTGCGAGCGGCCTCGAGCGGCTCGGCGTGCGGCAAGGCGATGTCGTTTGCATCCTGCTGCACAACAGCCCCGCGTTCCTGGAGGTGAAGCTCGCAGCGCGTCTCCTTGGCGCTTATTGGTGCCCGATCAACTGGCACTACAAGGCCGAGGAGGCGGGCTGGATCCTGCGCGACAGCGGCGCGACCGTGCTGGTCACCGATCCGGCGCTTCGCTCGCAGGCTGCGGCCGGAATCCCGCCTGAGCTTCCGGTGGTGGCCGACTGGAGCGGCTTTGTCGAGCGCGAGGCCGCGTGGAGGGGAGAAGCGCGCGCTCCAGGCGCGTTGATGCCCTATACCTCAGGCACCACTGGCCGCGCCAAGGGCGTGCGCCGCTTCCCGCAGACGCCGGAGCAGATCGCCAGGCTCCAACAGGGTTTCGCACAGGTGCTCGGCATCCAGGCCGGGATGCGGGCCCTGCACCCGGCGCCGCTCTATCACAGCGCGCCGTCGGGCTACGCGGTGCAGGCCGCGCTGCACGGCGAGCTCCTCGTGCTGGAGGAGCGCTTCGACGCCGAGCGCGCGCTGGCGCTGATCGAGCGGCACCGGCTCACGCATGCCTACCTTGTGCCCACGATGTATGTGCGTCTTCTCCGCCTCCCGGAGTCCGCAAGAAAGAAATACGATCTTTCTTCCATCCGCTTCGTCGCCTCCACCGGCTCGCCCTGCCCGGCCGAGGTCAAACGCGCCATGATCGACTGGTGGGGGCCGGTGTTCAACGAAGCCTATGCCGCGAGCGAGCTCGGCTACGTCACCTCCATCAGCTCCGAGGAGGCGCTGCGCAAGCCCGGCTCGGCCGGACGGCCCGCCGGCGAGGCGAGGATCCGCATCCTCGACGAGAGCGGCCGCGAGCTTCCCCGCGGCCAGGTGGGCCTCATCTACGCGCGTCAGCCGGCGTTTCCGGACTTCACCTACAACAACCATCCGGAAGCACGCCGAGCGATCGAGCGCGACGGCCTCATCTCGCTCGGCGACATGGGCTTCCTCGACGAGGAGGGCTATCTCTATGTCTGCGACCGCGCCTCGGACATGGTGATCTCCGGCGGCGTCAATATCTATCCCGCCGAGATCGAGGCGGTGCTCGCCATGATGCCGGGCGTGCGCGACTGCGCGGTGTTCGGCATTCCCGACGAGGAATTCGGCGAATCGCTCGCCGCGGCGGTGCAAGCCGAACCGGGGTTTACCCTAGACCAAACCTCGGTACGGGGTTTTCTCGCTGAACGGATCGCCGGCTACAAGGTGCCGCGCGTGGTGACCTTCCACGCGGAATTGCCCCGCGAGGAAAGCGGCAAGATCTTCAAGCGCCGCCTGCGCGCGCCCTACTGGGAGAAGGCCGGCCGGCGGATCTAGAGGGTGGCGCCGCCGAGGAAGAGCTGACCGACGCGCGGGTCTGCGAGCAGCTCGCTCGCCTTTCCCTGCATGCGCACCCGGCCGAGCTCCAGCACCACGCCGAAGTCCGAGATCTCGAGCGCGCGCTTGGCGTTCTGCTCCACCATCAGGATGGAGACCCCGTGACCGCGCAGGCCCTGCAGGATCTCGAAGGTCTGGCCCACGAGCAGCGGCGACAGCCCGATCGAGGGTTCGTCGATCAGCATGAGCTTGGGGTCGAGCAGCAGGCCGCGGGCGATCTCGAGCAGCTTCTGCTGGCCCCCGGAGAGCGTGGACGCCTGCGTGCCAGCGCGCTCGCGCAGCATCGGAAAGCGATCCATCACCGATTCGATACGCGCGGCCACGCCGACGCGGTCCGCCACCGAGGTGGCGCCGAGCTCGAGGTTGTGGCGCACCGAGAGCTCGGGAAAGATGTTGCGCCCCTGCGGCACATAGGACACGCCCAGCTCGAGCAGCCGGCGCGGAGTGAAGTTGGTCACTTCACGGCCGTCGAACACCACCCGGCCCGCGCGCGCCGGCAGCAGGCCGAACACGGTCTTGAACACGGTCGACTTGCCCGCGCCGTTCGGTCCGATGATGGTGGTGATGGCGCCGCGCGCAGCGAGCAGGCTGATGCCGTTCAGGACGGTGAAACCGCCGTAGCCGGCGACGACCTCCTCCAGCGCGAGGATGCTATCCGCCAAGGTATGCCTCGATGACCTTCGGATCGGCGCGCACTTCCTCTGGCGTTCCTTCGGAGATGATGCGGCCCTCGGCGAGCACCAGCACCCGGGTGCACAGCGACATCACGAATTCCATGTTGTGCTCGATCACCACGAAGGTGGCGCGCTGCATGGCGTTGATCTCGCGCAGCCGCTCGCGCAGGCCGGCGAGCATGGTCGGGTTGACGCCGCCGGCCGGCTCGTCGAGCAGCACGAGGCGCGGGCCAGCCATGAACGCCATCGCCACGTCGAGCAGCTTCTGCTGGCCGTAGCTCAGGCTGCCGGCTTTCTCCTGCGCGAGCGCGCTGAGGCGAAAGAATTCGATCATCCGGTCGGCTGCTTCGCCGAGGCCAGCGTCGCGCCGTCCAACGAGGCGCCCCCACATCGACTTCTGGTGTTCCTGCCCGGCGAGGATCAGGTTCTCGCGCACCGTCAGCTGCGGGAACACCTGCAGCAGCTGGAAGGTGCGGCCGACCCCGAGGCGGTTGAGCTGGCAGGGCCGCATGCCGGTGATGCCGCGGCCGTCGATGCGCACCTCCCCCGCCGACGGCGCGAGCTGGCCGAGGATGCAGTTGAACAGCGTCGACTTTCCCGAGCCGTTCGGCCCGATCAGGCCGAGGATCTCGCCCTCGCGCACGTCGAAGGAGACGCCGTTGACCGCGCGTATGCCGCCGAACGCCTTGGCAAGATTGCGTACTTCCAGGACGGGATTCATCTTTTGAGAACCCGATGGGCGAGCCCGAGCAGGCCCGACGGACAGAACGCCATCAGGACCATCACCGCGATCGCATACATGATGAGGTAGAGCGCGTCGCTGCCGAAGCGCGCCCACTCCGGCAGCAACACCGACACCGCCGCGCCGAGGAACGGACCGAGGAAGTAGCCCGACCCGCCGACCATCACCATCAGCAGCAAGTTGAGCGACAGGTTGAGGTTGAATGCGGTCGGCTCGATGAACTGCACCAGCGGCGCGTAGAGCACGCCGGAGATGCCGCCCAGCGCCGAGCCGATGGCGAACGCCATCAGCGTGTAGCGCCGCGTATCCACGCCGAGCGAGTCGGCGCGGATGGGATTCTCGCGTAGTGCCGTGAAAGCGCGGCCCCACGGCGAGCGCACCAGCCACCATGTAGCCAGCGAGACGAGCGTCAGGATGCCCAGACAGAAGAAGTAGAACGCGATCGGCGCCTTGGCCGCCCAGCCGAACAGCGTGGGCCGCGGGATGCCGGAGATGCCGTAGACCCCCTTAGTGAGCCACTCCTCGTTCCGCAGCATGAGAAACACCAGGGTGGCGAACGAAAGCGTGACGAAAGCGAGGTAGTGGTGCTGCACGCGCAGCGCCGGATAACCGAGCAGCCAGCCGATGGCGAGCGAAAGGGCGATCGCCAGCAGGAACGCCATCCACAGTGGCCAGCCCGACGTGGTGAGCAGCGCCGCCGCATAAGCGCCGATGCCGACGAACGCGCCTTGCGCGAGCGAGATCTGCCCGGCATAACCGAGCGTCAGGTTGAGGCCGATCGCGGCGATGGTCATCACTACCCACAGGCTCAGCAGATAGATGCCATATGGTTTGAGGCCGAACGGCGCGGCGACCAGCGCAATCACAAATAACGCGAGGAGGAATTTCTTCAGACCGTCCGCTCCTCTGCCCGTCCGAGCAGGCCTTGCGGCCGCCAGAGGATCACCGCGATCAGCAGGAACAACGGGATCGCCGCGCGGTACTGCGCCGACCAGTACGCGGCGACGAAGTTGTCAGCTACGCCGAGCAGCAGCCCGCCGACGATCGCGCCGCGCACCTGGTTGAAGCCGCCGACGATGGCCGCGACGAACGCGGCGAGCCCGAGCAGCTCACCGTTGGTGAACTTGGCGAGGTAGATCGGACTCACTAGGAAGGAAGCGAGCGCCACCAACGCCGCGTTGACCAGGAAGGTGTACAGGATCATCCGATCGACCGGGATGCCGAGCACGCGCGCGAGCTGTGGGTTCTGCGCGGTGGCTTGCATCTGCCGGCCGGTGCGCGTGCCGGCGAGGAACCACTGCAGCAGCCCGACGGCGGCAATCGCCACCGCGATGATCACCAGGCTCTGCGCCGAGATCACCGCGCCGAACACCGTGAGGTTGGTGCCGCCCCAGGGCGAGGGAAAGCCCTGCGCCTCCGCCGAATAGAATTCCTTGACGCCTTCTTTCATCAGGAGGGCGAGCCCGAGCGTCGAAATGACGAGCGGCAGCACGCCGTGGCGCAGGATGGGGTCGACCACCAGCTGCTTGAAAAGCAGGCCTAGCACCAGCAGCGCGACCAGCAGGCCCACCAGCAGCGCCCAGGTGAACGACAGCCCGCCGAACTTCATCGCCGCCAGCACGAAGAACGCCGGCAGCATGACGAACTCGCCCTGCGCGAAGTTGATGGTCTGCGAGGTCTGCCACAGCAGGACAAACCCGACCGCGACGAGCGCATAGATGCCGCCCGTCGCGATGCCCGCGATCGCGAGCTGAAGAAAGTCAGCCAGGCTGCTTGCCAGCTTGGCTACTTACCCAACTTGGGCAAAGTCTCGACTACCTTCTGCTTGCCGTTGGTCACCTCGACCAGGAAGCTAATGCGGTCGATGTCGCCCTTCGCGTCCCAGGTGGTCTCGATGAGGATGCCGGGCTCCTGCTGCGGCGTGATGGTCATGCCGTGCAGGCTCTTCGCCAGCGCCTTGCGGTCGAACTTGCCGAGCTTCTCGGTCGCGTATTTCACCGCATACACCGCGGTGTAGCCCTTGATGCCGTTATGGTCCGGCAGATACTTGTAGCGCTTCTGGAACTTGTCGCGGAACTCCTCGACCGCCTTGATCGGCGCGTCGGCGGTGAGCCCGACGTGGCCCTTTACGCCGTTGGCCGTGTCACCCGCAAGCTCGATCACCTTCTGGCTGATGACGTTGGTCTCGCCGATGATCGGCTGCTTGACGCCCTGCTTGCGCGCCTCGCGCAGCACGCGCGCGCATTCCTCCTCGTTGGTGTAGATGAACATCGCGTCTGCGTTCGACGCCTTCATCTTGACGACGTCGGCGGCGAAGTCCACCTGCCCCGACTCGGTCGAGATGTCGGCGATCACCTTGATGTTGCGCGCCTTCATTTCCTTCAGGAACACGTCGCGCCCGCCCTTGCCGTAGTCGTTGTTGACCCACAGCAAGGCGATGGTCTTCGCCTTGAGGCCGTTGGCCACCCACGCGGCCATCTTCGGCATGCTCGCCTGCTGCCCGAACGAGGTCCGGAAGATGTAGTCGTTGCCCATCTGCGTGATCTCGGCCGCTTCGGCGCCGGTCATCTGCGGAATCTCGGCCTGCTGGGCGAGAATCATGTTGACCTTTACCGAGCCGGAGAACACCGGGCCGAGGATGACGTAGGGATCGCCGTCGATCGCCTTCTGCACCTGGGCGCGCGAGATGCCGGCGTTACTCTGCGTATCGCTCACCGGCGCGTTGATCTTGCGCTTGAGGATGCCGCCCTTGGCGTTGATCTCGTCGATCGCCATCAGCGCGCCGTCGCGAAAGTTGGTGCCCGACACCGCGCCGTTGCCCGACACCTCGATCACGATCGGCATGAACACGGTCTGCTGGGCGTGCGCCCCCTGGGTCTGCATCCCAAATGCGAGCAGGCTCGCCGCGACAATCCAGATTGCCCTCACGTTCCCCTCCTGTTTAAAGTCCCTCGAATTGCAGGATATTGAGGCCCACGTTCTGATCGGTGAGATACATCAGCCCGTTGCGGTCGACGTAGCAATCGCCGGACTGCAGCACCTGCGGTCGGTTCGGCCGCGGATCCACCATCTTGGTCGGGTTCGGCGGCACGTAGTACGCCACCTCGCGCGGCTTGGCCGCGTCCTCGACGTCGAACACGCGCACACCCGCGTTGTAGTACGTGGAGAAGACGAGGCGCGAGCTCTGGAAGGCGCCGGGCCGGTTTTCGTGCAGGTTGTGCGGTCCGAAAAAGCCGCCCTTCGCGCAGTAGTCGGCCTCGGCAGGCTCGGGGAAGCGCACGAGGACCGTCGGATTGGATGGGTCGCGCACGTCATAGGCCCAGATGTGGCGCCGCCCCTCCTTGCAGTTGGCGAAGGTCGGCTCGTCGGCGAGGACGAGCAACTTGCGCTCGGGCAGCGGCAGCGGCGAGTGCGTGCCGCCGCCGCCGGGCTGCGGCGTGCGATGAACGAGGATCCTCGGCTTGGCCGGATCGGCCACGTTCATCACCGTCAGGCCGCCGTCGCGCCACGCGCCATAAGCGAGGTCACCGTCGACCAGTGCGTGGTGCAGCGCGTAGCGCTTGCCGGACGGCCAGGTCGGCGTCTCGCCGCCGCCGCTCCACATGCCCGGAATCCAGCAGCGACCGGCCACCTGCGGTTTGGCGGGATTCGACATGTCGATCACGGCGAGGCAATGGTCGGTGACGTCGGCGAAGTGGATGGATGCGTACGCGTAGCGGCCGCCGACGTACCAGATCCGGTGCGGGCCGATGCCGTCCACAGGCATGAAGCCGATCTCGCGCGGCTTTTCCGGCTTGGAGATGTCGTAGACGCGGATGCCGGCGGTAAACCCGGCGCCCTTGAGCCG
The DNA here is from genome assembly GCA_035577785.1 of Burkholderiales bacterium. Lineage (GTDB taxonomy): Bacteria > Pseudomonadota > Gammaproteobacteria > Burkholderiales > SG8-39 > SCGC-AG-212-J23. The sequence goes on along the minus strand of DATLUZ010000206.1, from coordinate 11,906 downwards.
GTCGGCCGGCGAGCCGCCGAAGTAGTCCTTTTCGGACAACACCTGCATCGTCCAGACACTCGGCGCGTTCACCGCCAGCAGCAGATCTTCATGCGTCTGCAGATGGAGCGCTCGGGTACCTTGCGCGCAGGCAATAAAGTCGACGACCTTCGGATTCTTCGGGTCGCGCACGTCGAGGGTCGTAATGCCGTTGCTGTACCCGTGGCCGACATACGCGAAGCCGCGGTGCACCATGACCTGCACGCCGTCGCCCTTCCCGTTCATGTCGGAATGGGCGACGAAGTTGATGCCCCGGGCGGTGGGTTTCGTGTCCGCCATTTATTTCGAGCTCTTCGCGAGGATGTCCGCCTCGACGATCTGCCGCAATTCCGGCATTACCCTGGGGTCGCCGCCGAACCACTTGCGAAAACCGAATCCGGCCTGCTGCAGGAGCATCCCCAGGCCGTCGACGGTGCGGTGGCCGCGCTGCCTCGCCTGCGCGAGAAGCGCGGTCTCCAGCGGCACGTAGACGATGTCGTAGACCACGGCGCTCCTGTTGAGCGGGCCGAGGTCGACCTGCAGCGCCTCCTTGCCGGTCATGCCGAGCGAGGTGCAGTTCACCAGCACGTCGGCCCGGGGCAAAAGCTTTGCCAGGTCATTCCAACCATAAGCCCTCGCGCCGAAGCGCTGCGCCAGCTCCTGCGCGCGCGCCAGGGTACGGTTCACGACGTGCACTTCGATGCCGCGCTGCTGGAACGCATAGACCGCCGAGCGGCTGGCGCCGCCCGCGCCGAGGACCAACGCCCTGCAGCCAGCCACGTTCCAGCCCGGCGCGCGATCATCGAGATTGGCGATGAATCCATGGACGTCGGAGTTGCCGCCCATCAGCTTGCCGCTCTCGAGCCAGAGCGTGTTCACCGCGCCGACCGCCTCCGAGGCGGCGTCGCGCGCGCTCACCGATCTATAGGCGGCCTCCTTGTGGGGCACCGTCACGTTGCCGCCTACGTAGCCGTTCGCGGCGAGATTGCTGATGAACGGAACGAACTCGTCGGGCCTGAGGTCCTTCGCCTCGTAGGCCCCCTCGATGCCGAGGGTCTTGAGCCAATAGCCGTGGATCATCGGCGAGCGCGAATGCGCGATGGGGTGGCCCATGACGCAAGCTTTCTTCATCAGAGCGGCGAGAACGAAGTGGATTTGAGGATGCGGCACTCCTGGCTCTGATGCGCGCCGAGCTCGCGGCTCTTGGCAAGGTATTCCTTGAACGCGGGATCGGCCATGAGCGCATCGCGCTTCTTTTCGCGGTCCGCCTGGCTCGCGTACTTCCACACGTGCACCACCTGGTTCAGCGGTCCGACCTCGGTCGTCGCGTAGAACACCGGCTCGCCGCAATGCTTCACCTGCGTGGGATGGCCGTGCTCCTCGTAGAGCTTGAGCCAGGCGGCAAGCTTGTTGTTGTGCAGCGTGTAGATGCGCAGATCGAAGATCATGTTCCCTCCGCGGGGCCGAGTATAGCTTTCGTCGCCTCGAGCGCGCGCCGCGCCCGTTCGAGCGGCGCGAGCTTTTGCGAAACCGGAACCTCGAGGCTGAGCGGCACGGCCGCTGGAAGCGCAGCCAGCAGTCCGCGAAGATCGAGCGCGCCTTCTCCTGGGAAGAGGCGGTCGGAGCGGGCCTGGCGGATGATCTCGTCCATCTGTGCGGGCACGCCCGGCCGGGCGTCGCAGAGCTGCGCGTAGCGAATGCGCTTAGGCGGCACTCCCGAGAGCACGGCCGGCGTATCGCCCCCGCGGAAGAAATGGATCGCGTCCACAAGGACGCCGCTGTTCTCGCGCGCGGCCAGGTCGAGGATGCGCAGCGCGCTTCCGACATTCGAGACGTCGACCCACGGCATCGGCTCCAGGTTCGCCGCGAGCCCATGGCGGGCGGCGATATCGCAAAGGGCTCCGAACATCGTGGCGAGGCGAGCCTCGTCCGGATCGGCGCCGTGCACGAGGAGCTCGCTCGCCTTCAATCGAGCCGAAGCTTCGAGGATGGCCTCGAAATCGCCGACCTTGGTCTCGGGCGTCAGGCGGAAAACTTCGACGTCGAGCACTCGCACATCAAAATCGATCAACGTTCTTTCGACTTTTGAAACATCAAAACTGTGCTCGTACGGTTGGCCCGCTACGGGCACAAGCCGGAGCCCGACATGCGTATATCCCGCCTGCGCCGCGACGCGGATCTGCTCCTCGTGCGGCAGCTCGAGAACCGTGAGCGCGGCGAGCCCGATCCGGCGCCTCATTTTCAGTAAGCGATCCGCGCCACCGTGCGCAGCGCCTGCGCCGTGGCGGTCGGAAAGCCGAAGAACTCCAGATATGCCGGGATCTGCTCGAACAGCATGTCGACGCCGACCTGGTAGCGGCAGCCGCGCGCCTGCACCGCCTTGAGGAAAGGCGTCATTTCCTCCTTCAGCACCACCTCGCCCACGAAAGTCGTCGGCGCAATCCGCGCGACGTCCACCGGCATGGGATCGCCGGCATTCATGCCGAGCGGAGTGGCGTTGACCACCAGGTCGTGGCCGGCGGGGTCCTTCGAGCCGGTCTCCACTTCCATTCGTGGATAGTGCGCAGCGAGTCGCTGCGCCAGCGCCCGGGCAGCATCGGGACGGGAATCGAAGAGCGCCAAGGCGGCCACGCCGGCGGCCGCGAGCGCTGCGGCGACGGCGGAGCCGACGCCGCCGCAGCCCACGACGAGCACCCGCGCGCCCTCGAGCCTGCATCCCCTGTGGCGCACGCCGCGCACGAAGCCTTCACCGTCGAAGAGGTCGCCCTGTAGGCGACCGTCGGGTGCGCGTCGCACGGCGTTGCAGGAGCCGGCGATCTTCACGGCGCTCGTCGCCTCGTCGAGCAGAGCGACGGTGGTCACCTTGTGGGGCATCGTGATGATCGCGCCGCGAAGGTTAGTCAGCGCAAAGACCGATTTCAGGAACACCGGGTACTGCTCGGGCCCGCAACTCATCGGCACCACTACCGCATCGATTCCCGCCTGCTCGAAAAAGGGGTTGTAGATCATCGGCGACTTGAACGTGTGGGTCGGGTAGCCGATGTGGGCGACGAGCTCGGTCGTGCCGCGGATCATGTGCGATTATCCTTACATTATGGGAATGGGCGCGCTAACCCTCTACGACGAGCTCACGGCGAAGCGCACGCGGTTTCTGCGGGTGGACGAGCTGTGCAGCGCGGCGGCGGAGAGAGGTGCGCTGCCATCAGGGCCCGAGCTCGCCGCCGAGGCGCGCCGGCCGCTCAAGGAGAAGCAGGGCCTGGAGAAGGCGCAAGGCGCCTTTCTCGCCGAGATCCTGGCCGACCCCGCCGCCGGCACGCACCTTTGCCACGCGATGCTTCTTCCACATCCGCGCACTGCGGAGCGGCTCGCCGAATACGATCGCACCGGCACGTTCGAGCTGCCGGGGGCCCGCCTCGAGCGCCAGGGCAAGGCGGCGATTCTCACGATGCGCAACCCGCGCTACCTCAACGCCGAAGACGAAACGACGATCGAGGCGATGGAGATCGCGGTCGATCTCGCGCTGCTCGATCGCCAGACCGAGGTCTGCGTCCTGCGCGGCGGTGTCGTCGAGCACCCGAAGTACGCCGGGCGGCATCTCTTCGGCGCCGGCATCAACCTCACGCACCTCTACCAGGGCAGCATCCGCTACCTCTGGTACCTGATCCGCGATCTCGGCTTCGTCAACAAGCTCTATCGAGGCCTTGCGTTGAAGGACCAGGATCCGGAAACGGGCGGCCGCGAAAAGATCTGGATCGCCGCGGTCGAGGGCTTCGCCATCGGCGGGCACTGCCAGATCCTGCTCGCGGTCGACCGCACGCTCGCCGGCGAGGACGCCTACCTCACGCTGCCCGCGCGCAAGGAAGGCATCATCCCCGGCGCGGCGAACCTGCGCCTGCCGCGCTTCGTCGGCGACCGCATCGCGCGCCGGGCGATCATGGCCGAGCTGCGCATCGAGTGCGCGAGCCCGGAAGGGCGCATGATCTGCGACCAGGTCGTTCCAAATAACGAGATGGACCACGCCATCCAGGCGACAGTCCAGATGCTCACCGGATCCGGGGTGGTGAGCGCTGCCGGCAACCGGCGCGCGATTCGCGCCGGGCAGGAGCCGCTCGACCTGTTCCGCCGCTACATGGCGGTGTACGCTCGGGAGCAGGCCGACTGCCACTTGAGCCCCGCGCTCGTTGCCAACCTGGAAAAAAACTGGAAGGTTTCATGAAAATTCTCGTCCTGCACGGGCCCAACCTGAACCTGTTCGGGCGGCGTGAGCCTCACATCTACGGCACCACGACGCTCGACGAGATCAACGAGAAGCTCCAGGGGCTCGCGCGCGAGCTCAAGGTCGAGCTGGCGATCCTGCAATCCAACCACGAAGGCGCGCTCCTCGACTTCCTCCACAAGCACATCGACGACGCCGCCGGCGCGATCGTCAATCCCGGCGGGCTCACCCAGCACGGCGTCTCGCTGCACGACTGCATCAAGGCCATGCCGTTCCCGGTAATCGAGGTTCACCTGTCGAATCTGCACACGCGCGAGGGCTGGCGCACCCATTCGATCATCTCTCCGGCGGTGAAGGGCACCGTCCAGGGCTTCGGCTGGCGCTCCTACCTCGCGGCGCTGCGGCTCGCGGCCGAGCTCGCCCAGGAGAAGAAGAAGTAGCCGTGCCTGGCGCCTGCCTGGTCGTCGTCGACGTCCAGAACGACTTCGTGCCGGGCGGCGCCCTCGCCGTGCCGCGCGGCGACGAGATCGTGCCGCTCGTCAACCGGCTCGCGGCGCGTTTCGAAAACGTGGTGCTCACGCAGGACTGGCACCCCCGCGGGCACATCTCGTTCGCCTCGTCGCACCCGGGCAGGAAGCCCTTCGAGACCATCGAGCTCGCCTACGGCACGCAGGTCCTGTGGCCGGACCACTGCGTGCAGGGAACCGCCGGCGCCGCTCTTCATGCCGAATTGAATGTTGCGAAGGCACACCTGGTGATCCGCAAGGGCCACCATGCGGGCATCGACAGCTACTCGGCATTTCTCGAGGCCGACCGCACGACCCCCACGGGCCTCGCCGGCTATCTCCGGGAACGCAACCTCGACAAGCTCTACGTCTGCGGGCTCGCCACCGACTTCTGCGTCGCATGGACCGCCCTCGACGCGCGCGCGGCGGGGTTCGACACCACGGTCATCGAGGAAGCGTGCCGCGCCATCGATCTCGACGGCTCGCTCGCTCGCGCCTGGGCCGACCTGACCGCCGCCGGCGTCAAGCGGGACTAGAAGACCAGAAACCAGGGACAGACCACGTTTTCCGGGGGAGAAAACGTGGTCTGTCCCTGATTATCGGCTGGCTTCCAGGCGGCGGCTGTAGAGCGACATCGCGAAGCAGAACACGAAGTACACCGCCGCGGCGAAGAGGTAGGCCTCGACGCCGAAGCCGGCCCAGCGCGGGTCGGTGAGCGAGACCTTGATCGTCGTCAGCAGGTCGAACAGGCCGATGATGAGCACGAGCGAGGTGTCCTTGAAGAAGCCGATGCAGGTGTTCACGAGCGGCGGAACCGCGACTCGCAGCGCCTGCGGCAATATCACGTAAGACGTTTTCTGCCAGTAAGTCAGCCCCAGGGCATCGGCCATCTCGTACTGCGCCTTTGGAATCGCCTGCAATCCGCCGCGCACCACCTCGGCGAAATAGGCCGCGGCGAAGAGGATGAGCGCGACCTGCGCGCGCAGCAGCTTGTCCATCGTCACGCCCGACGGAAGAAAGAGCGGCAGCATCACCGAGGCCATGAAGAGCACCGAGATGAGCGGCACCCCGCGGATCAGCTCGATGTAGCCCACGCACAGCGCGCGGATCACCGGCAGCTCGGAGCGGCGCCCGAGTGCGAGCACGATGGAAAGCGGGAAGGCGAACGCGATGCCGAACGTAGCGAGAAGCAGCGTCAGGATGAGCCCGCCCCAGCGGCCGTTCTCCACATACGGCAGGCCGAGCACCCCACCCCACATGAGAACGCCGATGACCGTGAGACCCGCGACCCACACTAGGGCCAGCCACCACCGCCAGAAGATTCTCACCAAACTGAAGCCCCAGAGGCTGATCAGCAAAAGAGTAGAAGCAGCGGGGCGCCAATGCTGCTCGAAGGGATAGGTGCCAAAAAGGATGAACCGGTGCTTCTCGGCGATGAAGCCCCAGCAGGCGCCGCCCGCGTCGTGGCACGCCCTGGCATCGGGGCGCCACACCGCGTCGATGAACGCCCAATCGACAAACGGTGGGACGATTTTCCACAGAAAGGCCACAAGCACGAACGTCACCAGGCCCGTCACCGGGTCGGGAAACAGGTTCTCTCGCAGCCACTTCATCGCAGCGCAATCCGCGCGTTGTACCAGTTCATCACGGCGGAGATCGAAAGGCTGATGGTGAGATACACCGCCATGATGATCGCCACGCCCTCGATCGCCTGCCCGGTCTGGTTCATGGCGGTGTTCGCGATCGAGACCAGGTCCGGATAGCCGATCGCCACCGCGAGCGAGCTGTTCTTCGTGATGTTGAGGTACTGGCTCGCCATCGGCGGCACCATGACGCGCAGCGCCTGCGGCACGACCACGCGGCGCAGCGCCTGGCCGCGCGTGAGGCCGATCGCGAAGGCGGCGTCCCATTGCCCGCGGCTCACCGAAAGGAGCCCGGCGCGCACGATCTCGGCGATGAACGCCGCGGTATAGACGGTGAGCCCCAGGAGGAGCGCGGTGAATTCCGGCGTGAGCACGAAACCGCCGGCGAAATTGAAGCTCTCGAGCACCGGGACGCTTCCGGGCGCGGGGAAATAGAGGCCCCGGTTGGTGAGGAACACGCCGGGCAGCGGCTGCAGCGCCTCGCGCGGCATGGGCAGCGCCTCGGTGATGACCGCGTACCAGAAGAAGAGCTGCACCAGGAGCGGCGAATTGCGGATGAACTCGACGTACGCGGCCGCCAGTGTGCGCAGCAAAAAATTTTTCGACAGGCGAAACAATCCGACCGCCGCGCCGAGCAGCGTGGCCGCCACGATCCCTATGAAGGCCACCCTCAGGGTGTTGCCGACGCCCACCGCGAGCGCGCTCAGGTACGTATCGGACGCGCTGTAGCGCAGGAAGGGCGACTCGCTGATCTCGAACCCGGCCTCGCGCTCGAGGAAGCCGAAGCCGCTCGCGATGCGCCGCTCCGCCAGATTCACGCTCGCGTTGTGCACCAGGTACCCGACGACGATAAGCGCGACGGCAACCGCCGCGGCCTGATACGCTAGCCGCCTCACTTTCCTATCATCTCCGTTGGTGACCCTGATGCCCGCCCAGACTCAAGCCCGCAAGCTTACCCGCCAGGACCTGCGCGAAGCCGCCGAGAAGTTCAAGAACTGGGGCCGCTGGGGCCCGGCGGACGAGATCGGCACGCTGAACTTTACCCAGCCCGAGGACATCGTCGCCGCCGCGCGCCTGGTGCGCAAAGGCAAGGTGATCTCGCTCGCGCTCAACTTCGACCAGCATGGCCCGCAGGGCGCGAAGAGCAGCTACCCCGCCATGGGCCGGATCAACCCGGTGCACACGATGCTGCGCACGGGCACCGACGCCTATTCGGGCGTCCTCGACCATCGCGGCATCCGCGCCGCCGACGACATGGTGGTGATGCCGCTCCAGTGCGGCACCCAGTGGGACGGCCTCGGCCACGTGTTCTACGAGAACAACATGTGGAACGGGTACGACTGCCGCGAAGTCACCACCGCCGGCGCACAAAAGTGCGGCATCGAGAAGACCAAGAACAGGATGGTCGGGCGCGGCGTGTTCCTCGACGTGCCGCGCGCGCTCGGCATGGACGTGCTGCCCGATGGGCACGCCATCACCACCGCCGAGCTCGACCTGACGGCCAAGAAACAGAATGTCGAGTTCAAGCGAGGCGACTTTATCGTCGTGCGCACCGGCCAGATGGAAGCGAAGCTGAAGGCCAAGAGCTGGGACGGCTATCCCGGCGGCGACGCGCCCGGCTTCTCCTTCGAGACGCTCGGCTGGATCCAGCGCACGCAACTTGCTGCGCTCGCTTCCGACACGTGGGGCTGCGAAGTGCGTCCGAATGAGACCGAGCCCGGCATCAACCAGCCGTGGCACTGGATCACCATCCCGATCATGGGCATGACCATGGGCGAGATCTTCTACGTGGCCGACCTGGCCAAGGACTGCGCCGAGGACGGTGTCTACGAATTCATGTTCGTCGCGCCCGCGATCCCGATCACCGGCGCCGTGGGCTCGCCCACCAACCCGCTCGCAATCAAATGAGGTTTTTCATGAAAAGATTCTTAGCGGGATTAGGCCTAGCCCTGCTCGCTTCGAGCGTTGGAGCGCAGCCCTACCCCTCGAAGCCGGTCAGGATGCTGGTCGCGTTCCCGCCCGGCGGCCCGGTCGACATCATCGCGCGGCTCATCGGGCCGAAGATGAGCGAGACCCTCGGCCAGCCAGTCATCGTCGAGAACAAGGTCGGCGCGAGCGGCAACGTCGCGACCGCGGAAGTCGCAAAGTCGGCGCCCGACGGCTACACGCTGCTCGCGCACTCATCGGCGTACGCGGTGAACCCGACGCTTTTCAGCCACCCCGGCTACGACCCGATCAAGGACCTCCACGCCGTCGCCGTCGTTGCCCAGCAGGCGAACATCATCCTCGTCAACAGCTCGTTCCCGGCGAAGACGCTGGACGACCTCAAGCGCGCCATGGAGAAGGACAAGCTCGCCTTCGCCTCCCCGGGCGCCGGCACCACGCCGCATCTCACCGCGGAGAACCTGTTCCACGTCCGCTGGAAGGCGGACGTCACGCACGTGCCCTTCAAGGGCGCCGGCCCCGCCGTGACCGGCCTCTTGAGCGGCCAGCCGCCGATCGGCTGCATGGCGGGCTCGGGTCCGATGTCGAACATCAAGGCCGGCAAGCTCCGCGCGCTCGCCGTTTCCTCGGCGAAGCGCCTGCCGCAGCTCCCCGACGTCCCGACGCTGAACGAGCTCGGCTACTCCGGCATGGAGGACTACACCTGGGTGGGCATGTTCGTTCCCGCCTCGACGCCGCCCGAGATCGCGCAGAAGCTGAACGACGCCGTCCTGCGCGCGGTCAAGAGCCCCGACATCAAGGACCGCCTCGACGCCCTCGCCTTCGAGCCCACCGCCGCCTCGCTCAAGGACACCGCGAATTACGTGCGCGACGAAGTCGCGAAGTGGGGCAAGATCGTTCGCGAGACCGGCGCGAAGGCCGAATAGTCACTTCTTCGGCTTTGCTTGCTTGAGGAGCGCGACGATTTCGCTCGCGCCGTTCGCCTCCGCGCGCTCCAGAGGAGTTCGCCCGTCGGCGCTCTTCAGCAACGGATCGGCCCCGTGCGCGAGCAGCACGCTCACCAGGTCCTTGTCACCCCGCCCCACGGCATGTGACAGCGAGCTCAGGCCGTTCCGCTTCTCTTGCGCATTGACGCCTGCTCCGCGCTCGAGCAGCAGCTTCGCCACCTCCGTCTTCCCGCGATAGCTCGCCAGAATGAGCGGGGTCACGCCTTCGCCGTCGACCGCGTCGACCGTGGCACCTCGATCGAGGAGCAGCGCAACCGCCTTCAGGTGTCCCCTGGAAGCCGCCCGATGCAGCGCCGTTTCTCCGTCTTCGCTCAGGCGCGCATCGATGTTCACCTTGTCGGCAAGCTCGGTCAGCCTGCCGACGTTCCCCTGGCTCGCAGCCGTCAGGAAGTCGCGTTCCGTGCTTTGCCGGAATTGGTCGGCGGCGAACCAGATCGGCACTGCCATAGCAAAAAAGACAAGCACTGCCGCGATAACCGGCAGCCGGGCTACTCTAGCGGTGCTGATCCGACTCGGCACGGTCGAATGCTACAAGAAACGGTTTTTAGCTACCCGGTCCTGAAGGCCCAGCCTTCGGCACAACCCACCTCCGACCTGTGAGGCCGGGGTGTCAATCGGGGGAAGATTGCGCGTCCGCTCCAACGCGGGGTTAGCCTTCACGTCTGAAAACCAAACTGAAGTTGTTCGCTGGCATATCGACGATCTCGGCCAGCACGAATCCGGCGCGGGCCGCAAACTCGGACACCACCTCAAGGTCGCGAAGACCCCACTCGGGATTGTGCGCACGAAGATCAGAATCGAACTGCTCATTACTCACCGACGTGTGACGACCGAAGCGACGGTACGGTCCGTATAAGTACAGGACGTGCCGTATGGGAAGCAAAGCTTTTGCGCCTTCGAGCAGTGCCAAGGTGGCGGACCACGGAGCAACGTGAATCATGTTGATGCACAGTACCGCATCCGCTGCCTGCAAGGGCCAAGGAAGTCTGGCTACGTCAAGGTCAATGGGGAGATTGACGTTCGCGAGCCGTTCCTCTTCAACGCGCTGGGCAATGGACTCGCGAAGCTCCGGGTCCGGATCGGACGGCTGCCAGGTGAGGTCTGAGAGCGCCTTCGCGAAATGAATGACGTGCTGCCCCGTGCCGCTGGCAACCTCCAGCACGACTCCGCGCTCGGGCAGAACGCGCGCAAGGACATCAAGTATTGGGCCTTTGTTGCGTTCTGCCGCTGGAATAGACCATTTCCCGTCGGCTGTCTTTTCGCCCCGTTGCTTGAGCATCGCACTGGTCCGTGAAGGCTAACGTCCGCGTTTTGCCGCGCCGCATGCGTAGCGTAGCGAGCTGAAGGCGTCGGTCAACAACGCGCTGTTAGGCAGCATCGTCGTTTTCTCCCTGTTCCAAGAGCTTGCTCCTGAACATCAGAATCGACAATCTAACGCCAACAAGAACGCCCACTCCCACCAGTAGGGGGAGTACGAAGAGGAAGTTATTTGAACCGATCCAAGCCGTGTATGCCGCGACGGATAGGCCCAGAGTGATAAACAGCCAGCCGCTGTAGTCAAAGAGCTGCAGTGGCTGCCTTGGATCGAGAACCCTCCAGGACGGCCTTGACCACTTAACGCCGGGGGAACGACGCACGAATTGCAGAGAGAGCACGAACGGAATGCCGAGGGCGGCAAAACCCACTATGGCCGCAACAAAAGACCAAGAAGGCACCTCGCCGGCAAACTCCGTTTGCATCATGTCATAGAGCAGCGGTGCCACTCCAATCATGGCAGCTAGGCCTACGAGTTGCACGGCCCTCCAGCTGCGCACAGGTCTCTCCATCGCTTCCCCCTCGACGTTTGCGCCACTCCGCCGCCCCAAATGCTGCCTAACGTGGATTGGTTGACAAAATGGGTGACTGTTCTTGCGGTTTGCAAACCGCCAAGATGTAACGCCGGATGTAACGCCGACTGTCATCCTTCCTGCAGTTCAATCCGTTACGCACGAATCCAGTCTAACGGATTCCGCCCGGAGGGGCTGTGGAGGAAGGCACTGCGCTAAGGCAGCAAATGCCTGAGCGAGCGTGAGTACTCGATCAAGTGCGTGACGCGTCGCGCACTCAGTTTCGGACAAGGAGAAAAGTTGGTTTCGCTAGCGGGGCGCGAGACGCCAGACGGCGTTGCCGACGTCGTCGGCGACGAGAAGTCCGCCGCGCTTGTCGATCGCGACGCCGACCGGACGACCATAGGCTTCTTCCTTCGGGCTCAGGAAGCCGTTGAGCACCTCGACCGGCTGGCCCGAGGGCTTGCCGTTGCTGAATGGAACGAAGACGACGTTGTAGCCGGAGAAGGGCTTGCGGTTCCAGGAGCCGTGCTGGCCGATGTAGGCGCCTTCGTTGGTCACGGCGAGGCCGAGCGCGGCGACGTGAGAGCCGAGCGCGTAGTCGGGCTTGATCGCCTTGGCGACGAGATCGGGGCGCTGGGGCTTCACGCGCTTGTCGACGTTCGGACCGTAGTAACTGTAAGGCCAGCCGTAGAAGGCGCCGTCGCGCACCATGGTGAGGTAGTCGGGCACGAGGTCGTTGCCGA
>DATLUZ010000205.1:0-11857 GCA_035577785.1 Burkholderiales bacterium | reverse complement strand
AAGGTCTCGACCGAAATGCCGCTCAGCATCTACGAGCTCATGGACCTCTATCCGCAGGGCGGCGGCATCCGGCCCTCGGTCTGGTACGTGCCGCTGCGCCGCGCGCCGGCGGCTCCGGGCGCGCCGCAGCAGGCACCGGCGCCGCAGGGCAAGGGCCCGCCGTCCTAGCATGAAGCACTACCGCATCGCCGCGCTCTGTTGCGTGCCACTTGCGGCCGGCTGTGCCTCCATCAGCCAGCCGCGTGTCGACGCGCACCTGCGCTCGACACCGGAGACGGTGGTGTGGGGCTACCTGCCCGCAGGCCGGGCGCCCGTTCTCACGGTGCGCTCCGGGCAGACGGTGCGCATCGACACCGTATCGCACCAGGGCCTGATCAACGGCACCGATCCCGTGAAGTTCTTCGGCGCCGCCGGCATCGCGGCCAGCGAGGTGCTGCCCGACGCGGTCGAGATCTATGCGAAGGCGCCGCGCCCCAAGGACGCGGGTGCGCACGTGCTCACCGGGCCGATCGCAGTCGAAGGCGCAGAACCCGGCGACATGCTCGAGGTGCGCATCGTCGATCTCGAGTTCCGCGTGCCCTACGGCGTGAACAACAGCAACAAGGGCACCGGCGTCCTGCCGGATCTCCACGCCAAGCCCTATCCGAAGGTCATCCGCCTCGATTTGCAGCGCCGCGTCGCGCTGTTCGCGCCGGGAATCGAGGTGCCGCTTGCGCCCTTCATGGGAATCATGGCGGTGATGCCGCCCGAGGCGCTGGCGAACACGCGGCCGCCCGGCGTCTACGGCGGCAATATGGACTTGAACCGCCTCACGGTCGGCGCGAGGCTGTACCTCCCGGTGCACCAGCGCGGCGCGCTTTTCTACACCGGCGACTCGCACGCGGTGCAGGGCGACGGCGAGATCAACGGCACGGCGGTCGAGGCCTCGCTATCGCCCGTGCTGCAGTTCGTCGTGCACAAGGGAGCGGGGAGGGCGATGAAATGGCCGCGCGCCGAGGACGACGCCAACTGGTACGTCATGGGAATGGACGTCGACCTGGATGCGGCGCTGAAGAGCGCCGCCGAAGAGACCATCGCCTTCCTGCAGCGCGAGAAAGGCCTCTCGCCCGCGGACGCGTATTCGCTCGCCAGCGTTGCCGTGAACTACGTGATCGCCGAAGCGGTCGACCACGTACAGGTGGTCTACGGCGCCATCCCGAAGAAGATCTTCATTCGGCCTTAGCGCCGGAATCTTTCACCGCAAGCGTCCACTTGGCCACTTCGCTCCGGACGAAGGCCGCGAACTCGGCGGGCGTATTGGGGCTCGAATCGAGGCCGAGTTCGTAGAGCTTTTTCCGGACCTCGGGGGCGTCGAGTGCCCGTGCGATCTCGCCGTGCAACCGGGCGACGATTTCGGCGCGCACGCCCGCGGGCGCGAAGAAGCCGAACCAGTTCAGATCGTCGAAGCCCTCGAGTCCCTGCTCATTCACGGTCGGCACGTCGGGCAGGACGGCCGCGCGCCGTGCGCTCGTCACGGCGAGCGCCCGCAGCTTGCCTGCCTTGAGCTGCGGCAGCGTCAGGCTCAGCGAAAGACTCAGCGCCTCGGTCTGTCCAGCGACAACGGCGGTCACTGCTGACGCGGGCTGGTACGGCACGTGCGTGAGGGTGATCTTCGCCGCGGAGTTGATGCGCTCCATCGACAAATGCGGCGTCGTGCCGATGCCGGGGGACGCGTACGCGAGCGGTCGGGTGCGCGCGAGCTCGATCAGCTCGCGCAGGCTCTTCGCCGGCACAGAGGGATGCACACACACCACGTTGGGCACGCTGCCGGCGAGGACCACTGGCACGAAGTCTTTGACCGGGTCGTAGCCGGCGTTGGCGTAAAGGCTCGGATTCACCGCGTAGGCGGCGCTCGTAAGTAGGATCGTGTAGCCGTCGGCCGCGGCGCTACGCACCCGCTGGGCCGCAATGTTGCCTCCGGCGCCCGGGCGGTTGTCGACGAGCACGACCTGGCCGAGTGCTGCTGCAGCTTTCTGCGCAACCAGTCGCGCGAGGATGTCGGTGATGGCGCCCGGCGCGTTGACCACCACCAAGGTGATCGGCCGCTGCTTCGGCCACTCCTGCGCCGGCGTAGCGGCCGCGCAAGCAAGCAGGACGAGCCCGAGGAGCCGGCTAATTGTCCGTGCGTGCCGCGTTGCCATGCGAAATCGCAAGATACGCCCCGTACGCCAGCGCCAGCCCCGCCGAGACCTGCAGCGCGCGCACCAGATCATTGAGCAACACGGGCAGCCATTCCATGGTTCGCACCTCCTGGCAGGGACTCTAGTGCCCCGCACGGCCTTGCGGCAACATCAAATCAGGTAAACTAGGTTTGACATTTTTGCATAGGAGCCCGGGTGGACCTGAAGACTCTCAGGGCATTCTGCGGCGTGGCCGACGCCGGCAGCTTCAGCCGCGCTGCGACCGCGCTCGGCGTCGCGCAATCGGTACTGAGCCGCCAGGTCTCGGCGCTCGAGAGGGAGCTGGGCGGCCGCCTGCTCCATCGCTCCGGCCGCGGCGCGAACCCGACCGAGCTCGGCGAGGCGGTGCGTGGGCGCGCGAAGGCGCTGCTCGCGGATGCGGAGCAGCTGCTGCTGGAGGTGCGCGGCGTGCGCGACAATCCGTCGGGCAGCGTCAGCCTCGGAGTGGTGCCCGGGGTTGCTCATCCACTCGTGAGCCGGCTCTCCGCACGCTTGCGACGCGGCTATCCACTGATCCGATTGCGCGTGTACGAGGCTTACAGTGGGCAGGTCGAGGAGTGGCTGGCGAGCGGCCACGTTGAAATCGGACTGTTCCAGCGCTTTCGCGCCGGCAAGGTGCCGGGTGCGGAGAAGGTATTGAAGTCCGACATGATGCTAGTCACGCCTCGCGGCCACCCTGCGACGCGTCAGAAAGAGGTCGCGCTGCGGGCCATCGCCGGTTTGCCGCTCGCGCTGCCGGTGCGCCTCGTCCCGGTGCTTGCGGAGCTTGCCGGGCGTCAACGCATCTCGCTGAACGTGGTGCTGGAGGGCAGCACGTCGACGATCATCATGGACGCGGTAGCCCGTTCCGGGCTATGCGGGGTATTCGCCAATCATCATCTGGAGCGCCAGAAGTCGGGGCAGTTCTCCGCTTCGCGCATCGTCAAGCCGGCGATAGGCCAGACCACCTGGCTCGCTGTCGGAACACGACGTCCCGCCACGGTCGCCGTGCGCGCGGTGGCCCGGCTGGTGCGCGAAGTCATGCTGGAGGAAGGCAGGGCGACGGCAGCGGGCGCAAGCCCCGGGCCTCAGGCCGCGGCGTCGTAGGAAAGGCGTCAGACCCTTTTTCTCAGGCGCGCTCCATGTACGTGCCTTCGGCGGTGTCGACCTTGATGCGCTCGCCCTTGTTGATGAACGGCGGCACTTGCACGGTGATGCCGGTCTCCATCTTCGCGGGCTTGAACGTGTTGGTCGCGGTGGCGTTCTTGATGCCGGGTTCGGTGTCGACCACGGTGAGGATCACCGAGGGCGGAATCTCCACGCCGATGGCGCGGCCGTTGTAGAAGTTGATCTGGACGTCGGTGTTGGGCAGGAGGTAGCCGGCCTGGCCTTCGAGGAAGTCCGCCTGCAGCGAGAGCTGCTCGTAGTTTTCCTTGTCCATGAAGACGTAGCTGTCGCCGTCCTGATAGAGGTACTGCATCTCGCGCGGATCGACGAACGCGCGTTCGATCTTGTCCTCGGTGCGGAAGCGCTGGTTGGTCTTGGTGCCCTTGTCGATGTCCTTCATCTCGACCTGCATGAACGCGCCGCCGCGGCCGCCGACGTGGACGTGGTAGGCCTTGAGTACGCGCCAGACGCGCTTGTCCCACTCGAGGAGCTGACCGGGACGGATTTGGACTGCTTCGACTTTGGCCATGGCGGAAGCGGCTTCGCGAAAAAGGCGCGGATTTTACACCATTTATAATCAGATCAGTGGCATTCGATCCCTCCGCGCATCCTTCCGGCCTGGCCTTCGACCCCAAAACTTTCGTCGCCGGATTGCCGAATTTGCCCGGCGTCTACCGCATGCTCGGAGCGAGCGGCGAGGCGCTCTACGTCGGCAAGGCGCGCGACCTGAAAAAGCGGGTGGCGTCGTACTTCCAGAAGCAGGTGGCGAGCCCGCGCACGCAGGTGATGCTCGGCCAGGTCGCGTCGATGGAGGTGACGGTGACGCGCTCGGAGGGCGAGGCGCTCCTCCTCGAGAATAACCTCATCAAGAGCCTCGCGCCGCGATACAACATCCTTTTCCGCGACGACAAGTCCTATCCTTACCTCATGGTCACCGGACACCGGTATCCGCGCCTCGGCTTTCACCGCGGCGCCAAGGACCGGAAGAACCGCTACTTCGGGCCGTTCCCGCACGCGTACGCGGTGCGCGAGAGCATCCAGCTCATGCAGCGGGTATTCCGCCTGCGCACCTGCGAGGACACGGTGTTCGAGAACCGCTCGCGCCCGTGCCTGCTGTACCAGATCCACCGCTGCACCGCGCCTTGCACCGGCCAGATCGCGCCCGAGCCCTACGCCGAGGACGTGCGCAACGCGACGCTGTTCCTCGAGGGCCGCGAAGACGACGTCATCCGCAACCTGAGCGAGAAGATGAACGCCGCCTCGGAGGCGCGGCGCTACGAGGAGGCGGCCGCCTACCGCGACCAGGTGCGCGCGCTCTCGCGCATCCAGGCGCGCCAGTACGTCGAGTCCAACCGGGGCGTCGACGCCGACGTCGTCGCCTGCGCCATCGACGGCGCGGTCGCGTGCGTCAACCTCGTGATGATCCGCGGCGGGCGGCACGTCGGCGACCGCAGCTTCTTCCCTTCGAACGCCGAAGGCGCGGCCGAGGACGAGGTGATCGAGGCGTTCCTCGCCCAGCACTACCTCGACCAGCCGGCGCCGCCTCTCATCATTTCAAGCGTGGAAGTCGAGCTGGATCTTCCCGAGACCGAGGTCTTTACCCCGTCTCACGGCGAGCGCCGGGTGTGGGTCGACATGGCGCGCAAGAACGCGCTGCTCGCGATCGCCCAGCACGTCCGCGACCGCTCGACGCAGGAAAGCCGGCTGGTGGCGCTGCGCGAGGCGCTCGGCCTGGCTGGCGCCCAGCGCATCGAGTGCTTCGATATCAGCCACACCATGGGGGAGGCGACGGTCGCCTCGTGCGTGGTCTACGATCGCCAGCAGATGCAGAAGTCCGAATACCGCCGGTTCAACATCCGCGGCGTCACGCCGGGCGACGACTACGCGGCGATGCGCCAGGTGCTCGAGCGCCGCTACCAGCGCGTGAGCGAGGAGGGCGGCAAGGTCCCCGACCTTATCCTGATCGACGGCGGCAGGGGCCAGGTAAACGCAGCCTCTCCAGTCCTGAAAGACCTGGGTTTGCATCAAGTTTGCGTCGTCGGCGTGGCGAAGGGCCCGGAGCGAAAGCCGGGCACGGAGGAGCTCATCCTCGAGTCCGAAGAGCGCAGCCTCGAGCTGCCGCCGTCCCACCCCGGGTTGCACCTCATCCAGCAGATCCGCGACGAGGCGCACCGCTTTGCCATCGTGGGACATCGTGCGCGGCGTGGCAAAGCTCGCACCACCTCCATGCTGAACGAGATCCCGGGTATCGGCGCGAAGCGCCGCCAGGCGCTGCTCTCGGCCTTTGGCGGATTGCGCGGAGTCCAGGCCGCAGCCGTGGACGACATCGCCAAGGTGGAGGGCATCAGCCGTCCGCTCGCCGAGCGCATCTACCGCCACCTGCACGCCGCGCCGTGATCCTCAACACCCCGAACCTCGTCACGCTGTCGCGGATCATCCTGATCCCGATCCTGATCGGCGTCTACTACACGCCGGACGGCTGGCTGACGCGGGAGACGCAGAACATCGTCGGAACCTCGGTGTTCATCTTCGCCGGGATCACGGACTGGCTCGATGGCTACCTCGCGCGGAAGCTCAACCAGATGTCGGCGTTCGGCGCCTTCCTCGACCCGGTGGCCGACAAGCTCATCGTGGTGGCGGCGCTGGTCGTCCTGCTGCACCTCGAGCCGCCGCGCGTGCATGCCTTCGTGGCGCTCATCATCATCGGCCGCGAGATCGCGATCTCGGCGCTGCGCGAATGGATGGCGAAAGTGGGCCAGGCGAAGAGCGTCGCGGTGGCCTTCATCGGCAAGCTGAAGACGGTGAGCCAGATGGTCGCGATTCCGCTGCTCCTCTTCCACGAGCGGCTGCTCGGCCTCGACTGCCAGTGGCTCGGGACCATCCTCATCAACGTGGCGGCCGTGCTCACGGTGATCTCGATGTTCTATTACCTGCGCAAGGCCTTGCCCTACGCCGCCGTGCGCGAATAAGCCTAGGTTGAGCAGGGGGATACCGAGGGCTTATAATGCGGCCCTTCACAAAAGCGCGGGAATAGCTCAGTTGGTAGAGCGCAACCTTGCCAAGGTTGAGGTCGCGAGTTCGAGACTCGTTTCCCGCTCCAGATTACGCTAGGGAAGGCTCGAGCCGCAGGCGGGCCTTCCCTTTTCGCATCAGGCTCTGGCGGGGTGGCAGAGTGGTCATGCAGCGGCCTGCAAAGCCGTGTACGCCGGTTCGATTCCGACCTCCGCCTCCAGACTCTTCATCGGCAACACCGTCGCCGCCGCCCGGGTGGTGAAACTGGTAGACACAAGGGACTCAAAATCCCTCGGCGCAAGCCATGCCGGTTCGATTCCGGCCCCGGGCACCAGCCGCACTTCACACGGCAGTTCAACCGCGTTTGGAACGTCGAGCGAGGATCAGACCGGCGAGCCCAATGACAAGCATCGCGAGCGACGAAGGCTCTGGCAGGCGCGTGGCAGCCAGCGTGTAGCCTGTGAATCCAGAGGTTTCCCAACTGTTACCCCAAGGCGTAGCCGGGCCTGCCAGACCTCCCCACGCCCCTGCCCATGGCCCCCAGAAAGTGAGGTAGTCAGCGAGGTCCGGCAACTTGGGGTTCTCGTAGACGACTTGAAACAGGAATGAAGTGGAGTAAGCGGCTGCGATCGCCGCCGAATCTATCGCGTTTCCAACAAAGAGGAGCTCACCTGGCGCGATACCTTCGTCCGGCAAACCGGATACGCCCGCAGTGGCAGTAAGAATTCCGGAGAGCAGATCACCAGAGATAGTTCCGGTCTCTTTGACAATCGCGCTAATCCGGACGTCGGCGGCACCTCTGAATGTGCACAGCGGGGAAGAAAAGTCCGCGCAGACTGCAATGCTGTTGGACGAGAACGAAAACAGCGATCCCGCGGTGGAGTAACTCCCGAGGGCCGAAATTCCGGCTGCGCTGCTCCCTGAGGTCAGGTCGACGATGAAATGCCCGCGGTCGTTGTCCCAGGCACTGACCTGCCGGGCATCGTTAGATGCTGTCGGTACTGCCGTAACGACCGTCGGCCAGCACAACGCGACAACAACCAGGCTAAGTACGCGAGCTAACACCGGCATGGCCTTCCTCCTCTGTCTCTATTCTTCTTGGTGATCAGAACACGGAATTGCCGGCCAACCACGCATGGCCCGTTTGCACTAAGCGCTACTTATCCGTTCGTCCGAGGACCCCGAGATGTGGGAGAGACGCCCTGGGCACCGTTCGCTTCAGGGCCGCAGGAGCCGTTCGTCGCCCGAGGCGAGAAGTGAGCGCAGAAACTGCGCGGCGCGCAGGAATTGCTTCGCGAGGTCCGGACGCTCAAGCGCGGCGGGGTTCGCTTTGTCGGAGAGCTCGCGATTCACGGCGTCGTCCTCGGCGAGCGTGTCGAAGTGCGCCCCGGGCACCACTGCAGGTGTCAGGACGCGGGCTTGTCGTATAGCGCCCTGATTTCAGCAATCGCCTTCTCCAGATCAGCGCGCCTCATGCACAGATTGGTCAGCCGCGGCCGACCATCCTTGAAATTGAGCGTGTCGCCCCCTCGTTGGAAGTCTCCTTCGAAAACTTCGTCGGGCATGATCCGCGCGGGATTGGCGTGGGATTCGCGATCCGCGGATGCAAAGACCGAGAACCGCGATGCGATCATGCGCGCGACGGTATTCAAGGTCTGTTCGCCGGCCTCGCGATTCATGGCTGCCTTGTAAGCGAGGCGAGCCGCGGTTGTCAGTGAGAGCATCGGGTCCAAGGCGGGCGGCTGCGGCATGGCGCTTTTCCCAAAAAGGAGACCGCTTGAATACTTGAGCAAGACGGCCGCACCCGCTATACGACTAGACTAAGATTTTCAAAGTTGAACGATCGTAGTCCTGGGCAAGCGGTGCGCGATCAGACCGCGCGGACGAGCATGCTCACGCGTCACGCCAGCAAACACGCGCAAAGTCCCGCTCCGGCAGGCACTGATGCGAATCGGGCGAGTCCTCTTAAGCGATGTCGGACTTCTTTACAGTCTCGTCGCACGCGCGAACAGACCGGGCTTGCGGCGAGTATTTGTCAATCATGGGTTCTAGACCTAGTCAGTTGTAGCCATAATTACGAACGCCGGTTTGGGGCCGGCGAACCTCTAGGGAGATCACATGAGAGCCACGTTCACTCGCGAACGTTTTGTTCCATTGCTTTTCGGATCGCTCATCGCAGCGACCGCTTCATCCGCACTAGCGCATGCGCCATCGGGAGCGCTCTTCACAACTGTCGTCGACGGTTCTGAAGTCAACTTCAATATTTATCCGTCGAAAGATGCCGTGTACCTCGACGGCGGTCCGGGGCCGGGCGCGCCGCAGGGCGCCGCCGGGCTCGACGATGACACCTACGTTTTCCAGGTGACCGAGCCGAGCGGAAAAACGTTGCTGTCGCAGGATCCCGCGAAATGCCGCCAGTTCGTGGTCACGGGCGGAATCATCACCAGCGTCGTGGCGACGGGCTGCCAGCATGTAACCGGCGTTGATATCGATCACGGCGCCATCACCGTGCAGCTCATGCCTTACGCGGACACGCCAAACCCGGGCGGCGAATACAAGGCGTGGGTCGTGCGGCTGGACGACTACCTGCTGGGCTGCGCCGCTCTCGGTGTCAGCAACGCCAACGCACTTAACGTAGTGGACTGCGGTGAGGCCGCGGGCAACCACCACGGCTTCATCCCGAGGCACACCAAGACGGACAACTTCAAGGTTGGAGATACGAACAACCTGGAGATCGATACCCGCTTCATCGACGCTGCCACGGGAGCGACGCTGAAGGGCAAAAACGCCAAGTGGACCGATACGCTGGGCGGCGGGAACAGCAAGTGGTCGTACAACGATCCCAGGTGGGGGACGCCGGACAACTTCGCGCACGTCGAGGCGGTGGAGGTCGGTGTGCATCAGATCACCATCGACAACCAGGCCGGTTGCACGGTGACTCGCATGGACTGCAGCGCCGGCTCCTGCAGCAAGGGAGTCGTGAGCATCAATGGACCCGGGACCTTCGACGTTCCGGTCAAGCAGAACGACAGGGTGTGGACAAAATATATCTACGTTTACTGCGCCACCCAGTAACCGTACAAGCCGCGACGAAGGGGCTCGGGGCGACCCGGGCCCTTTTTTTTGCCCCGCGCTTCAGGGCTTCAGAAGCGCTTCGTCGACCGAGGAGAGAAGCGCGCGCAGAAACTGCGCGGCTCGCAGGAATTGCTTCGCGAGGTCCGGACGCTCCAGCGCGGCCTGGTTGCCCTGGTCGGAGAGCTCGCGATTCACGGCGTCGTCCTCGGCGGCGAGCGTGTCGAAGTGCGCCAGCGCCAGGCCCTTCTTCCCGCAGTGCAGGCCGATGGACAGGATCCGGTCGCGGCGTTTCTCGCCCTTCTGCTGCGCAGGGGATCTGCGGACGAGCTCCTCGACGCTGCGGTCGATCGCGCCGCGCAGCGCCAGCAAAGGCAGGGATGCTCCGCCCTTGGCGGCGACGGGGTAGCGGATGGCGAGGTACGCTTCCTCGAGCAGGTCGAGCGGCCTGCGGTAAGCGGCCTTTCCGCGGTCGAGCTTGAGCCGCTTCATCTCGGCCTTGATGCCCTCGAACGCCTGATCGGTCAGGCCGCGGAGCTGGTCGAGCTTTTCTTTTTCCGAATCTTCGGGCATGGCTTGGCGGCTCAAGTCTACAAATAATTGGCACTCCGAGCGGCGCAATCGTCAGAAAGGATTGGAGATCGTAGTTTTGATTGAGCGGTCAGGGCGAATAGATCAAGCCGATGGCACCATTCGCCCTCGACCAAGGGAAGACCAACCGTGGAACTG
This sequence comes from Burkholderiales bacterium, assembly GCA_035577785.1. Taxonomy (GTDB): domain Bacteria; phylum Pseudomonadota; class Gammaproteobacteria; order Burkholderiales; family SG8-39; genus SCGC-AG-212-J23. The sequence goes on along the minus strand of DATLUZ010000205.1, from coordinate 1,679 downwards.
TGGGTATTGCTGCTACTGCTACTGCTGATCTCGGTGGCGTGGCTGAAGACCTGGGACTGAGCCCCAGGCGTTCACCATCGCAAGGGCCGCGCGGGTGATGGTCAGGGCCGCCCGTTTCCCGCGCTGTCGACGAGATACAGCACCGCGTCGCCGGTGAACGGCGGCGTGAATGCCATAGCGGAAGATCCACCCCTCACCAGACCTCCCGGGGTGACGGCACCGGTCGACGGATTAAACCACTCGACATTGAGCACCTGCGTCGTCGCCGAGAGGTTCACGGTAAACCCGCCGCCGCCTGGCTGATACACGAGGTACTCGGCCTGGTTAGCTGCCGCGTGGGCCAAGGCAAAGCCGCTGGACGCGAGCGAGGGTTGTGGCGTCATCTGCGCGAGGTTCATCCGGACCGAATATTTCACCATGTACCCGAGGTTGTCCCGGAAGTTATTCCAGCGCGTATCGGCCGCATCGCAGATGCCGTTCACCGGGTTGGAGCATAGGTTCCTGCCGCCGTTCGGGTAATAGACGGTGTAGGGGTCCATGAAGGCGACGCTGTTGCCGCTCAGAAAGTTTTCCCAGGCGAAGTTGCGATTGGCGATCGCCGAGTCGGTCCACATGCCGAAGTAGCTGTGGTCCGAATCGTTGATGATCACCTTGCACGCAGGCGTGCCGTTGCCGCAGGGCGAGCTGATGAAGATCTTGGTCGCGGGCGCGACCCAGTCCGCGTCGCTGTCCACGACCACCGAGTCGAGGGCGCCGTTCGGCACGGCAAAGCCGATGGGATGTCGGAAAGGCTTGCCGGCCTCGTAGGCGCGAGCATGGGCGATGAGGTGATCGTTCCACCAGCTCGCGTTGAGCGGCGCTTCCTCGGAGACCAGCCATAGAATATTGGGCAGGTCGTTCAGCGTATCGATGATCTTGTCGACGAGCGCGTCCTGGACAGCGGTGATCGCATTGGGTGCGCTCATCAGCATGCTGTCGGCCCCGCTGCCGCCGTCGATCGAGTTGACGTTGTTCGTTCCGGTCAAGGGATAGCCGTCTCCAGCGCAGCGAAAATGGGCGACCCACTCGCCGGAGAAGAAGTAGACCCCGGCATAGATTCCGGCATCGTTGAGCTGGACCGCCCGCGCGCGCAGCCTGTCGAAGAACGACTGATCGAATTTCGTCAGGTCGAATTTCAAGCCGCCGTCGTCGGCCAGCCCCGGACCGGTCCTTTGCCAGGGGTGCTGGGCGACCGTGAAGTCGGGCGGGTTGCTTGCCGTCGTGATCAGGCCGCAGAACTTCGGCAATTCGGTGCGCCAGAGAACCGTGAAGTTATGGCCGTGCGCGGTCAGCATGCTCACGTAGGAAGCGAAATCGAAGGCGCGCGGGCTTGCGTTCGTGCCCCAGTCCTGCAGGTTGTTCCAGGTGTGCGAGCCGCTCAGGAACACCGCGTTGCCCGTTCCATCGCCGAGCCAGCGCGGATTGCCGGAAAGAACCGTGAGAGGGCCCTTTGCGGCGCTCCGCGGCGGGGTCGTGGCGCCGGCGGTGTTGGAGTAGGTGCCGAGGTTGCCGGCGGCGTCGGCCGCGCGCACGCGGTAGCTGTAGCTGGTGGCGGCGCTGAGCGCGGTGTCGCTGAAGCTGGTGCCCGTGGGGGTGGCGATCTGCGCGAAGCTGGCGCAGCCGCTGCCCGCGCAGCGCTC
>DATLUZ010000204.1:0-25498 GCA_035577785.1 Burkholderiales bacterium | reverse complement strand
TCGCGGCAGTGCGACCAGCTCAGCCGGTAATGGCCGACCAACAGTGGCCAAGCCCGCGCCACGACGCTCACCATGTTGTCGTTGGTCAGGAACAGGATCGGGGGACGCCGGATGCTCCCAAGCCGCGGCCGAAGCTCGAGCAAGGCATCGATGAGACCAGCCCCATTTACGTCGCGCGCAGGATGCAGAGCGGCGTGTCGTGTCGTGGTCCCCGGCAGGGTGTCATTGGCCTCCAGCGCGTGCACCTGGACGCCCCGGCGCCCGAGGGAACGCGCAACTGCGAGACCGTGCGCACACATCCCCACGATCAGCGCGGTGGGCCGCGCGGCGGAGCACCGCACGCGCCGTCCGGGGTGCGCGGTGCGTCTCATACTGCCACCCTCAGCGCAGGCGCGATCTCGGGCGCTTCCATGGCGTTTTTCAGGAACGCCTCGAACATGAGGAGCGTCCAGATCGGCGTGCTGTGGTCGCGCGCGCCGCTCTCGTGCTGCGCGAGGAGCTGGGCCAGGTAGCCGGGATTGAAGCAGCCGCTCTCGGCGAGCCTCCCGCCGATGAGCGCGGCGCGCATGGCCGCGCGCAGCGGGCCCCGGAACCATCGGGCGAGCGGCACGGCGAAGCCCATCTTGGACCGGTACAGCACCTCGCGCGAGAGTTGCGGCTCCATCGCTTTCTTGAGCAGCCTCTTGCTTTCGTTTCCCTTGACCTTGAAGGACGAGGGCAAAGTAGCCAGCCATTCGACCAGGGGATGGTCCATCAGCGGCTCGCGCACCTCGAGCGAGTGCGCCATGCTCGCGCGGTCGACCTTGGTGTTGATGTCGCCGACGAGATAGGTCTTGAGGTCGAGGTACTGCACGAGCCCGAGCGCATCCTCGGTGTTCGCCCGCGCCGCGTGCCGGTGGAAGACCTCGACGGCGTTGTAGCCGCCGAGCTCGGCCTTGAAGGCGTTGCTGTAGAGGCGCTCGCGCATGTCGTTCGCCAGGAACGACACGCTGTGGAAGTAGGCCTCGACCGAGCTGCGCGCGAGCGCCTGGAACGTGGTCTTGGCGCGGAATACCTGCGGCGCCCAGTCGGCCTTGGGATAGACGCGGCCCAGCAGCCCGAACGCGGGCCGTCGCAGAGCGAGCGGGAGCATGCCGCGCAGGCGTTCCTCCATGGCGTGGAAGCGGTAGCGCCGGTAGCCGCCAAAGCTCTCGTCGCCGCCGTCCCCCGAGAGCGCGACGGTGACGTGCCGGCGCGCGAGCTGGCACACGCGGTAGGTGGGGATCGCCGAGCTGTCGGCGTAGGGCTCGTCGTAGGTGCGCGCCAGCTCGTCGACCAGGCCGAAGTCGTCGCTGTCGACGTTGTCCACGAAATGGCGCGTGCGGTAGCGCGCGGCAACCTCGCGCGCGTAGCGCGATTCGTCGAAGGCCGGGTCGCTGAAGGAGATCGAGCAGGTGTTGACCGGCTGCTCGCTCACCCCCGCCATGGTCGCCACCACGGCGCTGGAATCCACGCCGCCCGAGAGAAAGGCGCCGAGCGGCACCTCCGAGATCATCCTCAGGCGCACCGACTCGCGCAGACGCTCGACGAGCTCGGCCTGCGCGTCGGACTCGCCGATCGGATTGTCGAGGGTAAAGCGCACGTCCCAGTACTCGCGCGGCGCGGCCGCGGGCTGGCCGCGGCGCAGAGTGAGCGTGTGCGCGGGCGCAAGCTTGCGCGCCATCCGGTAAACGGTGCGCGGCTCTGGGACGTAGCCGAACGCGAAGTAGTCCTCGATGGCGAGAGGGTCCAGCTCGCGCGCCAGGCCCGGGTGCGCGGCGAGCGATTTCAGCTCCGAGCCGAAGATGAGCTGGCCGTCGCCCAGCACGGCGTAGTAGAGCGGCTTCACGCCCAGGCGGTCGCGCGCGAGGAACAGCGTCTCGCGGTTGCGATCCCACAGCGCGAACGCGAACATGCCGCGGAAGCGCTCGACGCAGGCTTCGCCCCAGGCCTCCCAGGCGTGCACGATGACCTCGGTGTCGCTCTTGGTGCGGAACACGTGGCCGAGCGCAGTGAGCTCGGGAATCAGCGCCTGGTAGTTGTAGATCTCGCCGTTGAACACCACCACCACGCTGCCGTCCTCGTTGAAGAGCGGCTGCTGCCCGGTGGCGAGGTCGATGATCGAGAGGCGACGGTGGCCGAGCCCGACCCCGGGCTCGAGGTGCAGGCCGTCGGCGTCCGGCCCGCGGTGTGCCTGCGTCTGGTTCATCCGCGAGAGCAGCGCGCGCGGGATTTCTCGCTTGCCCTTCAGGTCGACGATGCCGGTGATTCCGCACATGACGAAGCCCCTCAGCGCGTCGACAGCGCTTCGGCAGCCGGCGGCACGGTGACGCCGGCCGCGGCGAGCGCGGTCTCGTAGAGGCTGCAATAGTCGGTGACCATGCGCGCGAGGCTGAAGCGGCTCTGCGCGAGGCGCCTTGCGGCCTTCGCGTGGCGCCGCGCGATCGCACGGTCGTTCGAGTAGTGTCCAAGCGCGTCGGCCAGCGCGTCGCTGTCGGCCGGCGGCACCAGCAGGCCGCTCAAGCCGGACTCGATGAGCTCGGCGTTGCCGCCGACGCGCGTGGCAATGACCGGCAGCCGCGTGGCCATCGCCTCGAGAATGGTGTTCGAGATGCCCTCGCCGAGCGAGGGAAGGACGAAGCAATCCAGCCCGCGCATCACCTCGGCGATATCGGCGCGCTCGCCGGCGAGCCACACCCGCTCGCCCAGGCCCTCCTGCTGGACCAGCCGCTCCACCGCCGGGCGCATCGGCCCGTCACCGACGAGCGCGAGGCGCAGCCGGCTCGCCGAGCGCTGCGCAGCGCGCGCGAACCCCCGCACCAGGTTCGGCAGATCCTTGACCGGGTCCATGCGCCCCACCCAGCCGACGACAAAGTCCTCGTGGCTGAACGGGCAGCCGTCGATTCGACCCCGCACCTGGACCGGCCTGAAGCGCTCGGTATCGACGCCGTTGTAGATCTGCGAAACGCGATGCGACGGCACGCCGACCTGGCGTTCGAGGTAGTCCTCGAGGTGACGCGAGAGCGCGATGTAGCGGCTGACGAATGGCCGGTACAGCGCGCGTACGTACTGGTAGCGACGCCGCTTGCCGTCGGGATCGGCGCGGTTCCACCCGTGCTCGCCGTGGATGCGAACCGGGACGCCCGCAGCCCAGGCCGGCACCACGGCCTCGAGCGCCGCGAGATTGCGCGTATGCACGACAGCCGGCCGCAGCCGGCGGAAGAGGCGATATAGGCGCGGGTAATCGCGCACCAGATGGCCAGGCCCTTTGTCGAGCTCGATGAATTCCACGTCGGAGCGCTGCACCCGCTCGGCAAAGCTGCCGGAAACGCGCGTGAGCGAGAGCACGGCGTGACGCCAGCGCTGGGCCGGCATGCGATTCAGCAGGTTGACGAGGCCGTTTTCCAGCCCGCCGACACTGAAGGAGTACACCACGTGCACGATGAGGGGGGCGGGCGCGCTCATCTCGATCCCTTCTGCGCCGCCACACGCAGGGCATGGTCGATCGCCGGCAGCATTTCTCTCGTGAAAACCCGCAAGGTCTCCGCCGCGGCCTGGGGGCGCGCCTCGTAGGGCGCGGCCAGCACGATGGCGACGGAATCGTCGGCGCGGCGCAGCAGCTTGTCACGCGCGAGGAGCGCTTTCGCCACGTAGGGATTGCTGAGGTCGCGCCCGCCGATGCGATACCAGTCCCACACCAGAAGGCGACCGGCCGCCGACCCCAGCCGGGTCTGGCGCAGCTCCACCACCTTGCCGTTGGGCAACTCCACGGTGTCCGTCGACTCGCCGATCCTCGACCAGGGCGAGGGGGCAGCACCCGCGATGAGATTCAGCGAGCTCACGAGCTCGGCACCCTGGTGCTGGTTGCGGTAATACCCGAGGTACACGGCCACTCTGCTCTCTCCATGGCGATAGACCGCGAGCGTCGACGCCGCCGCCCCAGGGTAGTGCGGCTGCCAGTCCATGTCCTTCTGCGGCTCGACCGACCAGCCCGCAGCCGCGGCCGGCGCGGTGAGGCGGACAGGCGCGGGGTCCGTCCGGTCGATGTACGGCACGCAGAGCGGCCATGCGGCCGCGAGCAGCACAGTGCCGGCCGCCGCAAATGCGAAGCTCGCGGCTCGCGCGGACCGGGCTGGATCGAAAGCGCGCGCCGACGGCACAGGCGCCGCAGGCTCGCGCCAGAACGCGCCGAGCCAGAAGAGCAGGCCGATCACCAGCCCGAAGAACACCCAGCCGTAAATCAAGTGATCGACGCCCACGGCAAGCTTCATGCTGCTCAAATGCCCGACCAGCACGATCATGTAGGCACGCACGAAGTTGGCGCCGAGCGGCACCGCGGTCGACAGCGCGAGGAAGAGCGCCCGCTTCCACCAAGTGCGGTAGGTCAGGTACGCATAGACCGCCCCGACGGTGACGGAGGCGATGAGATAGCGAAGGCCGCTGCACGCCTCGGCCACGGCCCAATGCCCCGACGGGATGGTGAAGAAGGTCCCTTCCCGATACACCGGGATGCCGGTCACGCGCAGTGCGGCAACGGTGAAATCCGCGGTCCATTCCATCAAGCGCGGCAGGAATGCCTCCCCGAACGGAACGGCGAGCAGCAGGACGCCGAGCGGAAACGCCAATGCCCACGCCAGGCGACGGCCGGCAAGCGCCACCACCGTCGCGAGCACCATGGCCACGAGCGCGTACTGCGCGAGCACCTGGACTTGGGCCTCTTCGGCGGCGAGCCAGACGAATCCGGCGCCGCCCATGAGCGCGAGGCCCAGGACATCCGGCCGCGGTGCCAGCGCGGCAACTTCGCGCCGCTTGGTCCAGATGAGGAAGGCGCTGATCGGCACCACGAGATAGCCATGCGCGAAGGTGTCCGAGCTGCGCCAGATGGCGACGATCGATTTCGCGGTATCCGAGTAGATGGCGAGAATCGCGAGCACTGCGGCGGCGATGGCGGGCAGCGCCGAGCGCCAGCCGCACGGCGGCGCGGGCGAGGCGAACCGCGCATCGGCGGCCAGGAGCAGGCGATGGTTTGCGTCGAATTTCATGCGGCCGTCAGCCCAGGCCCCTCACGAGATGCGGGCCGATCGCGTTCGCCACCGGCACCGGCAGGCGCTTCCACAGCGCGATGAAGGCGCGGTATTTCGGGTTGAGCGGATTGTTCTGCGGGATGCTCGAGCGGCGGTAGAGGCAGTACTCGTAGGCGAGCGGCGCGGGCTCGAAGCCCCAGTTGCGCTTGAAGTCGAAGGGGCCGGTGCCCTGCTTGCTGCGGCCGAAGTCGAAGATGCGCACGCCTTTCTCGCACGCGCGGCGCATCAGCTCCCAGTACTTGAAGTCGTTGGCCGCGAGATCGCGCGCCTCCGTGCGGTCGCCGGCGTAATACGGCAGCACTTCATCCTTGAAGTAGAAGCTCAGCACCGAGGACACCGCCTTGCCCTCGGGCGAAACGACCGTCAGGACCTCGGCATCCTCGCCGAAGGTGGCGCGCAGCGCCTCGAAATAGCGCTTCGGCAGGGGGGGCGTGCCGTGGCGGTGGACGTTGTCGGCGTAGAGCTCGAAGAAACGCTCGACACCGGGATCGAGCTCGCTCGCCAAGGCGTTCTTGATGCCTTTCCTCACCATGGCGCGCTGCTTGCGCGGGATGGCGAGCATGTTGGCCTCGACCTCCGGCGCGAGCGCCTTGCGGAAGCTCGCGTACAGGTCCTGGCGCGGCCAGGTCGGCTCGCGCGGCGCGGGATTGCGAAGCTCGAGGTGCTGCGCGCCGATGCGCTCGCCGAGCGTGCGCGCGGCGCGGTGCAGGGCTTGTGCGGCTTCGGCATCGAACGCCGCGACGCCGGCCACGGCGCAGAAAGGAAGCGAGACGAGCGCGTGCCCGAAAAGCAGGCTCTTCACCTCGGCGAGCGGCAGCACGCCGGCGATCTCGCCCGCGCGCTCGGCGAGCAGATAACGCGCGCGGTGACCGAAGCTGCGCTCGATCACCTCGCGCCAGCCGATGCGGTGAAAGAACGTCGCCGCCGGGCACGCCGCGACGAACGCTTCCCAGCGCGCGGCGTCGTCCCGCTCGTAGTCGCGGACGCGTAGCTGCGTCATGACGCCCCGGCTTGCTTATGCCGCTTCGGTCGCCTGTACCAGCGCGCCGGTCGCCTGTGCCGGCGCTTCGCTCTTCGGCGCCGCCAGGCTGAGCGCCGCCTGGCGCACCGCCTCGGTGTAGCGCGCCGCCGCCTGCGTCCGGTTGGTGACCCCGATCTTGCGGAAAATCCGCTGAACGTGGTTCTTGACCGTGAACGGGCTGATCTCGAGCGCGGCCGCGATCTGCACGTTGGTCCTGCCGCGGCACAGCGCGTCGAGCACCTCCATCTCGCGCGTGCTGAGGTCGAGGACGTTGGCATCCGCGCGCAGCGCGAAGCGGGCATCGTTGAGCGGGAACGCCGGCACCTTGCGGAACGCCGCGTCGATCTGCGCGACCAGGGGCTCGAGCAGCGAGACGAACGGTTCGAGGCTCCGGCCCCGGGTGAACGAGCTGCAGGTGAAGGCGATGAACAGGCTCTCCTGGCGCGAGCGCTTGTCGTGCACCCCGTGCACGAGCACCGAGCGCATGCTTCGCAACGCGGCGTGGATCGCGCAGTGGCAGCCGTGGTCCGCGGTTTCGATATCGCCCGCCTTGAGCATCACCGGCTGGCGGCCGGCGCCGATCCAGCGGGCGTACGCCTGGCGCACGAGCGAGTCGATGCGGCAATGCGCGAGCTGGCCGGTGCGCACGCCCGGCAGCCCGGAAGTCAGGTCGAGCTTCACGTCCCAGGTGTCGAAATCGCCCCAGGCGGAGAGCAGCATCTCGTGCGGCAGGAAGTGCTGCACCTCGCCGCCGAGCCAGCGGTAGATGTCGTAATGGCGGCGGATGCGTCCGCATTCGGCCACGACGCGGAAGAAGCGCGCGCTTTCCTCCCAGGTGAGCTGAAACGACTTGGCTTCGACTTCGTTCGCCGGCTTGGGCGCGGGCGCCTGGCTCGCAGGCCAGCGCGGGGCCGGGACCGGTTGACTGCCGCCTATCCAGCGCGGAATTCTTGCTTGGACCGTGTTCATCGTTTGGACCCTCTCTTAGTGGGAGCTTTTGCCGGCCTTGGGCAGTCTGCGGAACTCGAAACTGCTGATCGCAGCCCCGACGCCTCTGCCGGCCCCCCGCTCCTCGACCCGCACAATGCGGGCACTGCAGTTCACCTCGATCGGACCGCTGGGGAAGTCCAGGAACTCCAGGCTGAACTTCACCAGCTGCGCCGCTTCAAGCGCCATCTCGGTGACGAAGTAGACCCCGCTCGCGCTTACGTTGCGTGCGACGGCTTTCCCGCCCCCTTCCAGCTTGATTGCGAGCTCGCTGTCGAACCTTTCTTCTTTACGTCCCTGCATTCTTGCCTCGCAAAATCAGGCTTGGCGCCTCGGCCGAGATAGTGGCGGAGCGGCGGCTGTCGCGAGCGAGCGACACGTACTCTTTTGCGGGGTGCCGTTGTCATGGTCTAATGCGCCTCGAGCCATGACTTTTGTCATGCCCTACCCGTGACATCGGTGACAACAACAGAACATTCACGAGGAAGATCTATGGCTTTGACGCCGCTCGAAACCGAAGGGGCAGCGCAGCTCGGTGGACCGGAGGCGGACGTGTGGCGCACGTTCGCAGCCTGGCTGTGGATGGCCTACCTTTTCCTGGTCACAGGCGCCGTACTTTGGTGGTTCTTCTGAGCGTGGGTTGAGATTCGGCCGTGTCGGCAGGCCTTACGGTCGCGGCCGGCTGAAGCGCTAATACGCTGATATTTCGGCCTGGTCCGGTATTTGCTACAGGGGGCAGGCCTCGGCTTTGCCCCACCCGCCTTCGCGCGGCCGCCCACTCGGCTTGGCAGTTCTAGCGCGAACGCAGTCCGGGTCTCCCCGAGGCCGACCTTTCGAACATCGAGCGATTGGACCCGCTCGACTCTCGGCCCCGCAGGGAACCCCTTCCCTTCGGGGCCATTTCTTTTCAGGACCGGCTACGTGGCGGCCGCTGCGGCGAGCGCCAGGATGCCCACGGCGTAGGCCAGCCAGATCCAGCCCGATATCGTCAGCCAGATGTCGGGCTTCGCGGTTCGAAACTTGGCGGATGCAGCCTGGGCCATCGGACGCAAAGACTAGGGGGACAGTGTGACGCGGGTAAGCGCCCGGCTGTAGCTCTTCCTGCGCAACACAAGGCACTGCGCCGAAAGTGAAATGTTGTCATCCAGGTGGAGCACCGCACAATCGGGCGATACCATGTTCTAGACCTCTCGATCTATTGCACCAGGACCAGAAACTTGTCTCTCGCCGCCAAACCGACCTTCGACGCCGCGACGGTGGTCGCGCTGAAGATGCTGAATGACACGCGACGCATGGAAATCCGATTCGTGGACGACGCCGGGATCGAGCAGGTGGTCTCGCTTCCGGTTCAGGCCGCCCTGGAGCTCGCACGGCTCACCGTGGACGCCTCGGCTTTCATGAAGCGGCTGAAGGAAGGTCCGGCGCTCGGTCAGCCGGGCTTCGCTTCCCCGCCCGGGTCGCAGGGATAGCGCGCACGCAGCCCGCGCTGCAGGGCGAGCGAGAGCACGTCGAGGGGATATTCGGTCAGGCCGGCGTACTCGCTCTTCGAGCGCCGGTATTCCTCGAGCGCGATCTTCGCGTAGCTCTTGCCGTCGACCGTATGCCAGGGCGGCGGACAGAAGAGGCGCTCGGCGCCGGGTCCCTCCGGCGCCGTGCTGTCCCAGCGATAGGCGCTCGCCGCGCCCATCAGGAAGGTGACGAATTCGCCCCGGCCGGCGCGCGCCTGCTGCTCGAGGATCTGGACGGCCTTGTCGATCTTGCCTGCGGCAGCTGCGGCCTGCGGCAGGGCGAAGCACAGCAGCGTGAGCGCCAAACGGCCGAGAATCTGGAACGTACGCATCGTCGAGCCCTTTTCTTGTTACTTTTCTAATTACGGTTGAGCACGAGCGCCGACGCGGTGGAACTCGATGCTTTCGAAGGTCGCGCCGATGCCCCTCAGCCGACCGTGCGGATCGACGCGCACCACGCGCGCTTCGCAGCGCGCCGAGACGACGCCGATCTGCAAACCCGAGAACTCCAGCGTGAACCTGAGCGATTCTCCGGGCTTCAGGTCGACGTCGGTCAGGAAATAGACCCCGCTCGCGCTGACGTTGCGCATGCGGCCATCGCCCCGATCGAGCTTGATCCTGAGGTCGCTGTCGAACCGCTCGTCTCGGCGCGCGCCCATGAGCAGGTCATGAAGTCGGCTTCATGGTGGTGATGCGATGGTGGGCGCATGGTGCAGCGAGCCGCAAGCACTATTTGACACGACTTGAGCACATTGTCACACCCGCGCCGCGCATCCGTGAAAAGCGCCACGCCGCGGCTGCGGCGCGGGTCGCGCTAGGCGGGCAGCATTGCCACGTGCCGCTGCGCGAAGATGTAGAGCTCGAACCGGTTCGGCACGCCGAGCTTGTCGTAGATGCGGCTCAGGTGATTGCGCAGCGTGTGCTCGCCGATGTGCAGGCTGCTCGCGAGCGTCTTGTTGTCGGCCCCCGGCTGCTTCACCAGGCTGCGCACGACGTCGTGCTCGCGCTCGGTGAGCGAGGCAAGCGCGGTTTGCGCCGCGGACGGCGCCTTTTGCCGCGACAGCTCCACGAACAGGCGCCCGGTCGAGTTGCGGTCGAGCCAGAGCTCTCCCTCGTGCACCTTCTTGATCGCCTTGATGAGCAGCTCGGGCGTGTCGTCCTTGTGGACCACGCCGCACGCCCCGCGCAGGATGGCGAGCTCGTGGCGGCCGTCGCGCGAGCCGGAGAGCACCAGCACGCGCGTGTTGCCGCCGTTGATCAGGCTCGGGACCAGGCCGCCGTCCTGCTCCGTGGCGAGGTCGACGTCCACGACCGCCACGTCGGGCTTGGCGAGCGCCGCGATCTCCACGGCGCGCGCGCACTCGGTGGCGGTGGCGACGACGTGAAGCTCGGGTTTCTGGTCGTCGATCAGCCGCTGCAGGCCCGAAAGCAGGATCCTGTGCATGTCCACGAGCATGACGCCGATGCGGCCGTTGTTGTTCGAATGCATTGCATTGCCCCCGGCGAAAATCATAGCGTGCGCGCCCTGCGCGAGCCTTAAGAACTCGTGCGGATTTGCAAAGAATTGCGATACCGGCGCGACTTCGTTCTGCGCGCCTTTGCAACTCCTGATGTTGTGGCGCGAATTTGCCACGTCGCGGAAACCACGTTGTAAGAGTTCGGCAGAAGGCGTCCATTGCAGGCCAACCTCTCTCACCATAGAGGCTCGTTCGCTCCTTGGAGGGACGCGCCATGGGAAGAATCGGAAGAACGTATCCGCGCCACGACTTCGGCCCGGCGTTCGTCGTGCCTACCGCGCCCGGCCGTCTCATTTTCGCGCGCCGCGGCGCCGCGCAGCGCTTTTCGGGCCTGCTGGCGTGGTTGTCCGGCCTGGTGTGGCTGCTGCTCGCCTGGCCTTCGATGTAGCGATCGTGATAGGGATCAGAACAACGCAAGCGGTTTACTGGCTCACCGACGTCGGCCTGCGCGCGCGCGCATCGGGCGGCGCCGGGATGCCGGCTCACTATCGGCGCATTCTCGCGGCGATCGACGGGCCGCGCGAAGTGACCGCGATCCGCACCGCCGTCGGCTGCGACCAGCGCAGTCTCGCCGCCTGGCTCGACGAGCTCGATACGCTCGGCTTCGTGCAGACCTCGCACGCCGCGGCCGCGTATTACCTGAAAGCGGCATAGTTTTTCGTTCAGCGGGTGCTCATCCAGGCCGGCTCCGACGCGACTCAATTCGCTTGCGCGGGTCGGTTGCGCAACCCGCTCTCGACGGGATGGCCCAAAAAAAAGCCCCGTCACAAGGAAGTGGCGGGGCTGCAGCGCAAGGTGCGCCTGCGAACAAGATATCGGCTTTCGCCGCGGAGGGCAGCGGACTTCCGCACGGCCTTGCAAGCTTTGACCGAGCCGGCGGATGCGATAATGCTGCGGTGCTGATCGATTTCTTTCTCAAGCTGAAGTCGCACCGGCTTCCCGTCTCGATCAAGGAGTATCTGACGCTCCTCGAGGCGATGGACAGGGGCGTGATCGGGCCCTCGGTGGACGACTTCTACTACCTCTCGCGCGCGACCCTGGTGAAGGACGAGTCGAACTACGACAAGTTCGACCGGGCGTTCGCCGAGTTCTGGCACGGCGTCGAGACGATCCCCGGCATCGAGTCGCAGATTCCGCTCGAGTGGCTGCTGAAGCAGGTCGAGCTCACCCTCACCGACGAGGAGAAAAAGCAGATTCAGGCGCTCGGCGGCTGGGAAAAGCTCATGGAGACGCTCAGGCAACGGCTGGAGGAGCAGAAAGGACGCCACCAGGGCGGCTCGAAGTGGATCGGCACCGGAGGCACCTCGCCGTTCGGCGCCTACGGCTACAACCCCGAGGGCATCCGCATCGGGCAGGAGCGCTCGCGCAACCGCAGCGCGGTCAAGGTCTGGGACCAGCGCGAATACCGCAACCTCGACGATTCGGTCGAGCTCGGCACGCGCAACATCAAGGTGGCGCTGAGGAGATTGAGGAAATTCGCGCGCGAGGGCGCCCCGGACGAATTCGATCTGGACGCGACGATTTCGCAAACCGCGAGGAAAGCGTATCTGGACATCCACATGCGGCCCGAGCGCCGCAACGCCATCAAGGTGCTGATGCTGATGGACATCGGCGGCACGATGGACGAGCACGTCAAGCTCGCCGAGGAGCTGTTCTCGGCGGCCAAGACCGAGTTCAAGCACCTCGAGTTCTATTATTTCCACAACTGCCTGTACGACTTCGTGTGGAAGGACAACCGGCGCCGCCATTCCGAGCGCACGCGCACCTGGGAGCTCCTGCACAAGTACGGCCACGACTACAAGGTGATCTTCGTCGGCGACGCGACCATGAGTCCGTACGAGATCCTGCAGCCCGGCGGCTCGGTGGAGTACTTCAACGAGCAGCCCGGCGCGGCGTGGATCAAGCGCGTCACCGACGTGTATGCGAGGTGCGTCTGGCTCAACCCCGAGCCCGAGGAGATCTGGCCCTACCGGCAGTCGATCGGCATCGTGAAAGAGCTGATGAACGGCCGCATGTACCCGACCACGCTCGAGGGCCTCGAGCGCGCGATGCGGATCCTCGCGAAGTAGCGAAATTTCTTTCGCGCCGCGTGACATGCGACGCTCCTTGGCGCGGCAGCCGCTGCCTATACTGGCCGCGTGACGAAATGGCGTAACCTCCTGCGCCGCACCTTTCGCCTGCAGCGCCTGCGTCCGGGGCAGCGCGAAGTCATCGAGAGCGTCCTCGCCGGCCGCGACACGCTCGCGATCATGCCATCCGGCGCGGGCAAGTCGCTCTGCTACCAGCTGCCGGCCCTGCAAATGCGCGGCACCACGATCGTGGTGTCCCCGCTCATCGCTCTGATGAAGGACCAGTCCGACAAGCTCGAGGAGCGCGGCGTCGACGCGGCCGCGGTGAACAGCGCCCTGTCGGCGCGCGAGCGGCGCGAGGCCATGCGGCGGATCCGCGGCCGCGAGGCCGACTTCATCTTCACCACGCCGGAGCAGCTCGCCAACCCCGCCGTGCTCGCGAGGCTGAAGGAGAACCCGGTCGACCTGTTCGTCGTCGACGAAGCCCACTGCATCACGCAGTGGGGCCACGATTTTCGCCCCGCCTACCTCGAGCTCGGCGCAGCGCTGCGCGCACTGGGCAGCCCGACCCTCCTCGCCCTCACCGCGACGGCCACCCCCGACGTGATCGAGGATATCGGCCGCCAGCTCGGCCGGCCGCGCATGCGCGTGCTCAACGCAGGCGTGTACCGGCCGAACCTGTACTTCGAAGTGCTCCAGACCACCAACGCGACCGAGAAGCGCCAGGCGCTGCTCGAAGTGGTGCGCTCCGGCGGCTCCGGCATCGTCTACTGCGCCACCGTGAGGGAGGCCAAGGCGGTGCACGCCTGGCTCGTTGCGCAGGGCGAGCAGGCCGAGCTCTACCACGGCGCGCTCGGCGGTCGCAGCCGCGCCGAGCGCCAGGATGCCTTCATGAGCGGCGCGGCGCGCACCATGGTCGCGACCAACGCTTTCGGCATGGGCATCGACCGGCCGGACATCCGCTACGTGGTGCACTACCAGCTGCCCGGAAGCCTGGAGGCCTACTACCAGGAGGCCGGCCGCGCCGGCCGAGACGGCGAGGAAGCGCGCTGCACGCTCCTCTACGACCACGCCGACCGCAGGGTGCAGCTCTATTTCGCCAGGAAGCGCAGCAAGGTCGAGCTCATCGCGGCCTACGCCCGCGGCACGCAATGCCGCTGGAAGATGATCCTCGACTATTTCGACGAGGCGGTGCGGGAGAGCGACGAGTGCGGCCACTGCGACAACTGCGTGCAGCGCAAGGGCGACGTGGACGCGTCGACGCTGAAAATGAAGGCGCGGCCGCGCCTGAAGAAGGGCGACGCCGTGCGCGTACCCAAGTACGGCGGCGGCACGGTAGCCGAAGTGCACGACGACCGCATCGTGGTCGACTTCCCGCGCGGCGAGCCGCGCGAGTTCGAGCCGCGCTACGTGGTGCGGACCAAATAGGTCGATTAGGTCGATTCAGGGTCGGCTCAGCGAACCCGCCGCGCGACGGCCGGCAGCGTGACGGTCTGGTCCGGACCCGCATTGACTACCGGCGGCGTATTGGCGGCCGTACCCGGCCGCAGCACAAGCATTCGCCCCACTGACGGAACGCCGTTGCTGTTCAGCACGAACATCATGTAGTGGCCCGGTGGCGCGATGTTCGGGCTGTCCGGAGCACTCACGTTGAAGCGGTTCGGCTCCGCCGCCGGCGAAAACGCCAGCCGGACGAAGCGCTGGCTCATGTTGAATTCGTGCGTGGTCGAAGACAGGGCGACCAGCGTCACGCTCGCGATGCCCGCAGGGTCGGTAGCGCCGACCATGAACTGCTCGCCGTGGGCCGCGCCGGCCGGTGCCGAGTCGATCGTCGGACGCGGACCCTTGAAGAGATAGGGCGGGGAGAAATACTCGCCGTCGTAATGGGCGACATCGCCAACCGCCGTGCCACCTCCGCCACCTCCCGAGACGAAGACGCGTCCATCGGGCAGCAACAGCGCGGTGGAATGGTACAAGCGCGACGTTTTCATCGGCGCCATCGTCGACCAGGATTCCGTCGCCGGATCCCAGATCTCGGCCTCGAACACCGCCTGCGAGGGATCGTCGAATATGTCGGAACTGCTGCCGCCGGTGATCAGCACCTTGCCGTCCGGGAGAAGCGTCGCGTTCAGCGCCTTGCGCCGAAATGCCATCGGGTTGGTGAGTCGCCAGCGCGGAGTTGCGGCATTGAGGTCGATCACCTCCGCCATGGCGGTCGTCGGCGTGCCGCCGCCCACGAGGAGGACCTTGCCCGGCTCGTACATCACCGAGCCGCCCTGGTATTGGCCGCGGTAGCCGAAGTTGGTCGAAGCCACCGTCGTCCACTGACCGGTCCCGCTCGTGTCGAGATAGCGCGTGATCTGTTCGGGGCCGGACATGAACACCTTGCCGTTGGGGGCCAGATGCATCCAGGGGTAAAGCTTCAGGCTGAGCTGTGCGCTGGTCAGATCGCGCCAAGTCGCGTCCGCCGGCCGGTAGACCTGTGGCAGCGGGTTCACGCCGACCGTCGTGTCGATATCCCCTGACACGACCAGCACGTCGCCGTTCCCCAGCACCGTGGCGGTCGGATACCAACGTCCCGCGTTCATGCGCGGGCCCATCGTCCAGCTGCGCAGCACGGGATCGAACGTGGTGCTCGCGTCCAGGCCGATATTGTCGCGAATGTGGCCGCCCATCGTGAGCACTCGACCGTCCGGGAGAAGCAGGTGCGCGGAGCAATAAATGTTGCCGAAGGGGTTTGCAGCTTCCTCGAGCACCGGCTGGGCCGCCGAGGGATCCCACAGGCGCACGGGGGTTCTTCCATCCTTGGGCGGGGTACGGGGGTTGCTCCAAGCGAGCACCTTTCCGTCCGGCAAGGCCAGCATGTGGATGGTCACGATCGGCAGGCTCACCGGCGCGGACCACGCGCCCCCCGTCGTGGAGGGTCCGGTCGGAATAGGAGTCGGCGTCGGGGTCGCGCTGGCCGGGGTAGGCGGACTGCCGCTATCGCCGTCACCGCCGCCACCGCCGCAGGAAGCCAGCGTACCCGCAAGCAGCAGAACCCGGACGCACATCATGTAACGCTTCATGCCAATCCTTTCCCTGGCTATGGCCGGAAACTGCGGCACAAGACCGTGTCATCCGAGGACGCGGCGGGGTAATCCGGACGACCTGCCGATTCGGCCGCATGGCGGACTCGCGCCCGCCATCCGGGAACAAGCAGAAAGACGCGCAAGGGATCGGCGCGTGCGTACCGATTCTCGCCGTCGTGCTGATCGTGCTCGCGACCCAACGCTACGATGTGTCCCTGGTCGTTGATGGCGACCGCTTCCACCAGCACAAACCGCGACGGCGCCGGAACCAAGCTGTTGAGATCCCGCATGCCACGAACGCGCGTCCAGAGGAAAGCGCGGCTGCGATGCGCGTTCCCCGAGTCGCCGACGACCTCGCCCCGCGCGTTAATGGCCCGCGCGCGGCTGTGTTTTGCGCCCTCCAAACCGCCGAGGTCTCGCAGCTCGCCCGAGGACCACATCACCGCCCGGGTGCCGGCAGCGTCCCCCGACCAGCCGACGATGTCGCCGGCGTCGTTGAGGCTCAACGCTTCGCTCTCGCCGTGCCCCGGCAGAGTGCCGAGGTCTTTCGCGCCGGAAGCGGTCCAGACAAACGCGCGCGTTTCCGGCGTGCGCCCGACGCTCCCCACGACATCGCCCCGGCTGTTGATGCCGAGGGCGCGGCTGTATTTGCCCTTGGGAAGCCCCGCCAGCTCTTGGACGGCACCGTCGCGCGACCAAAGAACGGCCCGGATGCCGCCTGCGCCGCTGGAATATCCGACCACCTGACCATAGCGGTTGATGCGGAAAGCTTCGCTGGTGGTATCTACCGGAAGCGCCGGGAGGCGTTGCGCTCCGCCCTGCGGCGTCCAGCGGAACGCCGTGACCACGTCGGCGCTGTTCGCGGCGCCGACGACCTCTCCGTCGTCATTGATGCCGCGCGCGGCGCTGTAGTCCGAGCCTGGGTACACTGCGATTTCTTCGAATCGGAAAGCGCTCGCGATGAATGCGCGGTGCCTGCTCCCGGCGGTTGCCGCGCCGCCGACGAACTGACCGCGGTTATTGAGCGCGCCGACGACTTGCGAGCTCGCCGGCGGCAGCACCACCAGTTCCGTTGCGGTGTACTCTGACGCGCCCGCAGCGACGAAAGCACACAATTGCGACAGAAGCGCGACGAGCGCGATGCGCAGCGTCCGGAACAGGCTCGAATTCCTCCTGCCAATCAGAGTAGAGATGCCCTGATTACGGCGAAAGCCAGCCGAAAGCTTGCGGAATGGCTCTGCTGGAGCGCTGCTATGGCCATCCCGGCCTAGCCAGTTCGGCCGGGACTACGTGATGGTGAAGTAACGTTGGGTTCAGCGGACCTGCAGCACGAGCTTGCCGCGCAGGTGGCGCGCCTCGCTGACCTGGTGCGCGGCCGCGGCCCGGGAGAGCGGAAACAGCGAGATTTCGGGCAACCGCAGCGCGCCCGATTCCATCAACGCCGTCACGCGCTCCAGGTGGCGCCGGCTGCGCCCGACGCTCGGTCGCAGGGAAGCGACATCGGCACGAGGCGAGGCCGGCGCCTGCGCGCCACCCGCGATGCTGGCGAGGCGCCCGCCTGGCCGCAGCACCGCGAAGCTGCGCCCGGTCACGTCGCCGCCGACCGTGTCGAAGACCGCGTCGCAGTTCGATACCGCGCGGGTGAAATCCTGAGCGCGGTAGTCGATGACCACGTCGGCGCCGAGTCCGCGCACGTAGTCGTGATTCGAGGCGCTGGCGGTGCTGATGACACGCGCGCCGAGGTGCTTCGCGAGCTGGATCCCAAAACCGGCAACCCCTCCGGCACCGCCGTGGATCAGCACGGTCTCGCCGGCTTTCAGCTGCAGCGTATCCTCGACCGATATCAGGGCGGTGAGAGCAGCGAGACCCGCTGCCGCGCATTCCACATGCGAGAAGCGCTCGGGCTTGCGCGCGACGATTTCCTGGTTCAGTGCGATTTTCTCGGCGTACGCGCTTTCCGCCGGCACCACGCACACGCCGAACACCGCGTCGCCGGGCTTGAAGTCGCTCGCGCCCTTGCCGAGGGCAGCCACGACGCCCGAAAAGTCGCGGCCGGGAATATGCGGCAGCGACACCTTGGACGGATACTGTCCCGCGCGCTGCTTCCAGTCGGCGGCATTGACGCTCGCCGCGTGGATGTCTACGAGCACCTCGCCGGGTCCGGGCATCGGATCGGGCAGCTCTCCGTATTCGAGGACCTCGGGCGGGCCGTAACGGCGGAAGAAGGCGGCTTTCAAGCGAGCCCTAGTTCTGCGGCACGTAGTGCGTCACGCCGCCGACCGAGGACAGGTCCTCTTCGCGTCCGCGCAACTCGACGACGTTGAGGTCGGGGTCGCGAACGAACACCGACACGTGCCCGTCGCGGCCGAAAGACACCGGCCCCTGCGTGATCCGCACCCCGTTCTCCCGCAATGCTACGATCGCCGCCTTGATCGAGGCTACGCGCAGCGCGACGTGCGTGTAGCCGGGATATTTCTCGCCGACGTCCATGAGGATGTTCTTGCCTCCCGCATCCGCGTTGGCGTTGTAGACGAGGTTGAGCTCGACGTCGTGCTCGTTCTTCACCACGGCCACCGCGTCGTTGGCGGCCTTGGCATGAATCGTGAATCCCAGCATGGCGTAGAACTTCATCGCGCGGTCGAGATCGCGCACGCGCACGCCGATGTGGTCGACGCGCGGGATGTCGATGGTCGGTTTGGTGCTCATGCGCGAGATAGTAAAGAAAAGTTCCGCTTTAGTGCATTCAGCCGAGCGAGATAGGCCCTCAAGTCGTGGTCGCCGCAACGCTCGCGCGCACCGGGGCGGAAGCCGCGCCGCGCGTAGGCGTCGGCGACCGAGGCGCCGCAGAGGTGGATGACCGCCGCGAGGTCCTGCTTCTGCTGCAGGGTGGCGCCGCCGATCCGCTGCTGGGCGAGCGTCTGGGCGACGCGGCGGTCGAGGAAGGCCGAGGTCATCTCGATCGCGTGGCCCGGCAGCACGCGGAAATAGAACGCGTTGAACCAGCACGAGCGCAGGTCGTGCCAGGCGCCGTCCTCGACCGTCACGTGGTTGCGGATGCAATAGCGCTTCGCCTCGGCAAAGCGCGCGTCGGTGATCTGGTACATGCCCACCGCACTCGACGCGGGCCGGTAGACCTCGGTCGGGTTCCAGGCCACGCGCCAGCGCCAATAGGTGCGCGCCACCGGGTTACCTGCCCCCTCCGCCTGCGCCAGCGCGGCAAGCAGCTCCGGGGTCATGACCGCCGTGGAATGCTCGCGGAAGAGCGAGCCGTATTCAGCCCAGGTCCGCGCCGGCGTCTTGGCGAGCGCGCCGTCCAGCGGGAAAAAGAGCTCGGAGGGTTTGCGGAACGCCTGGAACACCCAGTTCGCGGCGGCGAGAACCGCCACGACCGCGATGCCGGCCGCCAGGAGCCGAACCTTAAGCGGGACGCGCGCGAGCCCGCGAAAGAATCGGCCTGACTTAGCGCGCAGGAACCCGGACCGCCAGGATGGCCGCAGCTTGCGCACGGCGAAGGCGCATCAGCATCTGGCCATTTTAGCTGGGTCCTGCGCCACGCATTTGCCAAGTTTGTCGCGGATGTCGTCGGGCAGGGGCACCGCCTTGCGCGCGGCCGTGTCGAAGCACACTTCGACCGCCTTCTGGGTCGCGCAATGCGTCATCGAGTCCGCCTCGTAGAGGCGCATCTCGTGGGCGAAGCTCTTGGTGCCGACGCGCGTCAGCGCGCCACGAATGAGGATCAGCTGCCCCGCGCGGATCTCGTGGTGGAAGTCAATCGTCAGGGTCGCCGTCACCGTGCCCAGGCCGCGCGCGCGGATCGCCTCGAGCGACAGCCCCGCCATGCTCGGGAAGTGCCACGCCGCCTCGTCGAAGCAGGCGGCGTAGTGACGCACGTTCATGTGCCCGTAGATGTCGCACTGCGCCGGCATGACGATGCTGCGGTACAGGTCGAACCAGGTTTCCAAGACGCTACTTGGCCGGGCTCGCGACCGGCTTGCCGGTCTCCACGATGTAGGTGGCGAGCACCACGGCCTTGCCCTTGCCGACGTTGCGGCCGTCGTGCACCGTGCCGGCGGGGACGAAGAACACCTCGCCCGCCTTCACCGTCTTGGGCGGCTGGCCCTCGATCATGAGCTCGAGCGTGCCTTCGACCACGTAGCCGAGCTCCTCGCCAGGATGCGTGTGCTTGCCGGCCTGCCCGCCGGGAATGAATTCGGCGCGCGCGACCACGGCGTGGCGCCCGGGTACGCTCAGGCTCTGGTCCTGCATCACGGCGCGGGTGAATCCGGGCTGCTGCGCGCTCGGGGCTGCCGCGGCCACGGCGAGCGCCGCGCCGATCATCCATTTCCTGCCGTTCACGATTTTCCTCCCGGAAAAAAACAGCAATGGAATCCGCTTTTCACTCCACCTTGATGCCGGCAGCCTTGATGATCGGCCACCACTTCTCGATCTCGCCCTTGTGGAACGCGGCGAGGCCCTCCGAGGTCTGCTGCCCGCGCGGGGCGACGTCGAGCCCGAGGTCGGCGAAGCGTGCCTGCACCTTCGCATCGGCGAGCGCGTGCATCATCGCGCCGTTCAGCTTCGCGACGATCTCCTTCGGCGTCGCCCGCGGAGCGAACAGGCCGAACCAGCCGGAGGCGTACAGGCCGGGGATCCCGCTCTCCTCCGAAGTGGGAATGTCCGGGATGACCCGCGAGCGCGCGGGCGAAAGGTTGGCGAGGATCTTGACCGCGCCGGCGCGCGCCTGCGGCAGCGTGACGGCGGCCTGCACCACCATCAGGTCGACCTGGCCGCCGAGCATGGCCTGCATCGCCGGGCCCGCGCCGCGATAGGGGATGAACTCGATCTTCGTGCCGGTCGACTGCTGCATCAGGATGCCGGTGACGCGCGCGGCCGCGTTCTGGTCGACAAAGGTTCCCTTGCCCGGGTTCGCCTTCATCCACGCGACCAGCCCCTTCAGGTCGTCGGCCGGGAAGCCCTTGCGCGCGACGAGGAGCTGCGGGTTGAGCGAGAGCAGGCCGACCGGGGCGAAGTCCTTCTGCAGGTCGAAGCTGATCGGATAGATGATCGCGCCGACGTGCGTGTCCCACTGGCCGATATCGATGGTGTAGCCGTCGGGCGCGGCCCGGGCGACGCGCGTGACGCCGATGCTGCCGCCGGCGCCGCCGACGTTCTCGATGATCACCGGCTGGCCGAGCGACGGGCGCATCGCCTCGCCTATGATGCGCGCGGCGGTGTCCGTCGATCCGCCCGGCGGGAACGGCACGATCAGGGTCACCGGCCGCGACGGGAATGCCTGCGCCTGCGCGTGGCTCGTGACCAGGGCAGCCAACGCGGCGAGCGCTGCCGCGGCGAACATCCGGACCATAGGTTTCTCCTCCTCGAGAAACCCGGAGTCTACGGCATCAGTCGAGCTCGGCGGCGAAGCTGCGCGCCTCCAGGCCGAGCGGGGTCGAAACGGACTCGACGCTGAAGTAGATCCGCCCGATCTCGCGCCGGTCGGTCGTCTCCACCTCCACCTTCCATTTCCCGGGCTGGTAGTTGGTCTTCACGCCGTAGCCGCGGAAACCCTCCTCGCGGCCACCGACAATCTTGATCGGGATGGTGTCCTGCAGCACCCAGCCGCGGCCCTTGGGTCCGCCTTCATACCGGTACCAACCCATCAGCACCTGATCCGAAAAGCGCGACGGCGAGAAGATGCGGAAATAGACGTGCACCTTGTCCCCGTCCTGCGCGCGGAAGCGCTGGTCCCCGTTGTGCCAGATGCGCCAGAACGGCCGCTCGTGGGTCAGGCGGTAGCCTGCATCGGTGCGCTCGACGCCGTGGTAAACGCCCATGAACGGAATCGAAAGCGGCACCGGCGGGATGATGCGGAAAAGGTAGAAGGTCAGGAAGAAGATCAGCACGCAGGCGAGCGGAACGAGGATCCTGGCCTTCCTTTCCCGCGCCACCAGGAACGCCACCGCCGCGAGCGGCACGCAGCCGAGCGCCATCGAGAGCAGGAACACGGCGAGCCCCGTCTGGCCGATCAGCACCGGGACTACATACGCAAAGAACGCGAGGTAGCACAGCCCGAGCAGCGCGAACTTGAACGGCAGCCCGAGCGCCTTGAAGCGCGCCGATTCGTTCGCCACCAGCAACGCCACGAGCACGCCCATGAAGCCGAACGAAACGAGGAGCGAGGAGCTCTTGAAGAAGAACAGGGTGTAGGCGCTGAGCAGGGCCCCGAGCAGGAAATGGATCGCCGGGTTGCGGTATTCGAGGTACCAGCGCCGCAGGCGCGAGCCCGCAGAGGCGGGAGATGCGGCCGGTCCTGTCGCGAATGCGGCGACGGGCGCTGAGGCAGGTGCCGCCACGGGAGCGGCGGCCGGCGCGGCGGCAGCGGGTGCTTCGGCCAGCAGCATCTGCACCAGGATCAGCGAAATGACAAAAAGATAAATCGCCTGCTGGCCGATGGTGAACCACGAGTCGATCCGGCCGAGCGTGAGGATGTCGAACAGGAATCCGGCGATGAAGAACGTCACCGACAGGCGGTGCTCGTTGCGGGCGGCGTAGAGCCGCAGCCGCCTGAGCGTGCTGGTCGAAACGCCGGGAGGATCGGCCGGCGCGGTGGCTGCAGGTTCCAGGAGGCTCACCGCTTCAGTCTTTTCGTCGTGCGATGGCCGGACTCTACTCCCGGCAGCGAGTTCTCAGCGCGCAACAAACGCACGGTTGACGCCGCGACGCGCGCGCGCCTAGCATCTGCCAAAACCCTGGAGGAGGATAAAATGAAACTTCGCACTGCGCTGCTGTGCAGCGCTCTAGTCGCTTGCTCCGTCCATGAAGCGCTCGCCGACAGCGATACCTGGATTCTCGCCACCGGCCGCCGCGACCCGCGCATGTACGCGATCGATTTCGAGAAAGCGCTGCGGCCGGAGAACAACAACACGCCGAACGCGATCGTCAGCCGCTCCAAGGTGGCGCTCGACCGCCTCGACGGCAAGCTCCTCGGCGACTCGGCGAACATCGTGATCAGCGAGGACCGCAAGACCGCCTACGTCGTCAACCACCACGGCGCGATCGAGAACGACGAGTTCAATCCGCAGCACGGCGGGCGCGGCAACATCGCCGTGATGAACATCAAGAAGATGATCGACCGCCGCAACGACAACACCGCCGCGGCGCTCGAGCGTCATATCGACAGCGGCCACTTCGGTTCGGTGGGCCTCGTCCTGCTGAAGGACCTCTTCGTCATCGGCAACGCCGAGAGCCACCTCACCGAGGACGGCGGCAACCGCGTCACCTTCGTCGACCGCAAGACCGGCAGCCTGCGCCACAGCGTCGAGCTCGCGCTCGGCGCGGGCACGCCGCAGTTTCCCTGCCCGCACTATCCGGTCCCGTTCGTCTCGCCCGGCGGTCCGCCGACTTTCCCGGCGCCGAGCGCGCCGTTTGTGCATCCGAGCGGGGCGCTGTCGCCCGTTCCGCTGCTCTCGCCGCATCCGGCGTGGGGCTGCTTCCCCGACACGAACGGCCTGGCCCTCGGCCGCGCGCGCAGCGGCAAGAGCTACGTCTTTGCCGCCAACGGCGGTACGGATGACGTGTCGGTGATCGACCTCGACTCGGCGCTCGCCGGCAATAAGACCGCCGAGATCGCCCGCATCCCCACCCAGATCGGCCCCTGGGGAATCGCTTCGAGCCCGGATGGCCGCTACATCGTCGCGGCCAACCGCGAAAGCCAGCGCGTGGCGTTCGAAGGCAACACTGTTTCCATCATCGACGTCGAGAACCCGACAGTCGAAGCCGCGCGGGTGCTGGTCGGCACGACCGACCCCAACGTCCAGACGCGGCCGTTCATTCCGTCGTTCACGCCCGACGGGAAGGAGGTGGTCGTTCCCAACTTCCGGACGAACGTCGTCTCGATCGTTGATCTGCATGCCGCGCTTGCGAATCCGGCCAACGGCGTCGTGGCGACGATTCCGCTCGTGCGTCCCGGTGGCGGCCCAGCGCGTCCGAAGGGTTCCGCGGTTACCGCCGACGGCCGCTATGCGGTGATTTCAGGCGGCGCAAGAACGACGCCCAATACGGTGGCGAGCGGGACGGTGTACATCATCGACCTCAAGAAACGCGCGGTCGTGGCCACAGTGACGGGCGTAGGCAACGACCCGTATGGGCTCGCGGTCGTCGACCTGCACGGCCGCGACCGCGACGACGACTGACGCTCCGGTGACGGCTTAGTGGCGGCCTGAGTGGTCCGGGCGCTCGACGCGCTCGGGCCGCTCGGCTCGTTCCACCCGCTCGGGCCGCTCGGCTCTTTCGACTCGCTCCGGCCGCTCGGCGCGCTCCACGCGCTCGGGCCGCTCGGCTCTTTCGACGCGCTCCACGCGCGCGACGCGCTCGGGCCGATCTTCGCGTCGATCGACGCGCTCGAAACGGTCCTCGCGGCGATCGGCGCGCCGATCTTCACGGCGGTCTTCCATACGGTCTTCTCGACGATCCTCGCGGCGGTCGGCGCGCCGTTGGTTTTCAGCACGCAACACGACCCTCAGGCGATTGTCGTCCTGACGCACACGCACGCGCTCGAGCTTGAGGTCGGCGGCGAGCTGCTGGACTAACTGCGCAATCTGGGCACGCTCTTGCGCGTTCAATCCGCGCTCACGGATGTCCACCTCGCGCACGCCCTGATTGAAGAACGCACGGATCTCCGCTGCGAGCTTCTGAACGTCGACGGCGCCCGCGGCGTTGCGCGGCACGTTGAGGTGGACCTCTTCCCGTTGGTCCTCGCGTCGATCTTCCCGTCGATCTTCGCGGCGATCTTCCTGCCGGTCCTCGCGGCGGTCTTCACGCCTGTCTTCCTGGCGTACGTCGGATTGGGCGAGCGCCCGGATCGGCAGCGTCATAGGCGCGAACAGTCCGATGGACGCGATAGCGGATGCGATTAAGCGTTTGCTCGGCATGGGAATTCCTTTGCAGGGAGGTTGAATCCGGACGTTGGCGGCGGCTATGCCCGGTCCCAGGCCAATGCAAGAGCTATACCTCACCAACCGCAGTAAGGTCTTTCGATCGACGGATCGCAAAATCGGCCGGAATATTTGCGCGCGGCCGCCTGTGGGGGCGTCGACGCTAGACGGCCGCTTCCTCGCGATAGAAACCGAGCGCCTCGATCACGGGACGATCGCTGATCGAGAAGAGGATCGCGTCCTCGCTGCCGGTGTTCTCATGCGCGTGCTGCGCCCAGCTCGGCAGCGCGACGATGTCGCCCTTCGACCAGTCGAAGCGCTTGCCGTCGATGACGCTCGTGCCTTTCCCGCGCACCACGTGGAACACCGAGCTGCCGGTGACGCGGCGGGCTTTCAGCTTCTCGCCCTTGCGCACAAGCTGGATGCGGCAGGAGATCGTGGGCGTGACCGGCCCTCCGGTTTGCGGGTTGGTGTACTCGAGCGCGATGCCCTCGTACGGCGAGCCTTCCGTGGAGCGCAGGCCGTCGAGCGCTTCCATCGTCTGGTCGAACGAATAGAGCATCAGCGGGGAAAAGCGTGGGCGCTCCTTCACCCAGGTCGGTGCGAGGTGTCCGTGCCCGAAAAGCGCCTTGGAGCCGTTCACCGGCTTGCCGTGGTCGGCCTTCAGGTTCTCATGCATCTGGAAGAAGATGCAGTCGAGCGCCTTGGTGAGCGGCACGTCGAGGCCATCCATCCACACCACGGTCTCGCGGGTCTCGTTGCCGTGGTCGTGCCACAGCCAGCTCGGCGTGAGGACCAGGTCGCCCTCGCGCATGACGACCTTCTCGCCTTCGACCGCGGTGTAGGCGCCGTTGCCGGACATGATGAAGCGGATTGCCGCCGGCGAATGGCGGTGCGCGCGCGCGATCTCGCCCGGGAGCAGCACCTGCACCGCGGCGATCAGGGTATTCGTCGTCGCCCATTGGCCGTTCAACCCCGGGTTGAAGAGCTGCATCGCGCGGCGCTCATCGCCGACCGGCACGGCGCTCGCCGACTGCTTCACCACCTCCTCGAGCACCGACCACTTCCACTGGTGCGCCACGGCCTGCGGCCGCGGGTGCGGCGTCATCTGGCTCGCGATTTCCCACAGGCCGTAAATCGAATTCTCGTGGATCAGCTTGTGGAAGGCGTCTTCGGTCTGGTGCTCGGGGCGGATGGGCGCGTTCATAGGGCGCATCCTACACCTAGTATCATGAATCTCCAGTGAAACTACACATCGTCCACACCGAGTCCTCCCTGGGCTGGGGCGGG
>DATLUZ010000203.1:0-22549 GCA_035577785.1 Burkholderiales bacterium | reverse complement strand
GGATTGGTGATCACGCTCGGCACCACGAAGAGCACCGTGTGGCCGTCCGGCACCGACTTGGAAGCGGCGGCGTGCGCGATGTTTCCCTGCGCGCCCGGGTGATTCTCGACGACGTTCGGCTGGCCGGTGCGCTCCGCGAGGCCGGCCGCGAGGATGCGCGCGACCACGTCGGCCGGCCCGCCCGGCGCAAACGGCACCAGCCAGCGGATCGGCTTCGTCGGCCAGGCGGGCTCCTGCCCCAGCGCGCTGCTGCCGACAAAGAAAAAAAACACAATGGCAAGAGATCGGATCATTACCTTCACTTCCTCACCTGGTAGCGACCTTCGTGGTCCCGCGAGAGTTTCCCCGAGCCGCGCAAGGCCTCCAGCTCCCGCACGATCTCGCGCCCGTCGCGGCTGCCTACCGCGGCCATCAGTTCCGCGAAGAACTTCGGTCCATCGGCAAGCGCCGCCTGCAGTGAGGCGAAGCGCCGGCCGTCGAGCGTCGGCGGCCTGGGGATTCTGTGTTCGAGAATTCGCTCTCCCAAGGGAAGGGTAAGGTCGAACCCGGCCTTGGCGCCGGTGCTCGACCCGCCAAGGGACGGGTCGAGCGGAAGCGTGCGCATGCCGGTGGCGACGACCAGATCGCGGTCGGCCTGGAAGCGCGTGGCGAACGCCCAGTCGACCTGCTCGTCGGAAAACACGTCGATGTCCGGATCGACCACGAACACGTGCTTGGCGTTCGCGAGGCTGCCGAAGACCGCGGCGATGGCATTACGCGCCTCGCCCGGAACCCGCTGGTTGAGCGCGACGCGCACGTTGTACATGCCGCCGCTCGACGGCGTCGCGTAGACCGCCCGCGTCTCGCGCACCGCCGTCTCGAGCGAGCGCCAGACCGTGACCTCGGTGCGCAGCGCGCAGAGCTGCGCGGTGTCGGTGCGCGCAAGGGCCGGACCGCCGATGGTCGCGGTCTGAAATACCGCGTCGCGCCGGCGCGTGATGGCGGTGAGGTGGAACACGGGATTGCGCTTGACTGCGCCGTAGTAGCCGAGGAATTCACCATAGGGACCTTCGGGCTCCACATGACCCGCCGGGTGCAGGTAGCCCTCGAGCACGTATTCCGCATCGGCCGGGACGCGCAAATCCTGGCTCACGCATTTCACGACCGGGAGCGGCGCACCGCGCAGCGATGCGATGAGGCCCGCCTCGTCGGCCGGGATGCGCATGGTCGCGGCTACGTGGTCGATCGGATGCGAGCCGACCACGAATGCGATCGGCAAGGCCTCGCCGCGTTTTGCCTGCGCGAGATAGATCGCGCGCAGATCGGACGGTGCCACGAGGTCGACCCCCGCCTCGCGGCGGCCGCGCAGCATCAGGCGGCGCATGCCGACGTTGACCCAGCCGCTTTCGCGGTCGACGGTGAAATCGGTCGACGCGGAAACGTACGGCGCGCCGTCCAGGCCGTGCTGGAGATGCACCGGCAAGGCGGTGAAGTCCGGATCCTTCTCGACCACCTCCTGGCACGGCGCATTCGAGACTTCGACCACCTCGGGCCGGGCCTTGAGGCGCGAAAGCACCTCCGGCAGCAGCCGCTGCGGCGTGGTGCCGAAAGCCGTCGCGAGGCGCGAGCGGCTGCCGGCCACATTGCCGGCGAGCGAAGCGCCTTCGGGGCCCGCGCGCTGCAGCCAGACCGCTTTGGGGTTGCCCTCGAGCATCCCGGCGACGTCGGCCAGCGCGACCGGCGCTTCGACTTTCTGGAGCTCCTCCGGTCCAAGCGACTCGAGGAAGCGGCGCAACCGGAAGCGTTCGACGTCATGCATCCCGGATTTTTTCCTTGGTAACGTCGTAGCGGAACAGCCACTCGTAGCGCTCGGCGATCGGCGCTCCGGCCCACTCGCGGCTCACGTACTCGCGCGCCTTGGCCGGATCGGCGAGCGCCTTGTTGTGGAAGCGCTGGATGTTCGCGGCCGAGCCTTCGACCGCGCGACGCGTGCGGTCGCGCCTTGCCCTCTCATACGTCAGCAATCTGGCGGGAACACCCGCGTCGGACTCGGTGAGCGCGCGGGCGAGAATGTAGCCGTCCTCGATCGCCATGTTGGCGCCCTGGGCGAGGAACGGCACCATCGAATGACAGGCATCGCCGAGCAAGCTCACGCGGCCGATCGTCCAGCGCTCCATCGGCGCGCGCACCATCAGCGCCCACTTGTACGGTACCGGGATGTTCCGGATGAGCGCGTGCACGTCGTCGTGCCATCCGGCGAAATCGGCCTTCAGCTCCTCCAGGGTGCCGCGCGCGCTCCAGGACTCGACCCGCCAGTCGGAGCGCTCCTGCGCGCCGACGAAGTTCATGACCTTGCCGGCGCGCAATGGATAGTGCACCACGTGACCGCCGGGCCCCACCCAGTTGCTGCCCACCATGCGCGCCATGTGCCTTGGCAAAGCCTCCATCGGCACGATGCCGCGCCACGCTACGACGCCGGTGAACTCGGGCTTGTCCGGCCCGAAGAGCCCCTGGCGGACGCGCGAGTGAACCCCGTCGGCGCCGATCAGGGCATCGGCTTCGACCGCCCGGCCATCCTCGAGCCGGACGCTCACCGCTTCCCTTGTTTGTTCGAACCCGACGCATTTCGCGCCGAGGTGGATGGCGCCGGGCTTCTCGCGGCGCACCGCGCGCTCCAGTACTCCCAGGAGATCCGGACGATAGACCGTGAGATAGGGATGGCCGTAGCGCTCGACCGAGACCTTGCCCAGGTCGTGGAGCTTCCAGCGCTCGCCGCTGTTCCAGAGGCGGATCTCCTTGCCTTCGGCCTCGCAGGAGAGCCCCTTCAGCTCTTCGCCGACGCCGAGCGCGAAGAGCGCCCGAGTACCGTTCGCCGCGAGCTGCAGCCCCGCCCCCAGCTCCTTCAATTCCGGCGCCTGCTCGAACACCTCGACGTCGCAGCCCATCCTGAGGAGCGCCAGCGCCGCGGTCAGTCCGCCGATGCCGCCGCCTGCGACGAGAACACGGGGGTAGCCGGGCATGCGCGGAATATACACTCGGCACACCTGTAGACAGCGCTGGAGAGTCGCGGCAAGCTAGCCGCCAAGGAGAGGAGAGACCCATGAAGAACGCCAGACTTATCGCGGCGGCCTGCGCCGCGCTCGCTTCGCTGTCCACCATCGCTTTGGCCGACGACGATCACGACCGCGGCCGGTTTCCGCAGAACGCTACGTTCACCACCCAGGCCATCACGCCGCTCGCCATCGAAGGTCTCACCGCCGACGATGCTGGAAACGTCTACACCACCGGACGCGCAACTCCACCCGCGCTTTGTCCGGTATGGCAGATCACCGGAGCCGCGCTGACGGTGGTCGGCTTCGTGCCGAATCCAGCAGCCTCGCCTTGCAATCCCTCGGGCATCGCCTTCGATTCGCACGGCGACCTTTACGTGGCCGACGCGGCTTCCGGCGGCGTCGTCTGGCGCCTGACTCCGAACGCTGCCACTCCGCCGACCGCTACGGCTTTCGCTACCAGTGTGCCGGGCACCAACGGCCTCGCCTTCGATGCCGACGGCAATCTCTGGACGGGCGACGGGACGACCGGCAACGGACGGGTCTGGAAGATCGGCCCGGCCGGCGGCGCATGCGAAGGCACTTTCTCCGGATGCGTCGAAGCGTTCCGCATCCAGCCGATGGCGAACGTGCTCGATCCTGCGACCAGCGGCGGTGTAGCCAACGTCGGCCGCGACGTACGAGACCTGCCTCCCGGGACGATCAATGCGGCGCGCGCCGCCACCCCGCAGCTTACCGCTCCGCCCTGTCCTGTCGGCGGCGCGCCCTGCGTGCTCGGCTCCCAGCCCCTGGTCGCCAATGGCGTGGCATTCACGCGCCAGGGTGACCTCTACGTCGCCGACACCGCGCGCGGCGCAATCTGGAAAATCGAATTCGATCGCCGCGGAAACCTGAAGAACAAGACCGGTTGCGATACGACGTTCACCGCCAACACGCTGTGCCTGGACAGCGTCTTTGTCGCGCATCCGTTCCTCGAAGGCACCGACGGCATCGCGCTCGACCGCGCCGGCAATATCTGGAACTCGGCGAACGAGCGCAACGCCATCGTCGTGGTCACCAAGGACCGCGACGTGGTCGAGGTGTTTCGCAATCCGGTCAATGCCCTCGGCCTGAGGAACTCCGCCGATGCCGCGGTTGGAAATAACCACATCCTGGAGTTTCCGACCAGTCCCGTGCTTGTCGGCAGAAAGTTCTGCACCTCCCAGTCCGATGGCGACCGGCGCGATAATTCCCCACGCGCGGCGGGCGAGGTCAACGGTGGCGCGGGCAATGCGCGCGGCAAGATCTCGTGCATGGACCAGGCGCTCGAGATCCCGGGCCTGCCTCTGCCGGTCCGCTGAGACGAAGCGCCCTTACGGGCGCTTCACGATGCTGATGAAGTCCTCGTCTGCGAGCTGGGACTTCGGCATCGCGCGGTAGGCGGCCTGCACCTCGCGGGCGAGCGGCACGTCGACGCCCGCCTGGCGCGCCGCCTCGACGATGAGGTCCAGGTCCTTGAGGAGCAGCGCGCCGGTGGCGGTCGGCGTGTAGTCGTGCTGTCGCAGCGGGTCGAGCTTGTACTTGACGAGCGGCGAGGCGACCACGCTCTCGCCCAGAAGATCGAGCATCGCCTGCCACGAGATGCCGCCCTTTCGCGCGAGGGCGAGCGTCTCGCCCATCATGCCGGCGGTCACCGCGACCATGAGGTTGATCGCCAGCTTGGCGTAGCGCGCTTCCTCGCCCTCCCCTAGCCAGATTTGCGCGCGGCTGTAGGCGACGAGCGCTTCGCGGGCACGGTCGAAAGAGGCCTTGGGGCCGGACACGAAGGTCGTGAGGCCACCCGATTCCGCGAGATTGACGCTTCCGGAGATCGGCGCGCGCAGGTAAGCGATCCGGCGCGCACTCAGGGCTTCGGCCACCTTCGCCGAGGCCACCGGGCCGACGGTAGACGTTTCCACGAGGACGGCGGAAGGAGGCATGCCCTCGGCAAGGGCGCGCGACTGATCGATCAGAACAGCCTCGGTCGGCAACGAGGTGAAGACTAGAGCGGCTCCTTCCAGTGCATGTGCGGTGGAGGAAGCGGCCGCGATTCCACGGGCTTCGGCCATGGCGAGGCGCTCGCCGCTGACGTCGAATCCACGAACCTGCCAGCCCGCTGCGGCGAGGCGCGACGCCATCGGCAGTCCGATCAGCCCCAGGCCGAGCCAGGCAATCTGTCTTGCCATTGGAGAGAACTAGGAGGTCAAAACGGCGATCCCGGCCTTGGCGATCTGCTCGTCTTCATGCGATTGCACGCCCGAGACGCCGAGCGCGCCGATGCATTCGCCGTCGATCACGATCGGCAGGCCGCCCTGGATCGGGGTGACGCCGGGCATCCTGAGCATCGCCGTGCGTCCGCCCTTGATGCGCTCTTCCCACATCGCAGTCGAGCGCCGCGTCTCGGCGCTGGTGCGGCCTTTCTCGAACGCGATGCGCGAGTTCGCCGGCGTCGCGCCGTCCATCCGAAACAGGTGCAGCAGGTGACCGCCGTCGTCGACGATCGCGACGCAGACGTTCCAGTTGTTCTTCCTCGCCTCGGCCTCGGCGGCCGCCGCGATCCGCTTGCAGTCCTCCAGGGTAAGCATCGAGCGTGTCTTCATACGGCGACTGTACCACCCTGTCGCCGCATGGCGGCAGGCTAGTCCGAACGGAGCAACGCGGTGCAAACGGTATGACGGTTGCACGGGGCTGGAGCAGCCATGCGGACCTTCATCTAGTGCCGGACAGCGATCTCCGGTTTGTTGTGGTGCAGGACCCGGTGGAACTCGCGGATCACGTGCCCGCCTGGCAGGATCTCGGCGCACACGCGATCGAGCCGAATCCGTTCTACGAGCCGTTCATGCTGTTGCCGGCGCTCGACGCCTTCGGCAAGGCAGCCGCGCTGCAGTTCGTCTTCATCTACGCGGTACGCGGCGCGCGACCGGCGCTGATCGGGTTTCTTCCGATGGAACGCGCCAGCCAGTACAAAGGCCTGCCGCTCGCCCACCTTCGTCTGTGGATGCATCGCCATTGCTATTTATGCACGCCGCTCATCCGCCGCGGCCAGGCGCAGCGCTGCCTGAACGGGTATCTCGACTGGCTGACAGCACACGACAGTGGCTTGGTCGTCGAGTGGCGAAAGGTCAACGGCGATGGCCCGTTTCTGACGGCGTTCACCGAGGTGCTCGCGGATGCGCATCGTGCGTACGTGCCGTACGAGTTCAGGCGTGCGCTGCTCAAGCCTCGCCGGGACAGCGACAGCTTGCTGAAAGAAACGCATTCGCGGAAGGCGCGCCACGAGCTGCGCCGGCTCGAGCGGCGCCTCGCCGAGCGCGGCGAGATCGAATACCGGGAATTGCAGAATCGGGACGATGCGGCGCAATGGATCGGCGCTTTCCTCGACCTCGAGAGCCGCGGCTGGAAGGGAAGGCATGGCAGCGCGCTCGCGTGCCGAGCTTCGGACCGCAACTTCTTCGTTCATTGGGCGAGCGAAGCGGCGCGGCGCGACCGCCTCATGATGCTCGCGCTTGCCGTCGGCGGCCGCACGGTCGCGATGAAATGCAACGTGCTGGCCGGCACCGGAGCGTATGCCTTCAAGATCACCTACGACGAGGACTATGCCCGCTACTCCCCGGGCGTGCTGCTGGAAATGGAAAACATTCGCCGCTTCCACGCGCGCGGCGACCTGCAATGGATGGACTCCTGCGCGGATCCCGCTAACTGGATGATGAACCACATCTGGCCGGACCGGCGCCGGATCGCGACACTCGTGATGCCGGGCAGCAACTTCGCCGGCGCGCTTTTCGTCCGCGCCTTGCCTTTCGTGCGAAGGCTGAAGCGTATGGCGCTGCGGCCGCCGACCCAGCCGGTCGAAGGTTGACCCGTGCAGCCGCTCGCCAGCCTGATGCGCCACGCTGGCTCCGTGGCGGCAGCCCGCTACGAGAGCTGGCTCGAGCGGCGCATGGAACAGCGCCTCGGCATCGACACCGCCGGCATCGATTGCGACCTCGCACGGCTCGGCGTTGCGCGGGCGGATCTCGTGCATGCGTATGCGTATCAACCGGTCCAGCTCCGCGTGTTCGCGCGCATCATCCGCGCCGCGGCGATCGAACCGGCGGACTACGTGATGGTCGATTTCGGCTCGGGCAAAGCGCGGGCGCTGATTCTGGGGGCAGAATGCGGATTCAAGCGCTTGGTGGGTGTCGAGCTCGCCCCCGCGCTGCACGAGGCGGCGGTACGCAACGTACACGCATATCGGCAACGAAGGCCGAAAGCGCCGCCGATCGAGCTGTATCGCGCTGACGCGGCGGCATGGCCGATCCCGAGAGAGCGGGTGTTCCTCTTCCTGTACAACCCGTTCGCCGAGCCGGTGGTGGCAAGGATTGCCCGGCGACTGGAAATTTCGCTGCGCCGCGAGCCTCGGGAAGCGGTGGTCGCCTACCGCAATCCGGTCCACGGCCGCGCGTTCGACGAGCTTACGTCGCTCGCCAAGATCCGCGCGAACCGCAGCTTCGCTCTGTACCGGGCCCGGCCTACACCCTCAACGCATCGCGAATCTGCTGCAGGGCGGCCGGATCTTCGATGGTGGTGAGATCGCCCGGGTCGCGGCCCTCGGCGAGCGCCTGGATCGAGCGCCGCAGCGTCTTCCCGGAGCGGGTCTTCGGCAGGAGCGTGACGAAATGGACTGCCTTGGGCCGTGCGATCGCGCCGAGCTGCCGGTCCACCGTCTGCAGAACTTCCTCCGCCGAGGTGTTCCTGGATGGATCCTTGAGTACGGCAAAGGCAAGAGGCATCTGGCCCTTCAGGGAATCGGCCACCCCGACGACCGCGCATTCGGCGATGTTGGGATGCATGTTCACCGCCTCCTCGATCTCGCGCGTCCCCAGGCGGTGGCCGGCGACGTTGATCACGTCGTCGGTGCGCCCGAGGATGAAGTAGTAGCCGTCCTTGTCGCGGATACCCCAGTCGAAGCTCGAGTACACGAGCTGGTCCTTGAAGTCCTTGAAATAGGTGTTCACGAACCGCTCGTCGTCGCCCCACAGCGTCGACATGCAGCCCGGCGGGAGCGGCGGCGTGATCGTCACTACGCCCTTCTCGCCGTCCTTGACTTCCTTTCCCGTGGTTTCATGCAGGATCCGCACGTCGTAGCCGTACACGGGAAAGCTCGGCGAGCCCATCTTGATCGGCGTGTTCTCGACCCCGGGAACGGCCGACAGCAGCGGCCACCCGGTCTCGGTCTGCCAGTAATGGTCGAGCACCGGGCGCCGCAGCGACCCGCTGATCCAGGTGTGCGTCGGCTCGTCGAGCGGCTCCCCGGCGAGGAAGAGATGCTTGAGCGTCGACAGGTCGTACTTCGCGAGATACGCCGGGTCCTGCTTCTTCAGCACGCGGATCGCGGTCGGCGCGGAGAACATCACCGCGACCTTGTAGTCCTGCACGATCTTCCACCACACGCCGGCGTCGGGCCGGATCGGCACGCCCTCGTACATGATCGTGGTCACGCCGGCGATCAGAGGAGCGTAGACGATGTAGGAATGCCCGACCACCCAGCCGATGTCCGAGGTGGTGAACATGGTCTCCCCCGCCTCGGCGCAGAAAATACGCTTCATCGACGAGGCGAGCGCCACGGCGTAGCCGCCCACGTCGCGCTGCACGCCCTTGGGCCGCCCGGTGGTGCCCGAGGTGTAGAGAATGTAGGACGGCTCGCTCGACTCGAGCCAGGCGCACGGCACTTCGGCGCCGCGGTGCTTCTCCGCCAGCGCCTTCCAGTCGACGTCGCGTTCCGCCACGACCGGGAGGCGCTCGTCCAGGCCGCGGTTGAAGAGCAGGACCTTGCGCGGCGGATGCCTGGCGAGCTTCAGCGCCTCGTCGACGAGCGACTTGTACAGGACCGCCTTTCCCATGCGGCTGCCGCCGTCTGCGGTGACCATGAGCGCCGGTTTGGCATCGTCGATGCGCGCCGCGAGGCTCGCCGCCGCGAAGCCGCCGAACACCACGGAGTGGATCGCCCCGAGCCGCGCGCACGCGAGCATGGCGAAAGCCGCCTCGGGAATCATCGGCATGTAGACGATCACCCGGTCGCCCTGCTTGACCCCGAGGTCCTGCATCATCGCCGCGACGCGGTTGACCTCGGCGAAGAGCTGCCGGTAGGTGTACGAGCGTGTCTCGTTCACCTCGGTGGAAATCCAGGCCAGCGCCTTCTGATCTGCGCGAGCGGCAAGATGGCGGTCGATCGCGTTGTGGCAGAGGTTGGTCCTGCCGCCGACGAACCAGCGTGCGAACGGCGGCCGCGAATAGTCGAGCACCTGGTCGAAGGGCCGCTGCCAGTGGACCAGCCTAGCTTCCTCGGCCCAGAAGCTCTCGCGCTCGGCGAGCGAACGGCGATGAAAGTCGCGGTAGACGCCCATGCGGCACCTCTCAGGTTGCCGCTATGGTAACCAACCCGTTTCCGGGCTTTTGATCTAGATCGAAACTTTGGCGATTTCGCGCGCCGCGAGCACCTTGACGACCTGATCGAGGAAACCTCTCAGGACGGCCTCGCTTGCGTCGTCCAGGTGCTTGGGATCGGCTTTCGCGAGGATGTCGAGCGCGCGGCCAACGTCGTTCTGCGGCGTCGCTGCGGGCGCGGACGATGCGACGGTGGGTCTCGCTGCAGAGGCGGTGGTGCCAGCGATGGCCGCAGCCGCCGTCGCGGCGGCAGATGACGGTGCGGCGGCGCCCTCGGGGTCGCCGACAATCGGCTCGCCCGCGCGCGTCCCCGCGGCATGCGCCCGCTGCAGCGCCAACTTCATCAGGTCCTCGATCGACGCGTGCGCCGCGGCGAGCGAGGCGAGGCCGAAGCTGGTGCGGATCTTGAGCACCCGGTTGTTGTGGCGCACCTGGGCGCTCTCGAGCTGCGAGTGCAGGCGGCGCGCGAACGCGATCATCTGCGCCGCGGTCGAGCCGGCGGAGATCACCATGAACGTCGCCTCGGCAACCCGTCCGATCGAGTCCCCCGTGCGCAGCATGCCCTGGATCATCTTCGCGATGCGCGCCAGCACCTGGTCCGAGACGTCCTTGCCGGCGTCGCGTGTCGCTTCGGCATGGCTGTCCACGCGGAACGCCATCACCGAAAGCTGCCCGCCATGGTGCTTTGCATGCGAGAAATGCTTGCGCGCTTCCGCGAGCAGGCTGGCCGAAGTGAGGGTTCCGGTCAGAAGATCGTGGGGCGCCACCGCCGGCTGTTCGGCCGCCGCCTTGATTGTCGCGATCTCCTGCGTCGCTGTCGGCTGCGACGGAGTGAGCTGCGCGACCGCTTGCGACACGATGGTCTGCGGCGTGACGGTCTGGGGCGCGGCGGGCGCGGGACGCGGGCTCGGCTTCACCGACCGCAGCATCTCCTCGATGCGGGCGAGGACGTCGGGTGCCTCGGCCGACTTGGAGATGAAGTCGTTCGCGCCGGCCTGGCGCGCGCGGCTCTGCGCCGCCTGGTCCTGGCTGCCCGAAATCACGATCACCGGCAGCTTGCGGATGCGCTCGTCCTTGGCGCCGCGCACGAGGCGCAGCAGGCCGTAGCCGTCGAGCTTGGGCATGTCGAGATCGGAGAACACCATGACGATCGAGCTGTCTTCCTGGATCGTCTTCCAGGCCGCGTCGCCGTCGACGGCCTCCAGGACGACGAAGCTCGATCTCAGGATGCGGTTGAACGTGGTGCGGACGAACTTCGAGTCGTCCACGATGAGTACACGCTTCTCCGCGGCGTCCGTCGCGTTCCCCATTGGCTCGTTCCGCGCTCCCCAGCGCGCCACCAAGGCCGGTGGCAACGCTGGAATTATCCGCCCGTCCCCGTGGGCGGCGGGTGTCACGAAGTTCTAAATCTCGTTAAAGTTCGTGCACTTAGGTGTGAAAAGGCGGGCCTTTGTCACACCCGCGGGAAGGTTGTTTCGCTTTCAGTCGCTTAGGTCGACCACGATCCGCCCGACGACCTTGGCGTGAATGTAGTCGTCGAACACCTTCGGCAGCTCGGCGAACGGAATGGTGCGCGCCATCTCCGCGAGGAGCGGCGGCTTCATGTCGCCGGCGAGGCGGCGCCACACGCTCGCGCGCACCTCGGGCGGCACGCTTTCGCCGGAGTTGATGCCAAGGAGGCTCACGCCGCGCAGGATGAAGGGCATCACCCAGGTGTGAACCTCCGCGCTCTGCGCGAGGCCGATCGAGGCGATGGTGCCGTTGTCCTGCATGGTGCTTGCGATCCACGACAGGACCGGGCCGCCGAGATTGTCCACCGCGCCGGCCCAGGTGGCCTTGTCGAGCGGCTTGATCTTCTCCAGGTTCAGCGATTGGCGGAGCAGGATCTCCCTGGCGCCGAGCTTCTTCAGCCAGTCCGCTTCGCTCTCCTTGCCGGTGAGCGCGACCACGTGGTAGCCGAGCCTGGAGAGCGCCGACACCGCGATGGAGCCGACCCCGCCGGTGGCGCCGCTCACGATGACCGGCCCGTTGGCCGGCCGCAGGCGGTTCTCCTCCATGCGCACGATGCCGATGCCCGCGGTGAAGCCGGCGGTGCCGAACGCCATCGCCTCCCACAGCGACATGCCGCGCGGCAGCGCGACCAGCCAGTCGCCGGGCACGCGCGCGTACTGCGAGTAGCCGCCGTGGTGCGCGACGCCGAGGTCGTAGCCCACGCCGAGCACCGCATCGCCCTTCGAAAACCTCGGATCGCTCGATGACACCACGGTGCCCGAGAAATCGATCCCGCCGATACACGAGGGCCGGCGCAGGATCCTGCCCTTGCCGGTGGCGGCGAGGGCATCCTTGTAGTTCACGTCCGAGTACGCCACCCGCACCACCACGTTGCCGGGATCGAGATCCTCGAGGCTGCACTCCACGAACTCCGCGCGGATTTTCCTCTCGGGCGTTTCGGTCAGCTTGTAGGCCCTGAATTTCTCCAATGGTTTCTCCAATGGTTTCTCCAATGGTTTCTCCACGCGCTCGCTCCTTACTCCGCCTTGATGCCGGCTTCCTTGACCACACGCGTCCACTTCGCCGTCTCGGCGCTCATGAACTGACCGAATTCCGCGCCGCCCATGCGCAGCGGCTCGGCGCCCTCGAGCTCGAGGCGCTTGCGTGTCTCGGCGGAGTCGAGGATCGCGGCGATGTCATGCTGCAGCCGCTCGACCACGCTCGCCGGCGTGCCGACGGGGGTGAGGATGCCCCACCAATTGGTGGCTTCCGCGCCCGGCAGTCCGGCCTCGGCGAATGTCGGCACGTCCGGCAACGCCACCAGGCGCCGGGCGCCGCCGACCCCGAGGGCCTTCAGCTTGCCCGAGCGCACATGCGGCAGGTTCTGGATCACGCTGCCGACGTTCATCTGCACCTGGCCCGCGATCGTATCGGTCAGCGCCGGGCCGCCGCCCTTGTACTGCACGATGACGATGTTGATGCCCGCCTGCAGCCGGAAGAGCTCGGTAGCGAGGTGCTGGAAGCTTCCGGGGCCGGCCGCGCTCGCGTTGAGCTCCCCTGGCTTGCGCTTGGCCAGGTCGACCAGATCCTTGAGCGAGTTCACCGGCATGGCGGCAGGCACCACCAGCAGGCTCGGGCCGGTCGCGACCGTGGCCACCGGCGTGAACCACTGCAGCGACTCGAGCTGCATGCGCCCTAGCGCGATGCTCACCGGGTAGCCGACCGACACGAGCAGAACCGTATAGCCGTCCGCGCGCGCCTTCGCGGTGGCGTTGATGCCGACGATGCCCCCGCCGGCAGGGCTATTCTCGACGACCATCGTCTGGCCGAGCCGGTCGGTAAGCTGCGCGGCGATCACGCGCCCGACCACGTCGTTGCTGCCGCCGGGCGGAAACGGGATCACGAGCCGCACCGGCTTGGATGGGTACGGCTGCGCCCCCGCAAGGCCCGCGAACACGAGGCAAACGAGAAACCCTGTAACCACTTTAGAGATCGCTGTCATGGCGGCTCCGGCTGTATTCTTGCACTCATGCGATACGAGACCAACTTCCGTTCCATCCAGGGCGAGGTCAGCGCCGAAGAATGGCAGGCCCGAGTGGATCTCGCGGCCTGCTATCGCCTGGTCGACTACTACGGGATGACCGACCTCACCTATAACCACATCACGGCTCGCGTCCCCGGACGGCAGGGCGACGAGCGGCATCATATCCTCATCAACCTTTACGGTCTCACGTACAAGGAGATCACCGCCTCGAGCCTCGCCAAGATCGATCTCGACGGCGAGGTGATCTGGAAACCCGACAGCGACTACTACGTGAACCGCGCCGGCTACGTCATCCACGGCGCGATCCACCGCGCGCGCCGCGACGTGACCTGCGTCCTGCATACGCACACGCGCGCCGGCATGGCGGTGGCGGCGATGAAGTGCGGCCTGCTTCCGATCAGCCAGACGTCGATCCGCTTCGAGGGCCACATCGGCTACCACGACTACGAAGGCCCGGCGATCGAGCTCGCCGAGCGCGAGCGGCTGGTGAAGAACCTCGGCGCGCACGAGGCGATGATCCTGCGCAATCACGGCCTGCTCGCCTGCGGCGCGACCATCCAGCAGGCGTTCAACACCATGTACCAGCTCGAGCTCTCCTGCCGCACGCAGGTCGACGCCATGTCGGCGCGCACCGAGCTCACCCTGCCTTCGAGGGAAGTCCTCCAGAAAACCGCGCATCTCTACCAGCCCGGGACACGCCGTCCGTACGGCGTGCTCGAGTGGCCGGCGATGCTGCGCGTGCTCGAAGCCGAGCAGAAGACCTCTGCCTTCGCCCCCTATTGGAGCTGAGGAATCCGGGCGCGCCGCTCGGCCTGCAGGTATTGCACCGACTGCATCTCGAGTAGCCGGCTCGCACTGCGCTGGAATTCGGCGCTGTTTGCGCCTTCCGTGAAGAGCTGATCGGGCTCGGCCTCCGCGGACACGATCAGGTTGACCCGATCGTCATACAGCACGTCGATCAGCCAGGTGAAGCGCCGCGCCGCATCGGCGTTCTTCGGCGACATCCGGGGCACGCCGGACAGCATGATGGTGTGGAACCGGTGCGCCAGGTCGACATAGTCGGCATACGAGCGCGGCCCGCCGCACAGCACCTGGAAATCGAACCACACCAACCCGCCGGCGCGCTTGCGGTACGGGATCGGGCGCCCTTCCACGTCGAGGGGATGGCGCTCTTCTTCCACGTCTTTCAAGGCATCAAATATTTTTGGAAATTCGCTGTCCGTACCGATGTGGTAGACCTTGAGCCGCTCCATCTTGAGACGCCGGTAGTCGGTGCCGTTGTCGACCTCGATCACGTTGAGACGCTCCTCGATGAGCTCGATCGCGGGCAGAAAGCGCTCGCGCTGCAGGCCGTTCGGATAGAGCGCGTCCGGGCGATAGTTGCTCGTCATGCAGAACACCACGCCGCGGTCCATCACCTGCTCGAGATACCGGCCGAGGATCATGGCGTCGGCGATGTCGGAGACGTGAAACTCGTCGAAGCAAACCAGGCGATAACGGCGGGCCGTTCGCGCCGCGACTTCGGCGATCGGGTCCTCGGTCCCTTTCAGCAGGTTCATCTCGCGGTGGATCTCGCGCATGAAGTGGTGGAAATGCACCCTGCGCTTGCGCACCAGCGGCAGGCACAGGTAGAAGCTGTCCATCAGGAAGCTCTTGCCGCGGCCGACCGGGCCCCACAGGTACACCCCGCGCGGCAGCGGCGGCTTGACGATCAGGCGCTTGATCGCGCTCGAGCGCCGCGCCTTGTAGGCGCTCCACTCCTCGAAGAGCTGCTGCAGCCGCTCTACCGCGCGCCACTGCGACGAGTCGGCGACGAAGCCGCGCTTGTCGAGCTGCTGCCGGTAGAGCGAGACGACATCCTGCGTCACGGAAGCTTCGCGATCAGCTCCTCAGCGCTGCGCTCGACCAGCCGGCGCAGCATCAGCGGCTCCTCGGTAGTGCTCTCGCGGGTGATGCGCAGCTCCTGCATCGCCTCCCAGGCGATCGAGCCGTCGCGCGTGTCCCAGATCTGGAAGAACAGGCGCAGGTCCGCGTACTGGGTGTCGACCAACCTGAAGCCGAAAAGGCCGAAGCGGTTCTTCGAGTTCTCGCTGAAATTCTGCAGCTTGAGTTGCGCCAGGTAACGGGTCCCGGTTGCCGTGCCGACGCGACGCAGCGGCTCGGCTGGAAAGAGCCCCGTGTCGCGGTAGTCGTCGTACATGCGCCTGTACGTGTCGGCGAGCCCGGACTTGTTCACCGCGCCCAGGGTCCCGGCGAGCGGGATCACCTTGAGCCCCGGGCGCTCCTTCTTCAGCACGTCGGTGAAGGTGAGCGCGACGGCCTCCTTCTCCTGCTCCTGGCCGGTGACGGTCGAAGGCGTCATGAAAGCGATGCCCGCCGCCTCCAGGTCTCCCTTGGCGAGCGAGATCACCTGCTCGTTCACCTTCGGATAGTAGAGCAGCCCCGTGGAGCAGCCTGTCAGGAGCACGATGCCGAGAACGACCGCTCTGATGCCTGCGCTCATTTCTTTTGCGCTTAGCTCTTGTTGACGTCGCTGAAGCTGCAGCCCGCCACTCTCAAAGATTTTACTCGAATCCCTATAGCTATTATATTGAATAGACAGGCTTTTGTGTTATTCCTCACATCCTGATTTTCCACCCGCGACCTTCCGGGGCGGCTCCCGGCGCGCAAGGAGTCTAGCTTGCGATCAGATATTCAGGGACCGCTTGTCGACGGCGAGCGCCGCGTCCTTCATCGCCTCGGACAGCGACGGGTGTGCGTGGCAGATCATGCCGATATCCTCGGCCGAGCCGCGGAACTCCATCGCCACCACCGCCTCGGCGATCAGTTCGCCGGCGAACGGGCCGATGATATGCACGCCCAGAATTTCATCGGTCTCTTTTCTGGCCACGAACTTGACCAGCCCGGTGGTATCGCCCAACGCCCTCGCCCGCGCGTTGGCGGCGAAAGGGAAGCTGCCGGTCCGGTACTCGATGCCTTCTGCCTTCACTTGCTGCTCGGTCTTGCCGACCCAGGCGATTTCCGGAGTCGTATAGATCACCGAGGGGACCGTGTTGAAGTCGACGTGCGGCTTCTGGCCGACGATCCGCTCGGCGACCGCTACGCCCTCCTCTTCGGCCTTATGGGCGAGCATCGGCCCGCGCACCACGTCGCCGATCGCCCAGACGTTCGGCAGGTTGGTTCGGCAGGCGTCATCGACTTCGATGAAGCCCCGCTGGTCGAGCTTCAGACCGACGCCGGCGGCGTTCAGGCCTTCCGTGTTCGGCACTCTCCCTATGGAGACGATGAGCCTGTCGCACTCCAGGGTTTTGGATGAGCCATCCGAGACCGCATATTGGACCTTGACGGTTTTCTTCCTGTCGACCGAGCCGATCTTCACCCCCAGCTCGATCCTGAGGCCTTGCCTGGCGAAGACTTTCGCCGCCTCCTTCGCCACGGTCTCGTCGGCGATCGGCAGGAACGAGGGCAACGCCTCCAGAATCGTCACCTCGGCGCCGAGGCGGCGCCACACGCTGCCCATCTCGAGACCGATGATGCCCGCCCCGATCACCCCCAGGCGCTTGGGGACCTCGGGAATGGAGAGCGCGCCGGTGTTGCTGAGAATCAGCTTCTCGTCGAACTCGGCCCCGGCCAGGGCCCGGGGATTGGAGCCCGTGGCGACTACCACGTTCTTGCCAAGAATTGTTTCTTTACCCGACACAGAAACCTCATAGCCCTGCGAGGTGCTATTGCCGAAGCTGCCCCGCCCGTGGAAGAACTCGATCTTGTTCTTCCTGAAGAGGTAGGCGACGCCGTCGTTGCTCGCCTTCACGACCTTGTCCTTGCGCCCGAGCATGGCCGCGAGGTCGAGCTCGAGACCCTTGACCTTGATGCCGTGCTCGGCGAAGTGGTGCCCGGCCGCCTCATAGTTCTCCGAGGACTGGAGCAGCGCCTTGGACGGAATGCAGCCAACGTTGGTGCAGGTGCCGCCCAGCATGGGCTTGCCGTCCGGGCTGTTCCACTGGTCGATGCAGGCCGTGGCGAGCCCGAGCTGCGCGGCGCGGATCGCGGCGATGTAGCCGCCGGGCCCGCCGCCGATGACCACCACGTCGAAGGCCTTCATATCTCGAGGATCAGCCGCGCCGGATCCTCCAGCGCTTCCTTGATGCCTACCAGGAACAGGACGGCTTCGCGGCCATCGATGATGCGATGGTCATAGGACAGCGCCAGGTAGTTCATCGGCCGCACTACGACCTGCCCGTTCTCCACCACGGCGCGCTCCTTGGTGGCGTGCACCCCCAGGATCGCCGACTGCGGCGGGTTGATGATCGGCGTGGAGAGCATCGACCCGAACACGCCACCGTTGGAGATCGAGAACGTGCCCCCGGTGAGCTCCTCGATCGCGAGCTTGCCGTCCTGGGCGCGCTTGCCGAAGTCGGCGATCTTCTTCTCGATCTCGGCGAAGCTCATGCGGTCGGCGTCGCGCAGGATCGGCACCACCAGGCCGCGCGGGCTGCCGACCGCGACGCCGATGTCGAAGTAGCCGTGGTAGACGATGTCGGCGCCGTCGATCGAGGCGTTCACCACCGGGTAGCGCTTGAGCGCATGCACCGACGCCTTGACGAAGAACGACATGAAGCCCAGGCGCGTGCCGTGCTCCTTCTCGAAGCGTTCCTGGTATTTCTTGCGCATTTCCATCACCGGCGCCATGTTGACCTCGTTGAAGGTCGTGAGGATGGCGGCGGTCGACTGCGACTGCACCAGGCGCTCGGCGACGCGCTGGCGCAGGCGCGACATGGGG
This sequence comes from Burkholderiales bacterium, assembly GCA_035577785.1. GTDB lineage: Bacteria > Pseudomonadota > Gammaproteobacteria > Burkholderiales > SG8-39 > SCGC-AG-212-J23. The sequence continues at coordinate 4,761 of DATLUZ010000203.1, read as the reverse complement.
ACGCGCTGTTCCGGGCGGCCCGACAGCAGCTGTTCGACGTCCACCGGCGGCGGCGGCTGGTGGAGGGCCTGCCTTTGAACGGGGGAAGGAACTCCAGCGGGCGGCGTGGCCATCGACGATCGGGAAGCCTGCTGCAGCACATCGCCTTTCGTCACCCTGCCGTCGCGGCCGGTGCCCTGGATCCTCGAGGTGTCGACGCCCTGCTCCGCGGCGATCTTCTGAGCGGCGGGCATCACCGGGGGTGTTTGTTTCTTCTGCGGCACCGGAGCGGGAGCCGCGGCCGCTCTGCCCGCCGACGGAGCAGCGGCCTTCCCTTCGGTGTCGATCTGGGCGATCACCTCGCCGGAGCCGACGGCGTCCTTCGCGTTTTTCAGGATCTTCACCAGCACGCCGTCGGCCGGTGCCGGCAGCTCGAGCACCACCTTGTCGGTCTCGATGTCGATCAGGTTCTCGTCGCGCTGGACCGGCTCGCCTTCCTTCTTGTGCCAGTCGAGCAGCGTCGCCTCGGCGACCGACTCGGAAAGCTGCGGCACCTTCACTTCGACGATCATGCTGCACCCCGTTCAGTTTTTCCCCGGCTTTCGCTGAGCGTCCACCGGGTTCACGAAAAACCAGCGAGTAACTCGCCGGGACTACTTCAACTTCGGAATCAGGGACAGACCACTTTTTTTCCAAGACGAAACCTCTGCTCGCCCCGCTTCAGTGAGGCGGCGGCGAAGAAAAACGTGGTCTGTCCCTGATTCAGGCTCATTTGTATTTGCCGAAAGCCTGCTCCACCAGCTGCTTCTGCCTTTCGTTGTGGCGCGCCATGTAGCCGGTCGCCGGCGCCGCCGACGGCGGCCGGCCGGCGTACAGGAGCTTCTGCTCGTCGCGCATGTTCTCCCTGAAGTAGTGGGCGGTCTGGTACCACGCGCCCTGGTTCTGCGGCTCTTCCTGGCACCACACCACCTCGGTCGCATTCGGGTAGCGCTTCACCTCGGCCTCGAACTGCTTGTGGGGGAAGGGATAGAGCTGCTCGACGCGAATGATCGCCGTGTCGGTCCTTTGAAGCTCCGTTCTTTTGAAAGCAAGGTCGTAATAGACCTTGCCGCAGCAGGCGACGATGCGCTTCACCCCCTTCTCGTCGACGCTCGTGGTGTCGGGAATCACGGTCTGGAAGGAGCCGTTGGCGAGCTCGTTGATCGACGATGCGGCCTCTTTCTTCCGCAGCAGCGACTTCGGCGTCATGACGATCAGCGGCTTCCTAAAGGGGCGCAGCATCTGCCGCCGCAGCAGGTGGAAGATCTGGGCCGCGTTCGACGGCACGACCACCTGCATGTTGTGCTCGGCGCAGAGCTGCAGATACCTCTCCAGGCGCGCCGACGAATGCTCGGGACCCTGGCCCTCGTAGCCGTGCGGCAGGAACTGGACCAGGCCGCACACGCGTCCCCACTTGGTCTCGCCCGAGCCGATGAACTGGTCCATCACCACCTGCGCGCCGTTGGCGAAGTCGCCGAACTGGGCCTCCCAGATGACGAGCGCGTTGGGCTCGGCGCTGGCGAAGCCGTACTCGAAGCCGAGCACCGCCTCCTCCGACAGCACCGAGTCGATGACCACGAAGTCGCCCTGGTCCTTGCCGATGTTCTGCAGCGGGATATAGCTGCCCTCGTCCCAGCGCTCGCGCTCCTGGTCGTGGAGCACCGCGTGGCGGTGCGCGAACGTGCCGCGCCCCGAGTCCTGGCCGGAGAGCCGCACGTCGTAGCCGTTGGAAAGGAGCGACGCATAGGCGAGCGTCTCGGCCATGCCCCAGTCGACGGGCAGCTTGCCTGCCGCCATCTGCCTGCGCGCCTCGATCACGCGCGCCACCGTCGGATGCAGCTTGAAGCTCTCCGGGATGGAAGTAATTCTTTCCGAAAGTCTTCTTAGCTCGTCGAGCGGGACGTGCGTGTCGGCGGCGTCGGTCCACCTGGAGTTGAGGAACGGCGCCCAGTCCACCGCGAACTTGCTCTTGAAGTTCGACAGCACCGGGCTCACGGTCTGCTTGCCGGCGTCGAGCGTCGCGCGGTAGTGCCGGATCATCTGCTCGGGCTCGTCCGCGCCGACGAGGCCCTGCGCCACCAGCCGGTCGGCATAGAGCTTGCGCGTGCCCGGGTGCTGGACGATCTTCTTGTACATGAGCGGCTGCGTCACCGCCGGCTCGTCCTGCTCGTTGTGGCCGAGCTTGCGGAAGCACACCAGGTCGATCACCACGTCCTTGTGGAACGCGTGCCGGAAGTCGAGCGCGAGCTGCGTCACGAACAGCACCGCCTCGGGGTCGTCGCCGTTGACGTGGAAGATCGGCGCCTCGACCATCTTCGCCACGTCCGTGCAGTAGAGCGTGGAGCGCGTGTCGCGCGGGTCGGAGGTGGTGAAGCCGATCTGATTGTTCACGATCAAATGAATGGTCCCTCCGGTACCGTATCCGCGGGTACCGGACAAGTTGAGCGTCTCCATCACCACGCCCTGGCCCGAGAACGCGGCGTCGCCGTGGACCAGGATCGGCAGCACCTGGTCGCCGGTCTTGTCGTCCCGGCGCCGTTGACGCGCGCGCACCGACCCCTCGACCACCGGGTTCACGATCTCCAGGTGCGACGGGTTGAACGCGAGCGACAGGTGCACCGGCCCGCCCGGCGTCGAAATGTCGGAGGAGAAGCCGTTGTGGTACTTCACGTCGCCCGACGGCAGCTCGTTCGGCTGCTTGCCCTCGAACTCGAGGAACAGGTCCGCCGGCATCTTGCCGAGCACGTTCACCAGCACGTTCAGGCGCCCGCGGTGCGCCATGCCGAGCACGATCTCCTGCACGCCGTTCGCCCCGGCGCGCTGGATCAGCTCGTCGATCGACGGGATCAGGCTCTCGCCGCCCTCGAGCGAGAAGCGTTTCTGGCCGACGTACTTGGTGTGCAGGTAGCGCTCGAGGTGCTCGGCCTCGGTAAGCTTCTGCAGCAGGCGCCGCTTCTGGTCGTCGCCGAGCTGCGGCGTGGCGCGCGTGGGCTCGATCCTCTCCTGGATCCACTGCCGCTGGGTGCGCTCGCTGATGAACATGTACTCGAAGCCGATGTTGCGGCAGTACGTGTCGCGCAGCGCCTGGATCAGGGTCCGCAAGGAGACGCGGTCGAGCCCGACGTAGGAGCCCGAGTTGACCACCTGCTCGAGGTCGGCCTCGGTCAGGTCGTAGAAGCCGGGCTCGAGCTCGGGCTGCGGCGGCCGCGGCATGCGCTTCAGCGGGTCCACCGTGGCCCAGCGCGCGCCGGAAATGCGGTAGGCGGTGACCAGCAGCAGGGCCGCCACCTGCAGGCGCTCCGGGGCCACGGGCTCCTGCGGCAGCGTCCGGGGCGACCCGCCCAGCTCTCCTCTTTTTGCTCTTTGAACAAAAGATTCGACGACCGGCGCGTGCGCCACGTCCTTGGCGCTCGAGCCCGGGACCTGCTGCAGGCGGTCGAAGTAGTCGCGCCACGCCTCGGGCACCGATCCGGGGTGCACGAGGTACTGCTCGTAGAGCTCCTCGATGAACGGCGCGTTGGCGCCGAAAAGGTAGGAGCTGTCGAGGAAGTCGCGCATCACGCTCGCCATGGCCTCAGTTTCCTCGTTTCTATCGCTGGTCGATCGGCTTCGCTTCGCGCTTGGTCGGTCCTTTGAAGAGCTGGCGCGGCCGGCCGATCTTGTACTCCGGATCGGTGATCATCTCCTGCCACTGCGCGATCCAGCCGATGGTGCGCGCGAGCGAGAAGATGCAGGTGAACATCGCCACCGGGATGCCGAGGGCGCGCTGCACGATGCCGGAATAGAAGTCGACGTTGGGATAGAGCTTGCGCGAGACGAAATAGTCGTCCTCGAGCGCGATCTTCTCCAGCGCGAGGGCGAGCTTGAAGATGCGGTCGTTGTGCAGCCCGAGCTCGTTCAGCACCTCGTGGCAGGTCTCGCGCATCAGCTTCGCGCGCGGGTCGTAGTTCTTGTACACGCGGTGGCCGAAGCCCATCAGGCGCACGCCCGAGTTCTTGTCCTTCACCTTGCGGATGAACTCCGGGACCTTGGACACGTCGCCGATCTCCTCCAGCATCTGCAGGCAGGCCTCGTTGGCGCCGCCGTGCGCCGGCCCCCACAGCGAGGCGATGCCGGCGGCGATGCAGGCGTACGGATTGGCGCCCGAGGAGCCGCACAGGCGCACCGTCGAGGTCGACGCGTTCTGCTCGTGATCGGCGTGCAGGATGAAGATGCGGTCCATGGCGCGCACCAGCACGTCGTTCACCTTGTACTCCTCGGCCGGCACCGCGAACATCATGCGCATGAAGTTCGCCGTATACGAGAGGTCGTTGCGCGGATAGACGAACGGCTGGCCGATCGAGTACTTGTAGGACATCGCCACGATGGTCGGCATCTTGGCGATCAGGCGGAACGCCGAGATCACGCGGTGGTGCGGATCGTTGATGTCGAGCGCGTCGTGGTAGAAGGCCGACAGCGCGCCGACTACCCCCACCATCACCGCCATCGGGTGCGCGTCGCGGCGGAAGCCCTGGTACAGGCGCGCCAGCTGCTCGTGCACCATGGTGTGATGCGTGACGATGTCGACGAACTCGTCCTTCTGCTTGCGGTTCGGCAGCTCGCCGTACTGCAGCAGGTAGCAGACCTCGAGAAAGTCGCAGTGCTGCGCGAGCTGCTCGATCGGGTAGCCGCGGTACAGCAGGATTCCCTGATCGCCGTCGATGTAGGTAATGGACGAGCTGCAGCTCGCGGTGGAGAGGAACC
>DATLUZ010000202.1:0-14311 GCA_035577785.1 Burkholderiales bacterium | reverse complement strand
CGTGCTCGCGCGCCTGCGCGAAGTGCTTGGCGCCCTCCTCCAGGAGATAGCCGGGGGTGAAGGCGCCGGTGACCCGATCCCACATCTTCTCGTCGTCGTCGACCTTGAGCGCCTGGTGGCTCGCCTCGAGGTCGTGCCTTGCCTGCACCAGCCGCAGCAGGTTGTCGATCCGCGCGACGGCCTCGATGCCCCGGATCTTCTTGCTGATGAAGTCGCTGGCACCCGCGTCGCGCGCGCGCCGGCGCGTCGCATCGTCCTCGTTGCCCGAGAGGACCAGAAACGGCAGCTCGCGGATGCGTGGCGAGGTAGCGCTGCGGATGCGCTGCAGCAGCCCGAAGCCGTCGAGGCCGGGCATGTCCAGGTCGGAGATCACCACCGCGATGCCCGGATCGCGCTCGATCGCCGCCCATCCGGCCTCGCCGTCGGCGGCCTCGGCGGTGTCGAAAAAACTGCGGATCACCTTCGCGACGGCGCTGCGCACCGCCTTAGAGTCGTCGACGATCAGCACTCGCGGCTTGTCCACGCTCTCCCCCTATGATTTTGTCTGCATATCCTGCGATGCTACATCGTCAAGCGGAAGTCGATGCCGCTTGCACCTCTGCGGTGCGCCGCGCGCTTCTCATCTCGATCGTTATTCGTCTAGTCCAGTTCGCGCCCAAAACCGGGCGCGTGATTGCGCTAACCTTTCACCCACCTGACCTGCGAAAACTTTACACATGCCAACTGCTGCGGAGGCCAGATTGTTGGCGCTAAACTGACGAGGATCCAAAAAAAAAGTCAGATGCAGACCGACCATCCGCAACGCGGCGACTCGCAGCGTGTTCCGAACTCCCTGATCGCCTTCCTCCACATTCCCAAGACCGCGGGAACCACGCTCAACTCGATCCTCTCCCGTGAATATGCCCCGGACGAATGCTACGAGATCATGATGCGTGGAATGGCCTGGATCCTGCCGAAACGGCCGCTCATCCGGCGCTCGCTGATCTCGTTCTCCAAGGTTCTCAGGCTGAGGACCGCAGTCAGAAGCGAGCGCAAGCTGCGCCTGGTTCGCGGCCATTTCGATCTATCGATCGCGCGGCATCTCCCGGCGGACACGCGCTTTTTTACGCTGCTGCGAGACCCCGTCGAGCGGGCCATCTCGCACTACTACCACTACCGCAGGAGAGCGATCGACCGGCTGCACCCGCTGGCGATGCGCTCGACCCTGAAGGAATGGGTGAGCGCCTGCGGCATCGTCGAAATGGACAACGGCCAGACGCGCCGCCTGGCGGGCGAAATGAACCTGGCCTGCGGCCGGGTGACGCCCGCGATGCTCGAGCGCGCCATGTCCCGGCTCGCGAAGTTCGCGGTCGTGGGAATCACCGAGCGCTTCGACGAGTCGCTGGTTCTTCTTCAGCGCGCGTTCGGCTGGAGGGCCCGGCCGGGTCTGCCTGAAAACGTCGGTGAGAATCGGCCGGCGCGCATCGACCTGGGCGAAGAGGCCCTGCAGACGATCGAGCGCTGCAACCGCTTCGACCTGGAACTTTATCGATTCGCGTCGGGCCTTTTCGAAACACGCCTGAGCGGGGTCGACGCGGAAAAAGCAGGGCTCGTCGAGGACCGCATTGCCGTGGCCGTCTGAAACGGAGGGCCGCCTGGGAGGCGCGGTCTGGGAGAAGGATTTGCTCGAATGAGTTTTCTCGGAATTCCGCACCCCCTCGGGGCTGCGCCGGCGCGCCAGCCCTCGGCACGAGCGGACCTGCCGGCCCGCTGCATCTGGCTCACCGGACTTCCCGCCGCGGGCAAAACGACGCTAGCCAGCGCGCTCGAACAGCGCCTTCGCGAGCTGGGCCGCATGACCTGCGTGCTCGATGGAGACAGCCTGCGCAAGGGCCTGTGCCGGGACCTGGGCTTCTCCGAGGCCGATCGCGTAGAGAACATCCGCCGGGTCGCCGAGGTGGCAAGGTTGATGGTCGACGCCGGCCTGACCGTGATGGTCGCCTTGGTATCGCCGTTTCGCGCGCAGCGTCGCTTGGCGAGCCAGCTCCTCTCCGACGGAGAGTTCATCGAGGTATTTGTGGACACCCCGCTCGAGGAATGCGAGCGCCGTGACCCGAAGGGGATGTACGCGCGCGCCCGGAAGGGCGAATTGAAGGATTTCACCGGGATCGGCAGCCGTTACGAGCGTCCCGAGAATCCGGACGTGCGCATCGATACCCGCGTGATGTCGGTGCAGGAAAGCGTCGAGCGGGTCCTCCGCCTGCTCGCGTAGTCGATGTAGGAGATCCTGCGAAGCGATTTCGCACGATCCAGCTTATCGGATTGTCCGGCCGACGCGGGTGACGCACGCCCGCGAAGCGCCTCGCCGCAACGGGTAGAATGCGGGCGACAAGAACAACAACAAGGGACGGTTCTTTGGGGGCTACGCTCGGACATCGCCTCGGCTTCGTCCTGACCAGGACCGTCTGGGGACTGCTCGCCTTCCTGTCGTTCAATCGCATTCGCGTCGTGCGTGCGGAACGGCTGCCGCGCGGCGGGCCGGTGCTCTACGTCGGCCTGCACCGCAACGGCGTCCTGGACGGCGCCGCGTATCTGCGCGTCGCGCGGCGGGCCGAGTTCGTCATTTCCGCGCAGTGGCATCGCAGCCTTGCCGGGCGCCTGCTCTTTCCGGGCATCGCCGTGGCGCGCGACAAGGACCGGGAGCGCGGCATCAAGGCGGATAACGCCGGAGCATTCAGGGAAGCGCTCGAGCATCTGGCGCCGGGCGGACAGCTGCTGATCCTCCCGGAGGGCACGAGCAGCCTCGGCCCGCGCCACCTGCCTTTCAAGCCGGGCGCCGCACGGCTCGCCGGCGAAGTCGCGGCGAGCGGGGTGGCGCTCTCGATCGTGCCGCTCGGCATCCACTACGAGTGCGCGTGGGAGTGGCAGAGCCGCGTCGAGATCCTGGTCGGCGAGCCGCTGCAGATCCCGGCCGGCGCGCGAGTGCCGCAAGACGAGATGGAAGCGCGCATAGCGGCGGCGCTCGAGGCAGTCGGCGTCAACGTCGAGACCGAGGAGCGGCTGCGGCTCATCGAGGCGCTCGCCTATGCGGCGACGCTGGGCACCCGGCGAAGCTACGCCGAATGCCTCAAGCGCCTCGAAGCCGGCGTGCCGGCGAAGCTCGAGGCCGCGGCGGCCGCCTTGCTCGACGCGGCGCGTGTCGAAGGCGCAAGGCTCCACCAGGGCGTGCCGCTCATGCCGGTTGGCGCAGTGGCCCCGTATGTCCTGCTATGGCTGCTTCTCGCGCCGCTCGAGGCGGCTTTCCTCCTGTCCAACGCGCCCGCCGTCGCCGGCGCGGTGTGGGCAAGCCGGACGCTTCCAGACGAGCGCAATGTGATCGCCCTCTGGCGCATGCTCGTGGGCATGCCGCTCGGGGCCTTGTGGGCCGCGTTTCTCTGCGCGCTCCTGCTGGCGCTGGCCGGCCCGCTGTGGGCACTGCTCTACGTCGCAGTGTGCATCGCCGGCGTGCGCGCGTACTACCGGTTCCGCAAGCTTTCGATCGCGCTCTACAACGTGCTCTTCGTGCGCCGGCTGCGCGACGAGCTGCTGAACTTCAGGCTGGCACTGGCGGCGAGCCTCGATGCCGAGCGGCGCTGAAATGAGCGGCACTGAAATGCAGCGCCGCAAGCTGCACGTCGCGTTTTTCGCGGCGTACGCCGGCGCCATGGCCGCCGGACTGCTCTTCCGGGGCGCGTACGCGTACGCGCTCCTCTTCGGGGGGATGTGCGCCGCGCTTCTCTGGCTCGCCTGGCGGCACGTAGCCTCGCCGAGCCGAGGCCGGCTGGTGGCGGAGTGCCTGTTTCTCGCCGTGGCCATGAACGCGAGCTACCAGGCGATGGCCGGCGCCGTGCCGATCGTGCGCGGTACGCGCCTCGATGCGCTGCTCTATGGCATCGACGTCGCGGTCTGGGGGACGAGCCCCAACGTCTGGGCCGAGCGCTTTGCGAGTCCCTGGCTCACGGAGGTGCTGAGCGTCTGCTACATCTTTTTCATGCCGTTGCTCTTCGGCAGCCTGCTGCGCTATTTCTTCTGGCGCCGGGAGCTCCTCGGGGAGTTCTACGCGGGCCTCTTCACCGTCTACGGGCTGGGCTTCCTCGGCTATCTGCTGGTCCCCGCCATGGGGCCTTACCTCGCGTATCCCGAGCTCTTCTCCGTCACGCTGGAAGGCGGCCCGATCACGCAGCTCAATACGCTGATGGTGGTCGAGGGCAGCAACAAGGTCGATGTCTTTCCGAGCCTGCATTGCGCGGTCTCGACGTTCATCCTGGTGTTCGCGTGGCGGCACCACCGGCGCGAGTTCTGGCTGCTGCTCGCGCCGGTCGTGGGGCTGTGGCTCTCGACCATCTATCTGCGCTACCACTATCTCGTCGACGTCGCATGCGGGTTTGCGCTCGCCGCTTTTGCCGCGCGCGTGGCGGCGCGTTTCGCGGAAAACACCAACAAGGGGGAGGTCGGTGTCCACGCTTCTGGATTTCAACGATAAGCAGGCGCTCGACGCTGCGCTGAGCGGCGGCAAGGGCGCCAATCTGGCGAGGCTGTCGCAAGCCGGGCTCGCAGTGCCGCCCGGGTTCGTCGTGACGGCGCAGGCGTATCTGCGCTTTGCCGCGCAGGCGCGGGCCGTGCTCGCTCGCGCGGCGGGCTTTCCCTTCGCGGACGCCGCGAGGCTGGAGACGGCCTGCAAAGGCCTGGTGCGCGAACTGGACAAGTTACCGGTGCCGGACGAGGTCCTGCGGGCGCTGCGCGAACGCCTCGACTGCCTTCCCGCCTCGACCGCGTTCTCCGTGCGTTCCTCGGCCACGACCGAGGATCTCGGCGGCGCCGCCTTCGCCGGGCAGCACGACACCTATCTCAACTGCAAGGGCTTCGACGATATCGCCAGGCATCTCAAGCTTTGCTGGCTGTCGCTGTGGAGCGCGCGCGCCGTCGCCTACCGGCGCAACGCCGGCTTCGACGTGCGCGACACCACGATGGCGGTGGTGATCCAGAAGATGGCCTTCTGCGACGTCGCCGGGGTGGGGTTCTCGATCGACCCCGTGAGCGGCAACCTCGGGCACCGTGTGTTCGACGCGAACTACGGCCTGGGCGAGTCGGTCGTCGGCGGCGAGGCGGCGATCGACCACTTCGTCCTCGACAAGGCGAGCGGCGCGCTGGTGGCGTCGCAAATCGCCGAAAAGGACCTCAAGATCGTCGCCGCGGACTCAGGCACGCGCGAAGTCCGCCTCGAAGGCGCGGCACGCTCCGCGCCGTGCCTCAGCGAGCCCATGCTGAGCGAGCTCGGTGCGCTGATCGGAAGCGTCGAGAAGCTCTACGGCTATCCGCAGGACATCGAGTGGGGCTTCGAGGCCGGCAAGCTCTGGCTGCTCCAGTCGCGCCCGGTCACCCGCATCCCGGCTCGCTGGACGCGCGACGAGTCGGCGGAGCGCTTTCCCAGCGTCATCACGCCGCTCGCCTGGGAGCTGGTCGAGGAAGGCTTCCATCGCTCGCTCAACTACTCGTTTGCGCTGATGGGACTGCCGCCGTTCAAGGGCAAGTGGTTCGCGATGTTCGACCACTACATCTACGGGAACCAGAATGCGGTGGAGATCTACGCGAACGGCGCCGCGTCCTCGATCAGCATCGGCAGCGTCGCCGAGCTGGTGGCGGCCATCCCGACTCTGCGCAACCAGTACGAATGGGTGCTCGAGCTGCCGCTCACCTGGTCGCGCGATCTCGACCACTACCTCATGTCGCTCGGCGAGCTCATGGCGGCGCCGCTCGAGGACAGGCCGGTCGCGGAGCTGTGGGCCTACGTGCTGCGGGTGAAGGAGCTAGGCGCCAGCTACTTTCTGCCGAACATCGCAATCTCGATCACGCAGCGCACGCTCTACCGCATCCTGCTGGGCATCGTGCAGGCGGCGCTCGGAAGCGAGCAGGCGGCGGTCGCTTTCGACCGGCTGCTCGCGTACTGCGAGACCAAGACCGGCGTCATCAACAAGGAGCTCTATCGCCTCGCACGGCGCGTCGCCGCGCTTCCCGCGCTCGCGGCGCGCCTGCGCGAGAGCTCCTCGCGCGGCTTCCTCGAGGCGGGCGGCTTCGCGGCGCACCGCGACATCGACGCCGCATTCCGCAAGTTCCTGCGCGACCATGGACATCGCGAGGTGGAGTTCGACCCCTATCATCCCACCTGGGTCGAGGCGCCCTGGCTGGTGGTCGAAAATCTGAAGCTGATGCTCGACACCCGGCTCGAGGATCCCGCCGACAAGGAACGCGAGCTGAAGGTCGCGATGCGCGAGACCGAAGCCGCGCTCCAGGCGCGCCTGCCGCAGGAACTGCGCTTTTTCGTCCACGAGATCGTTCGCCTCGCGCGCGCCTACACCACGCTCGACGACGTCGAGCACTACCAGACGACCCGGCTCACCCTGCCCTTCCGCAAGGGGCTCCATGCCCTCGGCGCGCGGCTGCGCGCCCTGGGCGTGGTGGACGAGCCGATGGACGTATTTTTCGCCCATTGCGAAAGCATGAACGACGCCGTCGCGGCGGACTCGCCGCAGCGCTGGAAGGCGCTGGGCGAGGAGATTCGCCAGGAGAAGCAGGCCTACCTGCGGCATCGCGGCGAGACGCCGAAGTGGCAGATCGGCGGCGCCGATGAAGCGACGCCCGCGGCATCCGGCGGCGGCCTGAGCGGGCTCCCCGGCAGCCCCGGCAGCGCGAGCGGGCCGGTGTACAAGGTGCACGGCAGCGAGGATTTCTCGGACTTCCCGAAGGGCGCGGTGCTGGTCGCGCGCACGACCAACCCGGCGTGGACGCCGCTTTTCTACCGGGCGGTCGCGGTGATCACCGAGAGCGGCGGGCCGCTGTCGCACGGCGCCGTGACGGCGCGGGAGATCGGCCTGCCGGCGGTGATGTCGGTTCGAGGTGCCCTGTCGGCGCTCGACAACGGGCAGCGCGTCAAGGTCGACGGCAGCGGCGGCCGCGTCACGCCCGAGGAACGATAAAGAGCACCGTAGGCGGCGGCTTGCATGGGGGCGCCATTAGGGCTAGCGTGACGCAATAACCTCTTGGGAGGAGGCGAAATGAAAGAAGACGGGTTCGACCGCCGTTCGTTCCTGAAAGGCGCGGTCGTCGGCGGCGCCGCCGCCGTGGCGAGTTCCCTGCCGAAGCCTTCCGAAGCGCAGCCCAAGGCGGACGCGCCGCCCCCGCCGCCTGCGGCGTACGCGTTCCTCAACCCGGAGGAGGCCGCGTTCGTCGAGGCGGTGGTGGATCACATGATCCCGGCCGACGAGCACTCGCCCAAGGGCAGCGACCTCGGCCTCGCGGTATTCATCGACCGCTCGCTCGCCAGCGGCTGGGGCAAGGGCGAACGCCTCTACCTGCAGGGGCCGTGGAAGGTGGGCGCGCCGAACCAGGGTTACCAGCTGCCGCTCACGCCCGCCGAGCTTTACCGCGCGGGAATCGCCGCCTCGAACGCCGCCTGCGTCAAGGCCCACGGAAAGCGTTTCGACAAGCTCGGCGCCGCCGAGCGCGAGGCGTTCCTCATGGACCTCCGCGCGGGCAAGGTGAATTTCGACGGCGGCCTGCCCTCGCGCGTGTTCTTCGCCGCGCTCTACCAGAACGTGATGGAGGGCATGTTCTCCGACCCCATCTATGGCGGAAACCGCAACAAGGCCGGCTGGAAGATGATCGGCTTCCCGGGTGTGATCGCGGTGCACTACCAGAACGTAGAGAAGTTCCGCGACAAGCAGTACAAGGTCGACCCGGTCTCCATCCAGGACATGAGCTAGGGAGGCGCGCATGGCCACCAAGCTGAAGGAAGTCGACGCCGTCATCGTCGGCCTGGGCTGGACCGGCGGGATCCTCGCGAAGGAGCTCTCCGAGGCGGGCCTCAAGGTCGTCGCGCTCGAGCGCGGCGCGCCGCGCTCGACGCAGGAGGACTTCCAGGTACCGCAGGTGCGCGACGAGCTGCGCTACGTCACGCGCAACGAGCTCATCATGAACGTGCAGCGCGATACGCTCACCATCCGCAACAACCCCTCGCAGGAGGCGCTGCCGATGCGCCGGCTCGGCTCTTTCCTGCCCGGCGACGGAGTTGGCGGCTCGGGCGTGCACTGGAGCGGCCATACCTGGCGCTGGGGCGACGACGAGTTGAAGATCCGCGGCCGCTACGAGGAGCGCTACGGCAGGAAGTACATCCCCGAGGACATGACGATCCAGGACTGGGGGATCACCTACGCCGAGCTCGAGCCCTACTACGACAAGTTCGAGTACGTCGCGGCCGTCTCCGGCAAGGCCGGCAACCTACAGGGCAAGATCATTCCGGGCGGCAATCCGTTCGAGGCGCCGCGGCGACGCGACTACGCGCTGCCGCCGCTCACGCCGATCCTCTCGCAGGAGATGTTCCGGAAGGCTGCGACGGAGCTGGGCTACCACCCGTTCCCGCGCCCGAGCGCGAACGCCTCGCGCGCCTACACCAATCCCGACGGCGCCAAGTTCGGCGCCTGCCAGTACTGCGGCCACTGCCAGAAGTTCGGCTGCGAGGCGAACGCGAAGGGCAGCGCGCACATCACCGTCATCCCGGCGGCGATGAAGAGCCCGAACTTCGAGCTGCGCACCCATACCTGGGTGACCAAGGTCCTCAAGGACTCGAGCGGCAAGCAAGTCACCGGCGTCACCTACACCAACGTGCTGTCGGGTGAGGAGTTCGAGCAGCCCGCGCAGATGGTGCTGCTCTGCGCGTACGCGCTCAACAACGTGCACCTGATGCTCCTCTCGGGCATCGGCGAGATGTACGACCCGAAGACGCAGAAAGGCGTGGTGGGCAGGAACTACTGCTACCAGACCGGCGCGAGCGCAACGCTCTTCTTCGAGGGGCGCAACTTCAATCCCTTCATGAACGCCGGCGGCTCCTCGACCACCATCGACGACTTCAACGCGAACTGGGAGCACGACCGCTCGAAGCACGGCGGCTACGTCGGCGGCTTCATCGTCGCCGGCTCGTTCAACACCGCGCTGCCGATCGGCTATCGCCCCGTGCCCTCGGGCACGCCGCCCTGGGGCACGGCGTGGAAGGCGGCGACGGCGAAGTGGTACCAGACCGCGATGCAGGTCGGCATGAGCGGCAGCGTGGCGGCGAACCGCTACAACCACCTCGACCTCGACCCGACCTACCGCAACGCCTTCGGCCTCCCGCTCATGCGCATGACCTTCGACTACAAGGAGAACGAGCACAAGATCGGAAGACACGCGGTGCAGGTGATCAACGACATCGCCAAATCGATGAACCCGACTCGCCTCAATCCGGCGGTGGCGCGCGAGAGCTGGTCGGTCGTGCCCTACCAGAGCACGCACAACACCGGCGGCACGAGCATGGGAACGGACCCGCGCACCAGCGCCGTAAACAAATACTGCCAGAGCTGGGAGTGCCACAACCTCTTCACCGTCGGCGCCAACGTCTTCGCGCAAAACGCGGTCTACAACCCCACGGGCCCGGTCGGCGCCCTCGCCTACTGGACCGCCGACGCGATCAAGAGCAAGTACCTGAAGAACCCCCGAGCCCTGGTATGAAACGACTTTGCTTTCTTCTCCTGGCAGTTCCCTTATCGGCTTTTTCACAGGACAAGGGAAAGGGCGAGAAGCTCTTCGAGGAATGCCGCGCCTGCCATGCGCTCGAGAAGGGCGTGAAGGACAGCGTCGGGCCGGACCTGCATGGCGTGTTCGGGCGCAAGGCTGGAAGCGTAGAGGACTACCGCTACTCCCAGGCGATCAAGCGCAGCGGCATCGTCTGGACGCCGGAGGCGCTGGACGCGTACGTCGCCGACCCGCAGAAGGCGGTGCCCCAGAACCGCATGCCTTACGCCGGCATGCCCGAGGCGCGCGACCGCGCCGACCTGATCGCCTATATGAGAGAGGCCTTCAAATGAGCCCAACGAGGACCATCGACCGTCGTCATTTCGTGATGGCATCGGGCGCCTTGCTCGCCCTTGCAGCGCTGCCGCGCCGCGGCTCGGGGCAGCCGGCCCCGATGCGAGTTCCCACGGTAGACGAGCTCTCGGTGCGCATCGTGACCGATTCGAGCTACGACACACCGCGAGCGATGTCGCACAAGCTCGTCAAAGTCCGCCGGACCCCCACCAGCAAGGCGCCGAGCACCAGGACGCTGCATAGCGAGTGGGGCCTCGCCACGGTGCTGCGCTCGCGCATCGGTGCGGACACGCGCCAGCTCCAGCTCGACTTCGGCTACACGCCCGACGCACTGGTCAACAATCTCGAGTTCATCGGCGTAGACGTCTCGAAGACCCAGGGACTCGTCATGAGCCACGGCCACTTCGACCACTTCGGCGGCCTCGTGGGCTTCCTGCAGAAATACCGCTCGCAGATGCCGCCATCGCTCACGCTCTATGCGGGCGGTGAGGAGAACTTCTGCCGCCGCAAGGTGGGCACGGGCGTCCCGGGCCACTTCGCCGACTGGGGGGTGATCGACCGCCGGGAGCTCGAGAAGCTCAACGTGAAGATCGTGCTGTGCGACCGGCCGACCGTCGTGGAGGGACACGCCTTCACCACCGGACACGTCGTGCGCAAGAGTTTCGAGACCATCTTTCCGAACACCCAGGTCTCCTACCGCAAGGACGCGAACGGCGCCGGCTGCGACCTGCCGGCAGAGGACGCGAAGTACAACGGCGAGTTCGCCAAGCAGGATAACCACCTCCACGAGCACGCGACGTGCTACCACGTGAAGGACCGGGGTCTGGTGGTGATCTCCTCGTGCGGCCACACCGGCATCATCAACTCGGTGCGCCAGGCGATGGCCGTTTCGGGCGTAGACAAGGTGCACGCCGTGATGGGCGGGTTCCACCTCTTTCCGGCCGACGAGCCGTACCTCAAGCGCGTGATCGCGGAGCTGCAGGGCATGAGCCCGGATGCGATCATCCCGCTGCACTGCTCGGGACCCGAGATGGTGCAGCTCGCCCGCGCCGTCGCGCCCGACAAGCTCCTCACCTCGACCACCGGGACGGAGTTCGTCTTCGGCGCATAGCGGTGGCCTGGGTTCTTGTTTTCACTTTCGCCGTCGTAAGCGTCGTCTTTGCTGCGGAGAACGGCGAACCCGAAATAACGCGATCTCCCGAGGCAGCCCGGCTGATGGGCGAGCTCATGGCCGGCAAGGTGCCGGTCGGCACGCCTTTCGCGCTTCGCGACGCGTCCGGAAGGCTGCGAACCCTCCAAGAGTTCCGCGGCAAGCTTGTCCTGCTCTACTTCGGCTACACCGGCTGCCCGGACGTTTGTCCGACCGACCTCGCTTTCATCGGCGCGGCGCTGCGCTCCCTCGGCGCCAAGGCCGACGCGGTGCAGCCGGTTTTCGTCACCCTCGACCCGGCGCGCGACACTCCGGAAGTGCTGCGCGAGTACGTTACCGCCTTCGACGTGCGCTTCGTCGCGCTGCGCGGCAGCGAGGACGAGACGCGACACATTGCCCGCGCCTGGAAGGTCTATTACGAGAAAGTGCCGCAGCCCGGCGGTGCGTACTTCATCGACCATACTGCTTTCACGTTCGTGCTCGACCGGCACGGCCGCTATACGGCGCTCTTCCCGCCCGGCACGAGCGCAGACCGAATGGTGACGATGCTGCGAGATCTGCTCGAAGCGCCCTAGACCACAGTCCCAGGACCAAAGTACTGGGGGCGATCCTTCAGGCTGATGTTCAGCCCGCCTGCCCTCTCCTCTAATGGATGCCGCAGCCATCCACAAATAGGAGAGGACCATGAGGACCGTACGTCATGCAGTGTTCGGCGCAATGCTCGCGAGCGCTACCCTCGCCCGCGCCGATGTGATCACCGACTGGAATCAGACCGCGATCGAGGTCATGAAGGCCGCGAACGTCGCGGGCAATCCATGGACGCGCCACATGGCGATGATGAATGTCGCGATGTCCGACGCGGTCAACACGGTGCAGAACCGGTATACCCGCTTCATCGCCGAGGGTCCGCGCGCACCGAAAGCCTCGGCCGAGGCGGCGGCTGCCGGCGCGGCGCGCGAGATGCTGCTGCGCCTGTATCCCGACCAGAAGGCGAAGATCCAGGAAGCCTACGCGGCGTCGATCGCGGCCGTTGCGGAAGGCACGGCGAGAAACGCGGGGACCCTCGTCGGCGAGCAGGTGGCCGCGGCCGTATTCGCAGAGCGCGCGAACGACGCATCCAGCGCGCCCGACACCTATCGGCCGGTGACTACGCCAGGCGTGTGGATTCCGACGACCCCGCCGATCTTCCCGCAGTACGCGACCGCCAGGCCGTGGGGATTCAAGAGCCCCGATCAGTTCCGGCCCGCGCCGCCGCCGGCGCTATCGAGCGCGCTCTACGCGCGTGACTACAACGAGATCAAAGAGGTCGGCGCAGCGAAGAGCGTCAGGCGCACGCCGGAGCAGACCGAGGCGGTCAAGTTCTGGACCCAGAACAATTTCCTGCCCTGCTGGTTCCAGGCCGCCGCGCAGCTCTCCGCTTCTCGCGGCCTCGGCCTCGCCGACAACGCGCGCCTCTTCGCGCTGCTTGCGATGGCGGAGGGTAACGCGTTCATCCTGGAGTGGGATGCGAAGTTCCACTACAACTTCTGGCGCCCGGTCACGGCGATCCGCAACGGCGACAAGGACGGCAACGATGCCACCGAGCGCGACGCCGGCTGGGCGCCGCTGAACGCGACGCCGATGCATCCCGAGTACCCCTCGGCGGCCGGCATCGTCGGCGGCGCAGCCGCAGGAGTACTGCAGTCAGTGTTCGGCAACGGCCCGGCCAGCTTTACCGTAAACGACATCTTCGATCCGAAGCTGCAACGCCGCTACACCAGCTTCGCGCAGATGGCCGAGGAGCAGAGACTGGTGCGGGTCTGGGGCGGAATCCACTTCCGCAACTCGGTCGAAGTCGGCGACGAAATGGGGCGGAAGATCGCAGATCATCTGGCGAGCACTTACATGAAGCCGGCGCAGAAGATGGCCGACGCGGCGCAGTAAAGGGCGCAGGCGGAGAATATCGTGCGTGCCCTCATCGCCCTGCTACTTGCCCTGTCGGCGGCCGCGTCCGCGGCCAACGGCGAACGGCCCGCGCCGCCGCCGCAGGTCGAGCGCCTGGCCGCGGATCTCGCCGCCGAGCTCGCTCGTCTCTGTCCGGCTGCGCAACCCGGCGACCAGGCGGCGTTCGACCGCTGCCGGCAGGGTCTCTTTCAGGATTCGCTGGTCAAGCGCAGCTTCGTGCCCCGCGCGCTCTGGGGACGCCCCGCCCGGGATGGGGCGACGCCGCTGAAGGATACGACGCTCACGCAATTCGCTCCCGACGTCCTCACCGGCATGTACCTGCCGCTCTTCATGTTCAACGGCAGGTACACCCTCGAGTACCAGGCGCGCGAGGGCATGTTTCTCGTGCGCCTGGAGACGGCGTTCCGGAATCGCCTCGCGCCCGGCCAGTTCCCGTATCCCTTCTGGCACGACGAGACGAAATGGAGCACCTACCAGGGCGCCAACACGCTGCTTCTCTGGATCGACCCCAAGACGGCGAGGATCAAGGTCGGCCAGTACACCGATCGCGGGGCGACGGCGCCTATCGTCGCCTCCGAGCGCGTACAACAGGCGAAATTCGACGGCAGGTGGATGTGGACCGACGCCGACGGCCGAGAGCAGCCGCAAGTGACGCTGTTCGACGGCCTGTTCAGCGCGGACAACCCCTTTCTTCCCAAGCTCGACAGCACGTACAAGACCCTCGCGCTCAGGATGCGGGACGGACAGTGCGACCGCTGCCATGTGCCCGACAACCCGCACGGAACGAAGCGAATCGTGCTGCTGCAGACGCCGGCGCATGCGGCAGGCGAAATCCAGCGCCTCATGAAGGCCGTGCGCGAGGACAAGATGCCTCGCGACGAGACCGACATCGAGCAGCCGCTGGATGACCAGCTGAAGAGCGCGCTTCTGGAGAGCGGCGCGGCGTTCGAGGCCGTCGTGCAGAATGCGAAGGACTGGGAAGCGAGGCACCGAATCGCTCGCAGGTCCCGGCAATGAGGTGTAGATTTGAAGCGCCCTTAGGAGAATCGCTCATGCAGACGTCTGCAGGTCGACGCCGCTTCCTCGCTGCGCTCGCGGCGACCGGCGCCGCCGGGCTCATGGGCCCGACAAATTCAAGAGCGCAAGGCGAGCGGCTCGAAACGACGAGCGTTCGACTCGCGAAGATCACGGGCACCTGCATCGCGCCCCAGTACCTCGCCGAAGAGCTGCTGCGCCTGGAAGGCTTCACCGACGTCCGCTACATCCTGTTCGAAGCGGGTCTCGGCCAATCGAAGGCGATCG
>DATLUZ010000201.1:0-3149 GCA_035577785.1 Burkholderiales bacterium | reverse complement strand
GTCCGGAGCCTTGCCGCCGAGGTCGAGCGCCTCGGCGCCCGGCGGGTGCTGCTCATCTCGACTCCCGGCCGCGCGGAGATGGTGCGCAACCTCGCCCGGGGACTGGCGGTCGCGGGGGTTTTCGACCGGGCCGTCATGCATACGCCGCTCGCGGTGGTGGAGGCGGCCCGCGAGGAGGCGAAGAAGGTGAACGCCGACTGCTGCGTCACGGTCGGCGGCGGCTCGACCATCGGCTTCGGCAAGGCGATCGCGCTCGCGTCCTCGCTACCCGTTGTCGCGGTACCGACGACCTATTCGGGTTCCGAGATGACCACCATCTGGGGCGTCAGCGAGGGCGGCGCGAAGAAGACCGGACGCGACCCCAAGGTCCTGCCGAAGGCGGTGATCTACGATCCCGAGCTCACCCTGGACCTGCCGGTCGCGGTCTCCGCGGCGAGCGGCATGAACGCCATCGCCCACTGCGCGGAGGCGCTCTACGCTCACGACGGCAACCCGATCGTTTCCTTGATGGCGGAGGAGGGAATCCGCGCCCTCGCTTCTGCTCTTCCGGGAATCACATCTCATCCGCAGAACCTTGAGGCGAGAAGCGAGGCGCTGTACGGCGCCTGGCTCGCCGGCATGACCATCAGCACCACCAGCGTCGCGCTTCACCACAAGCTCTGCCACGTGCTCGGCGGCTTCGGCCTGCCCCACGCGGAGACGCATTCGATCGTGCTGCCACATGCCATGCGCTACAACCGGGACGCGGCTCCGGAAGCGATGACTCGAATTGGAAAGGCCCTGGAAGCCTCTGATGCGGCAACCGGGCTGTTTGAGCTCGAGAAAAAGCTGGGGATTGCGATGCGCCTCGCCGACATCGGGATGAAGGAAGCCGATCTCGAGCGCGCGGCGCGCATCGCGGTCGAGGCGCCCTATCCCAATCCACGCAAGGTGGAGTACGAGCCGGTGCTCGGCCTGCTGCGCGACGCCTACGAGGGGCGCCGGCCCGCGTAGCCCGCGCTCGCCGGCTGCTCGGACGGCGAAGCGCTCTTGAGGCCGGCGGTGAGGATGAACTTCATCGCTTCCTCGCGCGACATCTCGACCGGCTTGCAAGCGCTTCTCGGCACGAACACGGTGTAGCCACCGATCTGGTAGCTCATCGGCAGGTACACCGCGACTTCGTCGCCACGCGCGATGCCCGGCGGCGCGTCGCTGAAGTCACTGCGGGTGACGAAGCCGAGCAAGCGCAGGTTGCCAGGCAGGTCGAGCGACACGACCTGGAGCGAAGGCTCCTTGTGCTGCGCGAAGAGGCCGAGCAGATCTCGCAACGCCCCGTACACCGAGCGCACCAGCGGGATTTCGAGCAGCATCTTCTCGGCCCAGCCGAACACGCGCCGGAAGAGGATGGCGTGCATCAGCAGGCCGACGAGGAACACGAATACCACGGCCACCACGAGTCCCATGCCGGTGTGGTACCAATCGTCCGGGATTACCAGCAGCACCTGCTTGCCGAAGAATTTCTCGAGCACCGAAAGCACCCACAGCGCGAAATACAGCGTGCCGATCACCGGCAGCACCGTGAGGAGCCCGGTGAGGAATACGCGCCCCAGGTGCTGCCAGGGAGAGGACAGGCTCGGCAGGGGCGCGTGGCGTCGGGGCATCGGCGCATCGTATCATCGACACCGGAGGTTCCCCGTGATCGCCGTGATCTTCGAATTCACGCCTGCAAAAGGCCGGTTCCCCGACTACATGGAGCTCGTCGGCACGCTCAAGGCCGACCTCGACAAGGCCGACGGCTTCATCTCGCTCGAGCGCTTCGAGAGCATCACCAACAAGGGCAAGTTCGTCTCGCTGCAGTTCTGGCGCGACGAGGAGTCGGTGCGCAAGTGGCGCACGCTGCAGCGCCACCGCGAGGCGCAGGCCAAGGGCCGCGCCGGTATTTTCGAGTCGTACCGGCTGCGCATTGCCAGCGTGGTGCGCGACTACACCATGGACGAGCGCGCGCAGGCGCCGGCCGATTCTGTCAAGGTGCACGGGTAAACCACAGCTTTCTCTTCGAGGAGGCAAGCTGGCGCGCCGAGGGAGAATACGCCGACGCCGCCGGCACCAAGTTCGCGCTCTCGGGCGAGACCACGGTGCGCCACGAGCCGAACCGCTGGCTCTTCGAGGCGGTGCAGCGCCTGCGCGGCGACCCGGCGCGCGTGCAGCACAACCGCTACGAGATCGTGCCGTTCACGCCCGGGGCGCGCTCCACGCACTGGATCGCGCTCAACCCGGCGATTGGCGCGCTGCGCGGGCGTTTCGTCATCGTCGCCGACTCGATCCTCTCGTTCTACGCGAGCCCCACCGGCCGCTACCGCGGCTTCGAGTCGCTCCTGCGGCGCGATCGCGCCCGCTATACGGTGCGCGGCAGCCTGCTCGAGGAGGACAAGCTGGTATCGAGCTGGGCGCTCGAACTGACCCGCCTCTGAGGCGCCGAGTCGTTGTATAAGGGGCCGATGATCCAGGCGGCAATCGTCGGCCTCGGGACCTGGGGCCAGCACCTCGTCTCGGCCATCCAGGGCAAGAGCGATGTCATCCGCTTCGCGGCCGGCGCTACTCGGACGCCCGCGAAGGCCGCTCAGTTCTGTGCAACCCATGGCATCCGGCTTGCCGACTCGTACGAAACTCTTTTGAGAGACAAGAGCGTCGAGGCCGTGGTCCTCGCCACTCCGCATTCCGCGCATGCCGAGCACATCGCCGCGGCCGCGAAGGCTGGCAAGCACGTGTTCGTGGAGAAACCGCTCGGCTTGTCACGCGCCGACTCCGAGCGCGCCGTCGCCGCGTGCGCCGAGCACAAGGTGACGCTCGCCGTCGGCTACAACTGGCGCTTCCAGCCGGCGCTGCGAGAGGTGAAGCGCATGCTCCAGGACGGCCGGCTGGGAAAGCTGCTCCACATCGAGGGCAACTTCTGCGGGCCGAGCGCGTACCGCTTTCGCCGCGAGCACTGGCGCCAGGACCGCGACGAAACGCCCGCAGGCGGCATGACCGGGCGCGGCGTGCACGTGGTCGACGCGATGCTCTTCCTCGCCGGCCACATCGGCTCGGTGTTCGCGCAGAGCAAGCGCCTGGTGCACGACTACGGCATGGACGATACGACCTCCATGCTGTTTCGCTTCGGCTCGGGCGCC
>DATLUZ010000200.1:0-7679 GCA_035577785.1 Burkholderiales bacterium | reverse complement strand
CGTAGACCCGGGCGTCGAAGCGCTCCTTGCGCGGCGCCGGAACGCGGCGCTCGTGCGCCAGCAGCGCGACCGAGAGGCCGTGCGCGGCGCGCGCGAGGCTTGCGCCCACCGGCCCGCCGCCGACGATGATCAGGTCGTGGTCCACGAGGTTATAATGGCGCCCCATCCCGCTTCGGACGTGGCGAATTAGCTCAGCTGGTTAGAGCAGCGGAATCATAATCCGTGTGTCCGGGGTTCGAGTCCCTGATTCGCCACCATCACCCCTCTTCCTGCCCCGGTAGAATCGCATGATGCAGTTCTCGAGAGCCGTAGCAAGTCTCGTTTTCTTCGTCGCGGCGAGCGCATACGCGCAGGCGCGCAACATCCCCGAACAGGCGAAAGCCGGCGCGATCACCCACCTGCAGGACATGATCGTTGCCGTCAACGGCGTCGCGGTGCGGCTCGCACCGGGCGTGCAGATTCGCGACCAGAACAACCTTCTGATTGTGCCGACCGCCGTGCCGCCGGGCTCGCAGGTCAAGTACATGCTCGATCAGGAGGGCATGGTGCGCCAGGTCTGGATCCTCACGCCCGAGGAAGCTCAGCAGCCCGCCACGAGCAGCGGGACTGGCAGCAACAACTGATGGGCAAGGTCTACCTGCGCACGTTCGGCTGCCAGATGAACGAGTACGACTCGGACAGGATCTCCGACGTGCTGCGCGAGAGCCACGGCATGGAGGCGGCCGAGCGCCCGGAAGACGCCGACCTGATCGTCTTCAACACCTGCTCGGTGCGCGAAAAGGCGCAGGAGAAGGTGTTCGCGGACCTCGGACGCGTGAAGCACCTCAAGCGCGACAAGCCCGGGCTCATGATCGCGGTGGGCGGCTGCGTGGCGAGCCAGGAGGGCGGTTCGATCGTCGCGCGCGCGCCTTACGTCGACGTGGTGTTCGGGCCGCAGACGCTGCACCGGCTGCCGCAGCTCTTGGAGCGTCGCCGCGCGTCGGGACGGCCGCAGGTGGACGTGAGCTTCCCCGAGATCGAGAAGTTCGACCATTTGCCGCCGCCGCGGGTGCAGGGCGCGCAGGCGTTCGTCTCGATCATGGAAGGCTGCAGCAAGTACTGCAGCTTTTGCGTGGTTCCGTACACGCGCGGCGAGGAAGTGTCGCGTCCGTTCGGCGACGTGGTGCAGGAAGTGGCTGCACTGTGCGCGCAGGGCGTGAAGGAGCTGACCCTGCTCGGTCAGAACGTCAACGCCTGGCGCGGCACGATTGGTGAAGCGAGCGCAGACGCGCCCGCGGACTTTGCCGAATTGCTGCGTTACATTTCTGAAATCGAAGGCGTAGAGCGCATCCGCTACACGACTTCCCACCCCCGCGAGTTCACGCAACGACTGATCGATGCTCACGCCGAGCTCGACAAGCTCGCGCCGCACGTGCATCTGCCGGTGCAATCGGGCTCCGACCGCGTGCTGGCGGCGATGAAGCGCGGCTACACCGCGCTCGAGTACCGCTCGATCGCCCGGCGCCTGCGCGCGGCGCGTTCCGATCTTTCCTTGACCTCGGACTTCATCGTCGGCTTCCCCGGCGAGACCGAGGCCGATTTCGAGGCCACGCTTCGGCTTGCCGCCGAGCTCGGCTTCGACGGCTCCTTCTCGTTCCTCTACAGCCCGCGCCCCGGAACACCCGCGGCGAACCTGCCCGACGAGACGCCCAACGAGGTGAAAAGCGAGCGGCTGCGGCGGCTGCAGTCGCTCCTCGATCGCCAATATCACGACGCAAGCCAAGCCATGATGGGCACGGTGCAGCGGGTCCTTGTCGAATCGGTTTCAAAACGGAGAAACTTCGAGTTGGCGGCCCGCACCGCCAACAACCGCATCGTGAACTTCGCGGGCGACCCGGGGCTCATCGGCAGCTTCGCGGACGTGCGCATCAGCGAGGTCGTGTCCCACGCGCTGCGAGGCGAATTGCTGAATGGCGAGTAAGGCCGTCGAGGTCAAGCTCGAGCCGGTCGACAACCAGCGCCTGGCGCGCCTGTGCGGCGCGCTGGACGAGAACCTGCGCCAGATCGAGTCGGCGCTCGACGTCACCATCGCGCGCCGCGGCGGCAAGTTCACCGTGCGCGGCGAGCACGCGCAGCGCGCGGCGCAGGCGCTGGAGCACTTCTACGATCGCGCGTCGGGCGACCTGACCGTCGAGGACGTCCAGCTCGGCCTGACGGAGCTTTCCAGCAATACCTCTTCGGGCAAGGCCGAGGGACCGCAGCTCCTCACGCGGCGCCCCGACCTCCATGGCCGCACGCCCCACCAGGTGCAGTACCTCGAGAGCATCCTCGCGCACGACTGCACCATCGGCATCGGTCCCGCCGGCACCGGCAAGACCTACCTCGCGGTGGCTTGCGCGGTGGACGCGCTCGAGCGCGACAAGGTGAAGCGCATCGTGCTCGCGCGCCCGGCGGTCGAGGCGGGCGAGCGCCTGGGCTTCCTTCCGGGCGATTTGGCGCAGAAGGTCGATCCGTACCTCCGGCCCCTCTACGACGCGCTCTACGATCTCATGGGCTTCGAGAAGACCGGCAAGCTCCTCGAGCGCGGCACGATCGAGCTCGCGCCGCTTGCCTACATGCGCGGGCGCACGCTCAACCACTCCTTCATCATCCTCGACGAGGCGCAGAACACCACGCCCGAGCAGATGAAGATGTTCCTCACGCGCATCGGCTTCGGCGCCAAGGCGGTGGTGAACGGCGATATCACGCAGATCGACCTGCCGCGCGGGCAGAAGAGCGGCCTGATCGAGGCGCGGCGCATCCTCGGCGGCGTGCGCGGCATCGCTTTTACCGAGTTCGGCGCGCAGGACGTCGTGCGCCATCCGCTGGTGGCGCGCATCATCGATGCCTACGACAAGAGCTCGCAGGAAGAATAGGTTTTTAATTCAATACGCAGTCCCTCGCCGCGGCGTGCCGGGAGCGAGAACGCTGCGTAAATGGGCCGCGCTGGTGCCGATCGAGGCGAGCTTGCGAATCGTCGGGGCGGCCGAAGGACGCAGGCTGAACCGGCAGTACCGACACAAGCCGTACGCCACCAACGTGCTGTCCTTCCCGTACGGAAAGGACCGCGGCGACGTGGTGCTGTGCCACCCCGTGATCACGCGCGAGGCGCGTGAGCAAGGCAAGGCGCTGGCCGCGCATTACGCGCATCTCGTGCTGCACGGCCTGCTGCACCTGCGCGGCTACGGGCATGAAAAGAAAAGGGAAGCCGAGCGCATGGAGCGCCTCGAGATCCGGCTGCTGGCGCGCGCAGGATTCGGTAACCCTTACACGGTAGAATGAAACGGCTGCAATGAACGACCCTTCACGGCCCAGCCTGCTCGAGCGCCTGTCGTCGCTGCTCATGCGCGAACCGGGCGACCGCGAGCAGCTGGTGCACCTGCTGCGCTCCGCGTACTCGCGCAACCTCCTCGATGCGGACGCGCTCTCGATCATCGAAGGCGCGCTCACGGTCTCGGAGATGCAGGTGCGCGACATCATGGTGCCGCGCGCCCAGGTGGACTTCATCGACATCAACGAGCCGGTCGAGACGTTCATCCCGCAGATCATCGCCACCGCGCACTCGCGCTTCCCGGTGATCGACCAGAACCGCGACGACGTGATCGGCATCCTGCTCGCCAAGGACCTGCTGCGCCACTACGCCGGAGACGACGACGTCAACGTGCGCGAGATGCTGCGCCCGGCGATCTTCGTGCCGGAGGCGAAGCGCCTCAACGTGCTGCTGCGCGAGTTCCGCGCCAGCCGCAACCACATGGCCATCGTGATCGACGAATACGGCGGCGTGGCGGGCCTGGTCACGATCGAGGACGTGCTCGAGCAGATCGTCGGCGACATCGAGGACGAGTACGACTTCGACGAGGCCTCGGACAACATCCTGCCCGAGCCGGGCGGGCGCTACCGGGTGAAGGCGCTCACGCAGATCGCCGACTTGAACAGGGCGCTCGGCTCGGCGCTTCCGGACCAGACCGTCGACACGAGCGGCGGCCTCGTGATCTCGCACCTCGGCCGGCTGCCCAAGCGCGGCGAAACGGTCACGATCGACGGCGTGCGCTTCCAGGTGCTGCGCGCCGACTCGCGGCGGGTCTATACGTTGCTGGTCGACAAGCCTAAAACATAAAAAAGCTTTTTTTTCTGACCCCATTTCTTTGCGGCGCGGCGACGGTGCTCGCGTTCGCGCCCGTGGGCTTCTTTCCGCTCGCGGTGCTGACGTTCGCCGTTCTGGCGGGCTTCTGGATCGGCGCGACGCCGCGGCGCGCGTTCTGGTCGGGGTACGCCTTCGGTCTGGGCCTCTTCGGCGCGGGTGTGTCATGGGTCTACGTCAGCCTGCATACCTTCGGCGCCATGCCGCTGCCTCTGGCGGCCCTCGCCACGTTCCTCTTCTGCGCCTTTCTCGCGCTGTTTCCGGCCGCGGCCGGTTGGCTCCAGGCGCGCATCCCGGCGCAGGCGTCCGTGCGCGCCTGCCTTCTGGTCCCGGCCGCGTGGACGCTCTTCGAATGGCTGCGGAGCTGGATCTTCACCGGCTTTCCGTGGCTGTCGGCGGGTTACGCAGCCGTAGGCTGGCCGCCGCAGGGTTACGCGCCGGTCGTCGGCGTGTTCGGTCTGTCCTTCATATCGGTGTCGCTCGGCGGCATGGTATGGCTCGCCTTTCGTCGACGGCGGCCGCTCGTCTTTGGGACGGTACTCGTCGCGATCGTGGCCGCCGGCGAAGCGCTGCGCCACGTCCAATGGACCGAGCCGGCCGGCGCACCTGTGAGCGCGGCGCTGCTGCAGGGGAACATCGAGCAGGACCTCAAGTTCCGCCCGGAACGCTACCCGCCGATCCTCGCCACGTATGTGCGCCTGGCCGAGGCGACCAGCGCGAAGCTGATCGTCTTTCCCGAGACCTCGATCCCCCGCTTTCTTGATCGCATCGAGCCCGAATTCCTCGCGCGCCTCGAAAGCGTCGCCAGGCGCAACGGTGGCGATCTTCTCCTTGGCGTGCCCTACCGAACACGGAGCGACGAGTATTTCAACAGCGTGATTTCTCTCGGCACTTCGCCGCCGCAGGCGTACCACAAGTCGCACCTGGTGCCGTTCGGCGAGTTCATCCCGCCGGGCTTTGGCTGGGTGCTGAGCGTGCTGCAGATCCCGCTCTCCGATTTCTCGCGCGGCGGTCACGCGCAGCCGCCGATTACCGCCGCGGGCCAGCGCGTCGCGGTGAACGTCTGCTACGAGGACGCGTTCGGCGACGAAATCGCGCGCCGGCTTCCCGAGGCGACGATCCTGGTGAACGTCTCGAACGTCGCGTGGTTCGGCGATTCGCTAGCGCCGGCGCAGCATCTGCAGATCGCGCGGCTGCGCGCCGTCGAGACCGGGCGCATGCACCTCGCCGCCACGAACACCGGCATCACGGCGGCGATCGACCGCGACGGACGCGTGCTCGCGCGCTTGCCGAAGTTCATGGAAGGCCGGCTGGAAGTGAGCGCGCAGGGCTATTCAGGCGCGACGCCCTACTCGCGCTACGCCGACTGGCCCGTCGTCGGCGTTTCTCTGCTCCTGCTCGCGGGCGCGCTGCTCGTCGCCTGGCGCGCAGCGAGCCGGTAAAATCGCCGGCGCCATGCTCAGCTTCCAGAGCCTCATCCTGAAGCTCAACGCGTTCTGGGATCGCCAGGGCTGCGTCCTGCTGCAGCCCTACGACATGGAAGTCGGCGCGGGGACCTTTCACACCGCGACGTTCCTGCGCGCCATCGGTCCCGAGCCGTGGAAGGCGGCCTATGTTCAGCCGTCGCGCCGGCCCAAGGACGGCCGCTACGGCGAGAATCCGAATCGCCTCCAGCACTACTACCAGTACCAGGTGGTGCTGAAGCCCTCGCCCGCCGACATCCAGGACCTGTACATCGCGTCGCTCCGGGAACTGGGCATCGACCCGCGCGAGCACGACATCCGCTTCGTCGAGGACGACTGGGAGTCGCCGACCCTCGGCGCCTGGGGCCTGGGCTGGGAAGTGTGGCTCGACGGCATGGAGGTCACGCAGTTCACCTACTTCCAGGAAGTGGGCAGTCTCGCCTGCAAGCCGGTGCTCGGCGAGATCACCTACGGCCTCGAGCGGCTCGCGATGTACCTGCAGGGCAAGGAGAGCATCTACGACCTGGTGTGGACGCCCGGCGCGTCGACGCAAGCGTCGACTCCCGTTCTGTATGGAGACGTGTACCACCAGAACGAAGTCGAGCAGTCACGGTACAACTTCGAGCTTTCCAATACGGAGATGCTGTTCCGGCATTTCTCCGACTACGAAGCCCAGGCAAAGCACCTGATCGAGGCCCAGTGCGTCCTGCCGGCCTACGAAATGGTCATGAAGTGCTCCCACACCTTCAACCTGCTCGATGCGCGCGGTGCGATCTCGGTCACCGAGCGCGCCGCCTACATCGGCCGCGTGCGCGCGCTCGCGCGCGCAATAGCGCAGGCCTACTACGAGTCGCGCGAGCGCCTCGGTTTTCCCTTGCTCAAGAAAGAGCCGGAACCGGCCTAGCGATGAAAGCAACGCTGCTGGTCGAGATCCTCACCGAGGAGCTGCCGCCGAAGTCGCTGCGGGTGCTTTCGGAGGCTTTTTTCCAAAGCATTTCCAAGGCCCTCGCCACCGCCCACCTTGCTGCTGAAGGGAAAGGGCGAGCGCTTGCCACCCCGCGGCGCCTCGCCGTACTGATTGCCGAGGCCGAATCGGAGGCGCCAGAGCGCGAGAACGAACTGACCGGTCCCTCGACCAAGGCACCCGAGCAGGCCGTCGCCGGGTTCGCGCGCAAGGCGGGCGTGGAGGTGAGCCGGCTCGAGCGCCGCACCACGGCCAAGGGCGAGGTCTACGTCGCGCGCGCCAAGGCGAAAGGCGCGGTTCTCGTAGAGGTCCTGCCCGCCCTGGTGGAAGGGGCGCTGAAGTCGCTGCCGATTCCAAAGGTCATGCGCTGGGGCGCGGGCGACGCGCAGTTCGTGCGGCCGGTCCACGGCGTGGTCCTGTTGCATGGCGAGCGCGTCATCGGCGGCAGCGTGCTGGACGTTGCGGCAGGCCGCGAAACCGCCGGACACCGCTTCATGGGCGCAGGCAGGATCAGCCTGAGATCCGCGGACGAATACGAAAAGCGCCTCGCCGACGAAGGCATGGTCATGGCCGATTTCGCCGCCCGCCGCGCGGAAATCGAGCGCCAGCTCAAGGAGACCGCCGCCCAGGAAGGTGGCGGACTCGGCGAGTACAGCGACCTGCTGGACGAGGTGACGGCGCTCGTCGAGCACCCAAGCGTCTATACCGGAAAGTTCGACGCCACCTACCTCGCCGTGCCGCAGGAATGTCTGATCCTCACCATGCGGCAGAACCAGAAATACTTCCCGCTGTTCGACCGCGCGGGACATCTGCAGCCGAAGTTCCTGATTGTGTCGAACATGCGCGTTCCCGACCCCCGGCACATCGTCGGCGGCAACGAGCGCGTGGTGCGGCCGCGGCTCGAGGACGCGCGCTTCTTCTACGACCAGGACCGCAAGCGGCGGCTGGAATCGCGGGTGCCCGAGCTCGCGCGCGTGCTGTACCACAACAAGCTCGGCACGCAGCTCCAGCGGGTCGAGCGCATCCAGCTGCTGAGCGGCCGGATCGCGCGCGACCTGAAGATCGACCCGGTCCTCACCGAACGCGCGGCCTG
>DATLUZ010000199.1:0-24649 GCA_035577785.1 Burkholderiales bacterium | reverse complement strand
GTTCACCACCGCGCGCGCGATCGCGACCCGCTGCTGTTCCCCGCCCGAGAGTTGAACGGGATTGGCTTTCTCCCTGGCGAGCAGCCCCACCTTGTCGAGCGCGGCGCGCACGCGGCGCGCCGCCTCGCGCGGCGCCTGCCCCGAAAACGCGAGCGGCAGCGCCACGTTGTCGTAGACGCTGCGGTCGTAGAGCAGCTTCTGGTCCTGGAAGATGAGGCCGAGGTTGCGGCGCAGGTAGGGAATCGCCGGGCGCTTGAGGGCGCCGACGTTCTGGCCGTTCACGATCACCGAGCCCGAGGTCGGCCGCTCGATCGCGGCGATGAGCTTGAGCAGCGTCGACTTTCCGGCGCCCGAGCGCCCGGTGACGAAAGCGAGCTCGCCCGCGTCGACGGAGAAGGTGACGCTTCTCAGCGCTTCCTGGCCGCCGGGGTAGCGCTTGGCGACCGACGAGAAGCTAACCAACCAGCGCCTCGGCGAAGTCTCTCGCGACGAAGGGTCGAAGGTCGTCGATGTCCTCGCCCACGCCGACGAAGAGGAGCGGGATGGGCCTCTCCTTCGCGATGGCGCAGACCACGCCGCCCTTCGCCGTGCCGTCGAGCTTGGTCAGGATGAGGCCGGTCAGGCCGAGCGCGTCGTCGAACGCCTTCACCTGGGCGAGCGAATTCTGCCCGGTGTTCGCGTCGAGAACGAGGAGCAACTCGTGGGGCGCGCCGTCGAGCGCCTTGCCGGCGACGCGCTTCACCTTGCGGATCTCCTCCATGAGGTGGAGCTGCGTCGGCAGGCGTCCGGCGGTGTCGGCGATCAGCACGTCGATGCCCCGAGCGCGCGCCGCGCCCAGGGCGTCGAACACCACCGCACCGGGGTCGCCCGAGTCCTGCGCGATCACCGGCACGTCGTTGCGGCGGCCCCAGATCACCAGCTGCTCTCGCGCCGCCGCGCGGAAGGTATCGCCGGCGGCGAGCATCACGCTCGCGCCCTGCGACTGCAGCCACTTCGCCAGCTTGCCGATCGATGTCGTCTTGCCCGAGCCGTTCACGCCCGCGATCATGATGACGAACGGCTTGGCTCCGACTTCCAGCTTCCTCTCCAGCGGGCGCAGCAGCTCGGTGAGCGAATCTTTCAGGGCCTGGCGCAGAGCCTCGCCGTCGGGCGCCTTCTTCTTGCGCAGCGAATCGACGAGCTGCTGCGTCGCCGGCACGCCGCAATCGGCCTGCAGCAGGGCGTTCTCCAGCTCCTCGAACAGCGCCTCGTCGACCTTGCGTCGAACGAAGAGCTCCGAGACCGGCGTATTGAGAACGTCGCGAGTGCGCGCAAGACCTGCCTTGAGGCGCGCCGCCCAGGAGAGCGCTACCATCGATGCGTGCATTCTAACAAAGGCAGAATCCGCATCATCGGCGGCGAGTACCGCGGCCGGCGCATCGCGGTGCCCGAGCGCCGCGACCTGCGCCCCACGCCTGATCGCGTGCGCGAGACGCTCTTCAACTGGCTCGGCCAGGTCCTCGACGGAAAAAGCTGCCTCGATCTGTTCGCCGGCAGCGGCGCGCTCGGGTTCGAGGCCGCCTCGCGCAGCGCCGCGCGCGTCGTCATGGTCGAGAACGACCGTGCGGTGTTTTCCTTCCTCGAGAAAACCTGCGAGCTGATCGGGGCAAAGCAAGTAGACCTCGTCCTCGCGGATGCGTTCGACTATCTCGGGAAGGGCGACGAGCGCTTCGACGTGGTTTTCCTCGATCCGCCGTTCAGGCAGAATGCCCTGCCGGCGCTGCTCGAGCGGCTGCCGCCGCGGCTGGCGCCAGGAGCGCGCGTCTACGTCGAGGCGGCCGAACCCGTCGAGCCGGGACCCGCCTGGCGCGAGCTCAAGCGCTCGCGCGCCGGGCAGGTGAGCTACCAGCTCTTGGAACCAAAGGACGAAATAAGGCGATGATCAAGGCGATCTATCCGGGAACCTTCGACCCGCTCACGCGCGGCCACGAGGAGCTGGTGCGCCGGGCAAGCACGCTGTTCGATTCGCTCGTGCTCGCCATCGCCGAAAGCACCCCGAAGCGCACCTTCTTCCCGCTGCAGGAGAGGATCGGCATGGCGCGCGAGGTGCTCGCCGACGTGAAGAACCTCGAAGTCACCGGCTTCAGCGGCCTGCTGATCGACTTCGTGCGCAAGCACAACGCGCGGGTGGTGCTGCGCGGCCTGCGCGCGGTGTCGGACTTCGAATACGAGTTCCAGCTCGCGGGGATGAACCGCCACCTCTATCCGCAGATGGAGACGATCTTCCTCACACCATCCGAGCAGCACATGTTCATCTCCGCGACGCTGGTGCGCGAGATCGCGTCGCTCGGGGGCGATGTTTCAAAGTTCGTTCATCCCTACATCGAAAAGAAACTGAAAGCCAAAGTCACTTCTGGCAGGACGGACAGTAAAACGTAGACCGCTGGCCCTGCTGGATCTTGCGAATGACGCTTCCGCAGCGGCGGCACGGTTGGCCCGCGCGGTCGTAGACCCAATAGCGTTGCTGGAAGTAGCCGGCGTTGCCGTCGGCGCCGACGAAGTCGCGCAGGCTCGAGCCGCCGGCGCGGATCGCCGCGCGTAGGGTTTGCTTGATCGCTGAGGAAAGCCGCGCGCATCTCTCCAGGGAAAGTTTGCCGGCGGGCACCCGCGGATGAATGCCCGCGAGGAACAGGCTTTCGTTCGCGTAGATGTTGCCGACGCCGACGATGCGCCGGCCGTCCATCAGGAACTGCTTGATGCCCGTGCGATGCGGCCGCGTGAGCTGATGCAGGCGCGCCGGGTGCAGCTCGCGCGTGAGCGGCTCGATACCGAGATGAACGAGCAGCGGATGGGTGTCGATGGCCGCGCGCGTCCAGAGCACCGCGCCGAAGCGGCGCGGATCGCGCAGCCGCAGAATCCTGTCACCAAGCTGAAGGTCGAAGTGGTCGTGCTTCTGCGCCGGGGTACCGGCGGGCAGCACGCGCAGGCTGCCCGACATTCCGAGGTGGAGGATCAGGTGGCCGTCGCCGCAGTCGACGAGAAGATACTTGCCTCGGCGCTGGATCGCGCGCACCGTGCGTCCCGCGAGGCGCCGCACGTCCTTCGGCACCGGCCAGCGCAGGCGCGGCTCGCGCACCGCGACGCCCGAGATGACGCGGCCTGCGAGTTGCGGCTCGAGTCCGCGCCGCGTGACCTCGACCTCGGGTAGCTCCGGCATGTGGAAAACCTGCTTGTGCGGGGCACCAAATATACCTAAGATGGGTCGAATCCAGATGAAAAGAGCGATCCGGTTGATCATCGCCGCGGCGGGCCTGTCGATCGCAGGCTGCGCCGCGATCGCGCAGACCAAGGACATTCCGCAGGCAGCCGAGGGCGACCTCCAGGAGCCGATGCTCTACGAGTTCCTGCTCGGCGAGATCGCGTTGCAGCGCGGCGACCTCCCGCTCGCGGCGCAGACGTTCCTCGACCTCGCGCGGCGCACCAACGACCCGCGCGTCGCGCGCCGCGCGGTCGAGATCGCGAACCAGGCGCGGCTTCCCGAGCTCGCGCTCGACGCGGCGCGCACCTGGCAGGAGCTCGATCCGGCCTCGCCCCAGGCGCTGCAGGTTCTCGCGGCTTTGCTGGTGGCGAACAAGCGCGCCGAGGAAGCGCTGCCGCATCTCGAGAAGCTGCTCGCCACCGAGGGCGTGAGCCCGGAGAACGGATTCATGCAGCTCAATCGCCTGCTCGCGGCGAACCCCGACAAGGCGGCGAACCTGCGCGTGGTGCGCACGCTCGCGTCGAAGTATCCGAAGCTGCCGCAGGCACACTTCGCCGTGGCGCAGGCCACCGCCGCCGCCGGCGACGACGACGCCGCGGTTGCGGCGATCCACCGCGCAAGCGCGTTACGCCCCGATTGGGAGCTCGCTGCGCTCCTCGAGGCGCAGATCCTGCAGCGCCGCTCGCCTGCCGCCGCCGCCAAGGTGCTGGGCGATTTCGTCGCCAAGAATCCGAATTCGCGCGAGGCGCGGCTCAACTACGCGCGGCTCCTGATCCTCGACAAGCGCCTGCCCGAGGCGCGCAAGCAGTTCGAAGCCGTGCTCGCCGCGAGTCCGGGCAACACCGAGGTCATCTATGCCGTGGGCCTGCTCGCGTTCCAGCTCAAGGATTACGAGGTCGCCGAGCAGAACATGAAGCGCCTGCTCGCGCTCAATTATCGCGACTCCGACGGCGTGCGCTACGTCCTGGGCCAGATCGCGGAGGAGCAGAAGCAGTGGCCGCAGGCAATCAAGTGGTACGAGAGCATCGGCGAAGGCGAGCACCAGCTCGCCGCGCGCATGCGCACCGCGAACGCCATGGCGAAGCAGGGCAAGCTCGACGAGGCGCGCAAGTATCTCAAGCGCGTCGCCGCCGACAACCCCGGCGAAGAGGCGCAGATCATCGTCGCCGAGGCGCAGCTCCTGCGCGAGGCCAACCGCAACCAGGACGCCTTCAAGCTGCTCGCCGATGCCCTGAAGAAGGATCCCGAACAGCCCGAGCTGCTCTACGACTACGCCCTCACCGCCGAGAAGCTCGATCGCTTCGACGTGCTCGAGTCGAACCTGCGCAAGCTGATCGAGGTGCGGCCCGACCATGCGCACGCCTACAATGCCCTGGGCTACTCCTTTGCCGAGCGCAACACGCGCCTGCCCGAGGCGCGCAAGCTGATCGAGCGCGCGCTGGAGCTCGCGCCCGACGACTACTTCATCATGGACAGCCTGGGCTGGGTGCTTTACCGCGAAGGCGATCTCAAAGGCGCCGCCGAGCAGCTGCGCCGCGCCTACGACGGGCGGCCCGACGCCGAGATCGGCGCGCATCTGGGCGAGGTGCTGTGGGTGATGGGCCAGCGCGACGAGGCGAACCGCGTCTGGCAGGAGTCGCTCAAGGCGAGCCCGGACAACGAGACGCTGCAGAAGACCATCAAGCGCCTGAAGAAATAAGACGACAGATGGGACGGCGGTCCGTCTGGCTCTCCCTGGTGTTCGTCTTGATCGCGGGCTGCGCCCAGCTCCAGACGAAGGTCCCCGACGACGTCGAGTTCGACCTGAGCGGCCGGCTCGCGGCGCGCTACGGCAAGGATGCCTTCAGCGGCAACATCGCGTGGCGCCATGCGAAGAGCGCCGACGAGATGCTCATCAGCTCCACGCTCGGCGCCGGCGTCGCCCGCATCGTGCGCGACGGCGACTCGGTGGTGCTGACCACCGCGGAGCCGCGCGAATATCGCGCCCGCGACGCCGAGGCGCTCACCGAGGAAGTCCTCGGATTCCGACTGCCGCTCGCCGGGCTCGCCGACTGGGTGCGCGGCAGGCCTTCCGACCCGGCGGCGGCAAAGGCCGAGTACGACCCCGAGGGGCGCTTGCGCTCGCTCGACGAGCGCGGCTGGAAGATCGATTACCAGGAGTACGAGGGCAAGCTCCCTTCGCGCATGCGCCTCACCTACCCGGACATCGAGCTGCGGCTCGCGATCTCGAAGTGGCAATGACGCGCCCATGAAGTGGTATCCCGCGCCGGGCAAGCTGAACCTCTTCCTGCACGTGCTCGGCCAGCGCGAGGCCGGGGAACATGCGGGCTACCACGAGCTGCAGACGGTGTTCCGGCTGGTCGATCGCGCCGACCGCGTGGGCATCGGTCCGCGCGAGGACGGCGAGGTTCGGTTTTCCGGCGTCTATGGCGACGATAACCTGTGCTTTCGCGCTGCCCATTTGCTCAAGGAGTGCACTGGAGCGACGAAGGGAGCCGACATTTCGCTGGAGAAGGTCCTTCCGGTCGGCGGCGGCATGGGCGGCGGCTCCTCCGACGCCGCCACCGTTCTGCTTGTCTTGAACAGGTTGTGGAATCTCCATCTCCCGACCGGCCGACTGATCGACATCGGGAAGAAACTGGGTGCCGACGTGCCGTTGTTCGTCCACGGCCGCAACGCGCTCGGCGAGGGTATCGGCGAGCGGCTCACGGAGCTCGACCTGCCCGCCGCCTGGTACCTCGTGCTCGAGCCCCAAGTCTCGGTTTCCACGAAGGAAATCTTCGCTTCCGCGTTGACAGGGCAGTCGAAAGCACTCAAAATACCGCCCTTTTTCTCGGGTCAGGGGCGCAACGACCTCGAAGCGGTGGTCGTGGCGCGCTATCCCGAGGTGGCGGTGCACCTCAAATGGTTGAGACAACGCTCCCCGCAAGCGCGCATGACCGGGTCCGGGGCGTGCGTGTTCACGGAGTTCACGTCGGAGGCCCAGGCGCGCGCTCTTTACAACAAACTACCGGGGGACATGCGTGGATTCGTCGCGCGGGGCCTGGACCGGCACCCGCTCGCCGGTCTGGAAGAGTGAAGTCCAACTGGGGAGTCGCCAAGCTGGTTAAGGCACCGGATTTTGATTCCGGCATACGAGGGTTCGAATCCTTCCTCCCCAGCCAATACACATGAACACGATGACGCACGGACCTAGCGCGGCGCAGCTCGAGCGCCTGATGGTGTTTACGGGCAACGCCAGCCCGCGCCTCGCGCAGGAGGTGGCGCGCTATCTCAACCAGCCGCTCGGCCGGGCGATCGTCGGCAAGTTCTCCGACGGCGAAGTGATGGTCGAGCTGCTCGAGAACGTGCGCGGCAAGGACGTCTTCGTGCTGCAATCGACCTGCGCGCCGACCAACGACAACCTGATGGAGCTGCTCGTCATGGTCGACGCGCTCAAGCGCTCGTCGGCCGCCCGCGTCACCGCGGCGATCCCGTACTTCGGCTACGCGCGCCAGGACCGCCGGCCGCGCTCCGCGCGGGTCGCGATCAGCGCCAAGGTGGTGGCGAACATGCTCGCCTCGGTGGGCGTGGCGCGCGTGCTGACCATGGACCTGCACGCGGATCAGATCCAGGGCTTCTTCGACATCCCGGTGGACAACATCTACGCCGCGCCGGTGCTGCTTGGCGACGTGTGGAAGCAGCGCTACGAGGACCTCATCGTGGTCTCGCCCGACGTCGGTGGCGTGGTGCGCGCGCGCGCGCTCGCCAAGCGCCTGGAGTCGGACCTCGCGATCATCGACAAGCGCCGGCCGAAGGCCAACGTAAGCGAAGTGATGAACGTGATCGGCGAGGTGAAGGACCGCACCTGCGTCATCATGGACGACATGGTCGACACCGCAGGCACTTTGGTGAAGGCGGCCCAGGTGCTGAAGGAAGAAGGCGCCACCAAGGTGGTCGCCTACTGCACGCACGCCGTGCTCTCCGGCCCTGCGGTCGAGCGCATCGCCAAGTCGGATCTCGACGAGCTGGTGGTTACCGACACCATTCCGCTGCGCGAGGATGCACGCGGCGGCAAGATCCGCAGCCTCTCGGTCGCGGGACTCCTCGCCGAGACGATCCTGCGCATCTACACCGAGGAATCGGTCAGCTCTTTATTCATAGAATGAGTCACTGGTAGTTTTTCAAACAGGCCGGTGCCTGGTCGCGGGTCCGGCCCAACCAAGGAGCAGCCATGAAATTCGAAATCAGCGCGGAAAAGCGCGAGGCGCAAGGAACGGGTGCGAGCCGCCGTCTGCGCCGCATGGGCAAGGTGCCCGGCATCGTCTACGGCGGGGCCGATGGCGCGGTGAATATCGCGCTCGACCACAAGGCCCTGTTCCAGAACCTGAGGAACGAGAAGTTCCACGCCTCGATCCTGACGCTGAAGCTGAACGGCGGCGACCAGCAGGTTCTGCTGCGCGCGGTGAACATGCATCCGTTCAAGCTGCAGGTGCAGCACGTCGACTTCCAGCGCGTGTCCAAGGACAAGAAGATCCACATGAAGGTGCCGCTGCACTTCGTGAACGCCGACAAGTCGCCCGGCGTGAAGGAGCAGGGCGGCATCGCGAGCCACGTGCTGAACGAGCTCGACATCACCTGCTTCCCGGACGACCTGCCCGAGTTCATCGAGGTCGATCTCTCCAACCTCACCGTCGGCCACTCGCTGCACGTGCGCGAGGTCGCGCTGCCGAAGGGCGTGGAGCTCGCCATCCACAAGAGCGAGAACCCGGTGGTCGCGACCGTGGTGATCCCGTCGCTCATCACCGAAGAAGAGGAAGCCGCCGCCGCAGCCGCGGCCGTGGCTCCGTCCGAGGTTCCGACCACCGAGCAGGCGGCCGCGCCGAAGGAAGGCGAGGGCGCGCCTGGCGAGGGCGAGAAGGGAGACAAGGGCGACAAGGGCAAGGGCGCAGCGGCCGAGAAGCCCGCCGCGGCCGACAAGGGCGAGAAGAAAGAGAAGAAGTAAGCCTTGATCCGTCTCGTCGTGGGCCTGGGCAATCCAGGCAAGGAATACGAGCGCACGCGCCACAACGCGGGCTTCTGGCTGGTCGAGCGCTTCGCCGCCGCCAATGGCATCGCGTTGCGCAAGGACCCGAAGTTCCAGGCGCTGGTGGGCCGCCACGAGGCGTCCGGCGCCTGGCTGCTCGAGCCGCAGAGCTTCATGAACGCGAGCGGCCGCGCGGTGCAGATGCTCGCCGGTTTCTTCAAGATCAAGCCCGAGGAAATCCTCGTGGTGCACGACGAGCTCGACTTCCCGCCGGGCGTGGCGAAGATGAAGCAGGGCGGCGGCATCGCCGGCCACAACGGGCTGAAGGACATCTCGCAGCGCATCGCGAGCCACGACTACTGGCGCTTGCGCATCGGCGTGGGCAAGCCCCCGGCCGACACCGAAGGCGCGGACTACGTGCTGCAGCGGCCGCCCGCCGAGGAAAAGGAAGCGATCGACGCGTCGATACAGAAGGCCCTCGATCTTCTTCCCATGATGCTCGCCGGCGACATGCAGGGCGCGATGCACAAGCTCCACACGGAGGAGAAGGCTCCGGCCCCTCCGAAAAAGGAGCCCGAGAAGAAGGAACTCCCGGTCAAGGAGCCTGAGAAGAAGGAACCGGAGAAGAAGGGCCTGCTCGGCGGCCTGCTCGGCCGGAAAAAATGAGCCTGCGCTGCGGCATCGTGGGCCTGCCGAACGTCGGCAAGTCCACGCTCTTCAACGCGCT
The DNA here is from genome assembly GCA_035577785.1 of Burkholderiales bacterium. Classification (GTDB taxonomy): domain Bacteria; phylum Pseudomonadota; class Gammaproteobacteria; order Burkholderiales; family SG8-39; genus SCGC-AG-212-J23. The sequence goes on along the minus strand of DATLUZ010000199.1, from coordinate 15,679 downwards.
CACCAAGGCGGGGATCGCGGCCGAGAACTATCCCTTCTGCACCATCGAGCCGAACGTCGGCATCGTCGAGGTGCCCGACCGGCGCCTCGAGGTGATCGCCGAGATCGCGCAGCCGCAGAAGGTGGTGCCGGCGGTGGTCGAGTTCGTGGACATCGCCGGCCTCGTCGCCGGCGCCTCGAAGGGCGAGGGTCTGGGCAACAAGTTCCTCGCCAACATCCGCGAGACCGACGCCATCGCGCACGTGGTGCGCTGCTTCGAGGATGCCGACGTCGTGCACGTCGCCGGAAAGGTGAATCCGGTTTCCGACATCGAGACCATCAACACCGAGCTCGCGCTGGCCGACCTCGATTCGGTCGAGCGCCAGCTCGCCAAGCACGAGAAGGTCGCCCAGACGGGCGGCGACAAGGAGGCGCAGCGCCTCGTTGCTGCCCTGAAGAAAGTCCAGGAAGTGCTGAACGCCGGCCGCGCGGCCCGGACTGCCGAGCTGTCGAAGGAAGAGCACGCCGTGATCAAGCCGCTCTTTCTCCTGACGATGAAACCGACGATGTATGTGGCTAATGTGGGCGAAACCGGATCCGCCCCGCTGCTGGAGCGGGTAAAAGCCTATGCCGCGAACGAAGGCGCGCCGGTGGTGCCGATCAGCGCCAACATCGAATCGCAGATCGCCGACATGTCCGACGAGGACAAGCTCCTCTTCCTCGAGGACATGGGGATGGACGAGCCCGGCCTGAACCGCGTGATCCGCGCCGCCTACGCGCTGCTCGGCCTGCAGACCTACTTTACCGCCGGCCCCAAGGAAGTTCGGGCCTGGACCGTCCAGGCAGGCGCCACCGCGCCGCAGGCGGCCGGAGTCATCCATACCGACTTCGAGCGCGGCTTCATCCGCGCCGAGGTCGCTGCCTACGACGATTTCGTCGCCCACGGCGGCGAGCTCGGCGCCAAGGAGGCGGGAAAGCTCCGCCTCGAAGGCCGCGACTACACCGTGCGCGACGGCGACGTGATCCACTTCCGCTTCAACGTCTAGCGCCTGCGCTAGGATCAAGGCAGGGACGGACCACGTTTTTCACGGGAGGATCTCCCGATGCACGAGCTTGGAATAGCGCGCCGCGACGAACTGCCGCAGCTGGTGGCTCTGCTGACGATCCTGTTCTCCGAAGAGTCCGAGTTCGCTCCGGACTACGAGAAGCAGACCCGGGCGCTCGAGAAGATCCTGTCGGACGAATCGGTGGGCACGATCTATGTGGCGCGCGACGAAGGGCAGGTCGTGGCCATGGCGAGCCTTCTCTACACGGTGAGCACCGCCGAAGGCGGGACCGCGGCCTTGTTCGAGGACCTGGTGGTTCAGCCCACGCACCGCGGTCAGGGCATCGCGACCGCGCTCGCGGGATTCGCGATCGCGGAGGCGAGGAGCCGCGGCGTGCTGCGCCTAACGCTCCTGACCGATATGCAAAACGAGCGCGCACAGGAGCTTTATCGCAGGCTAGGATTTATCGATTCGTCCATGAAACCGATGAGGCTCAAGCTGTGAAGGGAATTACATTTCTCTTAATTCTTTTCGCGTCCGTTCCAGTGGCCGCACAGGAAAAGAAGAAAGCCGACCCGCAGGTCGAGCGCGGCCGCTACATCACGAAGATCTCGGGTTGCCACGATTGCCACACGCCGGGCTACGCGCTGAGCGGCGGCAAGGCGCCGGAGTCCCAGTACCTGGTGGGGGACGTGCTGGGCTGGCGCGGTCCCTGGGGCACCACCTATCCGGTCAACCTTCGCCTCTACATGCAGGATCTGACCGAGGACCAGTGGGTGAAGAAGGCGAAGAGCCTGTCGACGCGCCCGCCGATGCCCTGGTTCAACCTGCACGACATGAGCACGCGCGACCTGCGCGCGATGTACCGCTATATCCGCAGCCTCGGACCGGCGGGCAAGCCCGCGCCGGCGTACGTTCCCCCCGAGCAGACGCCGGCCCCGCCTTTCGTTCAGTTCCCCGCGCCGCCGCCCAAGTAGGGCTTCGCAAAGATCTTTGTCAGGGTGGCGCTGAAAGGCAGGAATTCGGCTCCCTCGAGCACCCCGCGCGCCGCCATCTCGCGGTGCAGGGCGGGCAGGTTGTAATGCGGCACCGAAGCGTAGAGATGGTGCTCGATGTGGTAGTTCACGTGGTGCGGGAAGATCAGCCACTCGAGCCAGGCGGGGCCCGTGTTGGTGCGCGCCGCGGTGAGCGGCGATGAAAAGTCGGTGGTCGCGCCGTGCTCGGCGATGGCGCGCAGGCGCAGGATCGCCTGCACCACGGTGACGAGCGGCAGCACCCAAAGCACGAGATACTGGACCAGGTAACCCGACCACGCGAAGCCGGCGAGGAGCACGAGGTGGAAGCCGATCACCACGTTGCGGTCGCGTTTCGCCTCGAGACGGAGCTTTTCCGACGTGTCGTCGAGCGGACGGATGGCGACGTTGGTGGCCGTGTTCAGCGCCGGCGCCCCGCCCAGGAAGTAAGCGTACGTCTTCCACGCCGTGAGGCCGCTCAGGTCCTTCAGCAACTTCTTTACGAGATAGGCCTTGCCGCGCGGGTAGCCCCCGTGCAACGCCGTGTCCGGATCGAGCGGCCCGTAGAGGTTGTTGTGATGCAGGCGGTGGATCACGCGGTACGTGCACATCGATAGCCCCTGCACCGTGGCGCAGGCGCGGCCTGCCAGGTCGTTCTGCCAGCGGCGCTCATATAGCAGGTAGTGCGCCGCGTCGTGCGCGATGACGAAGAGCGCGTGCTGTCGGGTTCCAATAACCAAAACCGCGAGCGCGATGATGATGGGGTGCGGCCAGAAATACCGCGCGATCGCAACCGCGGCGGCGATCACCGCCACGTCGTGCACGATGGCCGCGGTCGCGCGCCATGGCGAGCGGCGGGTCAGCGACTGGACGACCTCCTTCGGCAGCGCCTTGCGGAAGTCGTCCTTGAAGTCCTCGCCTTTCACCCGATAAAACTTACTGGATACCGCCAAGCAGGACGTACTTCACTTCCAAGAACTCCTCGATGCCGTATTTCGATCCTTCGCGCCCCAGGCCCGACTGCTTCACGCCGCCGAACGGCGCCACCTCGGTCGAGATGATGCCGGCGTTCACGCCGACCATGCCGGTCTCCATCGCCTCGGCCACGCGCCAGATGCGGCCGATGTCCCGGCTGTAGAAATAACCCGCGAGGCCGAACTCGCTGTCGTTCGCGAGGCCGATCACTTCGTCCTCGGTCTTGAAGCGGATGAGCGGCGCCACCGGGCCGAAGGTCTCCTCGTGCGACACGAGCATCTGCGGGGTCACGTTCGTCAGCACGGTCGGCTGGAAGAAGAGGCCCCCGCGCTCGTGCTTTTTACCGCCCAGGATGACTTTGGCGCCTTTGCCGAGCGCATCCGCGACGTGCGCCTCCACTTTCTTCAGGCCTTGCTCGTCGATCAGCGGCCCGATCACCACGCCCGGCTCGGTTCCCGCGCCGACCTTGAAGCCTTTGACCTTCTCGGTGAGCTTCGTGGCGAACGCGTCGTAGACGCCGTCCTGCACGTAGAGGCGGTTCGCGCACACGCAGGTCTGGCCCGCGTTGCGGTATTTCGACGCCAGCGCGCCTTCGACCGCCGCATCGAGGTCGGCGTCGTCGAACACGATGAAAGGGGCGTTGCCGCCGAGCTCGAGCGAGAGCTTCTTGATCGTTTCGGCCGACTGGCGCATGAGCACGCGACCGGTCTCGGTCGAGCCGGTGAAGGAGAGCTTCCGCACCTTCGGACTGGCGCAGAGCTCGGCGCCGATCGCCTTCGAATCGCCGGTGATGACGTTGAGCACGCCCTTCGGGATCCCCGCGCGCTCGCCGAGCTCGGCCATCGCGAGCGCCGAGTAGGGCGTCTGCCCCGCGGGCTTGATCACCACCGGACAGCCCGACGCGAGCGCCGGCCCGGCCTTGCGCGTGATCATCGCGTTCGGGAAGTTCCATGGCGTGATCAGCGCCGCGACGCCGATCGGCTGCTTGATGGCGACGATGCGCTTGTCGGCCCACGGCGAGGGGATGGTGTCGCCGTAGACGCGCTTCGCCTCCTCGGCGAACCACTCTATGAACGAAGCGCCGTAGGCGATCTCGCCGCGCGCCTCGGCGAGCGGCTTGCCCTGCTCGGCGGTGAGGATCTGCGCGAGGTCCTCCTGGTTCGCCATCATCAAGTCGAACCACTTGCGCAGGATCGCCGCACGCTCCTTGCCGGTCTTCGCGCGCCACGCCGGCCAGGCGCGATCGGCGGCGTCGATGGCGCGGCGCGCCTCCTCGGCGCCGAGCCTGGGCACCGTGCCGAGCACGGCCTGGGTCGCGGGATTGCGCACCGGAATGGTGTTCGCGCCGCCGACCCATTCGCCGCCGATGAAGCACTGCTCTCGAAAGAGCTTGGGATCTTTGAGGGAAAGCGAGGCCAGGCCAGCCTGGGCAGGAGCATTCATGGATTGCCTCCAAAGACGGCCGATTTTACTCCCCGCTCATAGCTAGAATGAGTCAATGAAACGGCTACTGCCCGCGGCGTTGCTCGCGATCTCTCTCGGCGCGCTCGCGCAGTATCCGCAGCGGCCGATCCAGCTCATCGTGCCTTGGGGCGCGGGCGGCGGGACCGACGCGACCGCGCGCATCCTCGGCGCGCTTCTCGAGAGCGAGCTGAAGCAGCCGGTTATCGTCGCGAACCGTGCGGGTGGCTCGGGCGTGGTCGGCCACCAGGCGATCGCCTCGGCGCAAGCGGACGGCTACACCATCGGCATGATCACGGTCGAGATCGCCATGATGCATCACGTTGGGCTCACCCCGCTCAAGCCCACCGACTACACGCCGATCGGGCTGGTGAACGCCGATCCGGCAGGCATTACCGTGCGCGCCGATTCGCCTTATAGATCGGTGAAGGAGCTGCTGAACGCCATCCGGACGAACCCGGGCAAGATGAAAGCCTCCGGCACCGCCAGGGGCGGCATCTGGCACCTCGCCATCGCGGGCTTGCTGAAGGACCAGGGAATCGATCCGAGCGCGCTGCGCTGGGTGCCTTCCAGCGGCGCGGTGCCCGGGCTGCAGGCCATGTTTGCGGGCCGCGTCGACGTCGTGCCGTGCTCGATCCCGGAAGCACGCGCGATGATCGACGCCGGCAAGGTGCGCCCGCTCGCCGTGATGGATCCGACCCCGCCTGCGCTGTATCCGAAGGTGCCGACGCTGAAGCAGGAGCTGGACACGGACTGGCAGATCGCCGCCTGGCGCGTGATCGCGGCGCCGAAGGGCCTTCCCGTCGAGGTGCAAAGGACGCTGGTTGCGGCGCTGAAGAAGTCCTACGACTCCAGGGAGTACAGGGAATTCATGGCGAGCCGCGGCTTCGGCGTGGTGTGGGCTGATCCCGCGCTCACCGCGGCCTTGATGGCCGAGTGGGACAAGAATCTCGGCGCGGCGCTCAGAGCCGTGGGACTCGCCAAATAAACCACCCAATCAGGGCCAAAACCACCAAATCAGGGACAGACCACGTTTTCTAACGTGGCCTGTCCCCCGCCAGAGTAATCCGGTGCATCACCCGCCGGTAGCCGTGGTAGTCGTTCACGGGGTTGTGCTGCACGCAGCGGTTGTCCCAGAACGCGAGCGAGCCGACGCGCCACTGGAAGCGGCACGTGAATTCCGGCCGGATCTGGTGCTGAAAGAGGAAGTTCAGCAGCGGCGCGCTCTCTTCCTTCGTCATCCCTTTGAAGCGCGCGGTATGCGCGACGTTCACGTAGAGCGCCTTGCGTCCGGTCTCCGGGTGCGTGCGCACCGCGGGATGCTCCGAAACCAATTCCTCGGCGGTGCGCGCCTGCTCGCGGACCCGATCCTCGCGCGTGCGCGATACGTCGGCGTTGGCCGAGGAATTGACCGCCACTAGCCCGTCCAGGAGCTTGCGCATTCCTTCGGACAGCGTCTCGTACGCGAGGTACTGGTTCGCGAACAGGGTGTCGCCGCCGAAGGGCGGAAGCTCGCGCGCCAGCAGCATCGAGCCCATGGGCGGCGCTTCGAGATAGGAGGTGTCCGAGTGCCAGATGCCGCCGAAGTTATGGCGCTCGTGCTCGAGCTTCTTGACCTCGATCACCTCGGGAAAGCCGTCGATGCCCCGCACGAACGGGTATTCGATCGGCTTGCCCATGCGCCGGGCGAACGCCATGAATTGCGCCGGATCGAGCGTCTGATCGCGGAAGAAGATGACTTGATGATCCACGAATGCCTTGCGTATTTCGCCAACGGTGGCCGCGCTCAGGTCCTGGTGGAGCTGAACCCCGAGGATCTCGGCGCCGAGCGCCCCCGCGATCCGGCGGATCTCCAAACGCGGCTACTCCACCTTGATGTTGGCGCTCTTGATGATGTCGGCGTAGCGCGCCTGCTCCTTGCGAAGGAACGCGCCCATCTCCTCGGGCGACATGGCGCGCGGCTCGAGGCCGAGCGTGGTGAAGCGCTCCTTGACGTCGGACGCCTGGATCGCCTTCTGGACCTCGGCCGACAGCCGCGCCACGACCTCGCGCGGCGTGCCGGGCGCGGCGGCATAGCCGATCCACGCGCCGATGTCGTAGCCGGGAAGTTCGGCCGCGGTGGCGAGCGGCGGTGCCTCGGGGAACGCCGCGCTCCCGCGCGCGAACGATACGCCCAGCATCTTGAGGCGTCCGGCGCGGACCTGCGAAGCCACCGAGGCGATCGTCTCGAGCGTGTAGTCGATCTGCCCGTTCATGATGTCGGTGAGCGCAGGCGCGCTGCCCTTGTAAGGCACGTGGCGCGCCTTGATGCCGGCCATGGAATTGAAAAGCTCGGCGACGAGATGCGCGGTCGCGCCGGTTCCGGAGGACGAGAAGGTGAACTTGTCCGGATTGGCGCGCAGCAGCGCGACGAACTCCTTCGCGTTCGACGCCGGGAAGTCGGGCCGGGTGACCAGCGCATAGGCGTTGACGCACATCAAGCTCACCGGCTGCAGATCCTTAAGCGGATCGTAGGGAACCTTCTGCAGGCTCGGCATGATCGAAACCGGGCCGCTGGAAGCCGCAAGCAGCGTGTAGCCGTCGCCCGCGCTCTTCGCCACGATGTCGGTGCCGATCGAGCCGCCGGCGCCCGGCTTGTTGTCGATGACGAAGGGCTGGCCGAGCGATTCCTGCAGCTTCTGCGCCACGACGCGCGCCGCGATGTCCGTCGCCTGGCCGGGCGGCCACGGCACCACGACCCTGACCGCCCGGGTCGGGTACGCCTGCGCCCATGCCGCGCCGGCGACGAGAAAAGAGATCAAAAACGCGGTGAAACGGTTCATTCCGGTGTTCTCCGAGGTGTTGTTCGAGGTGTTTTTCTATTACTCGATTCTGATGTTCGCGTTCCTGATGATTTCGCCGTAGCGATCCTGCTCCCGGCGCATGTACGCGGCCATTTCCTCCGGCGTGGTCGAGACCGCGTCCAAGCCGAGGCTGACCATGCGCTCCTTCAGGTCGTCGTTCGCCAGCGCCTTGCGGATTTCTCCGGAAAGGCGCACGACGAATTCGTGCGGCGTTCCGGCGGGCGCGGCGTATCCGATCCAGCCCGCGATGTCGTACTGCGGCAGCCCGGCGCTTTCAGCGAGCGGCGGCACGTCCGGCAGCGCGGCCGAGCGCCGCGCAGTGGAGACGCCGAAGGTCTTCACGCGTCCGGACTTGATGTGGGACGCAGTGGCCGCGACCGTCTCGATGGCGTAGCCGATCTCCCCGTTCATGACGTCGGCGAGCGCCGGCGCGCTGCCCTTGTACGGTACGTGGCGCGCCTGGACCTGCGCCATCGCGTTGAAGAGCTCGGTCACGAGGTGCGCGGTGGCGCCGGTGCCCGAAGTCGCAAAGGTGTACTTGCCGGGGTTCGCCCTGAGCAGAGCGACGAACTCCTTCGCGTTCGCCGCCGGGAAGGAGGGATGCGTGACCAGCGCGAACGGCGTCACTGCGACCATGCTCACGGGCGCGAAGTCCTTGAGCGGGTCGTACGGGATCTTCTGCAGGTTCGGCATGATCGAGAGTGGTCCGCTGGAAGCGGCGAGCAGCGTGTAGCCGTCCGCGGGGCTCTTCGCGACGATGTCCGAGCCGATCGCCCCGCCGGCGCCCGGCTTGTTCTCGATGACAAAGGCCTGGCTGAACGATTCCTGCAGCTTCTGTGCGACCACGCGCGCCGCGATGTCGGTCGCCTGGCCCGGCGGCCAGGGCACGACGACCCTCACCGGACGATTCGGATACGCCTGCGCCAATGCTGCGCCAGCGGCGAAAAAGGAAATCAGAAATACGCTGAAACGGGCGGCGAGCGCGGCAAGGATTCGCATCGGTCCTCCTCCTCAGAAGGAGCCGACATTCTAGAACGTGCCGGGGTACAGGCCGCCATCCATGAGGAGATTCTGACCGGTGATGAAGCCGGCTTGGGCGCTGCACAAGAACGCGCAGGCGTCGCCGAACTCCTCGATCGTGCCGAAGCGCCCGGCGGGATTCGCTTCGGTGCGCACCCGACGCAGCTCTTCCACGCTTTTCCCCGTTTTCTTCGCATTGAACTCGAGGTTTCCGCGCAGCCGGTCGGTCTCGAAAGGCCCCGGCAGCAGGTTGTTGATCGTGACGTTGTGGCGCACGGTGGTGCGCGACAGGCCCGCGATGAAGCCGGTGAGGCCGGTGCGCGCCCCGTTCGACAGGCCGAGCTCGGGAATCGGCGCTTTCACCGCGCCCGAGGTGATGTTGACCACGCGGCCGAACTTCCTCGCGATCATCCCGTCGACCGACGCGCGGATGAGGAGAATCGGCGTGATCATGTTCGCGTCGACCGCCTTCACCCACGCGTCGCGGTCCCAGTCGCGAAAGTCGCCAGGCGGCGGGCCGCCCGCGTTGTTCACCAGGATGTCGGGCGCCGGCGCCGCCTTGAGCGCGGCCTCGCGTCCTTGCGATGTCGTTATGTCCCCTTCCACCGCCGTCACGTTGACCCCGAATTTTTTTCTTAATTCGTTCGCCGTGGCTTCGAGCGCGTCCTTGCCGCGCGCGGTGATGACGAGGTTGACACCCTCCCGCGCGAGCGCCATCGCGCAGCCCTTGCCGAGGCCCTTCGATGCCGCGCACACCAGCGCGGTCCTGCCGCGAATTCCGAGATCCATGCTTCAGCTCCTTTTGAGTGAGACGAGCAGCACGCCGAAAATGACGAGCGCCGCGCCCGCCGCCTGGCGCACGCCGAAGGGCTCGTCGAGCCCGGCCGCGCTCATGACGGCGACGCTGACCGGACTGATGGCGCCGATGAGCGCGAACTCCGTTGCGCCGATGCGCCTCAGCGCCTCGGCCTGCAGGAAGACCGGCACCACGGTGCTCAGCGTTCCGAGGATGGCGGCGTAAAGCCACACCGCAGGCGGCAGCTCGAGCGCTCCGGCCCCGTCGATCGCGAAGAATTGCACCACGGCGGGAGCCGTGGCAACCGCCATGCTGTAGGCCGTGAAGCGCATCGAGCCGACGCGCTTGACGAGCTGGCTCCCGGCGACAAGGTATGCCGCGTAGCAGAAGGCCGAGGCGAAGACGAGCAGCACGCCGAGGATGAAGAGCTCGCCTTCGGGCGTCGCGCCGACCTGGTTGGAGAGAACGAGCGCGATGCCGAAATACGTCAGCACCAGCGCCGCGAGCTGCGTCAGCGTCGGTCGCTTGCGCAGAAAGATGAACGACAGCACCAGCACGAGCGTCGGGTACAGAAAGAGGATCAGCCGGCCGGTGCCCGCGCCGACGAACTGCAGGCCGATGAAGTCGAGAAAGCTCGCCAGGTAGTAGCCCAGGAAACCGAGCCCCGCGACCCCCGCCCAGTCTCGCGGCGTGAGGGGTGGCTCCTGGCGGCGCAGCCACCAGCCGATGACGAGGAAGAAGGGCAGCGAGATCATCATCCGCAGGAAGAGCAGCGTGGTCGGCGTCACCGGGGCGGCCGCGTAGGCGAGCTTGATGAGGATCGGCCGCAGCGAGAACGTGAGCACGCCGAGGACGGCGAAGGCGATGCCCCAGCCGCGATAGGTCGCGGCGCTCAGGGCCGGCTACTCAACGTTTTTTCCCGCCGAGGATCGACCCCAGCACGCCGCGCAGCACCTGCCGGCCGAGCTCGGAGCCGATGCTGCGGGCGGCGCTTTTCGTCACCGCCTCGATGATTCCCTGCGTCTGGCGCCCGCCGCGCGGCCCGGTGCGGCCGAAGAGGATGTCGTGCACCGGGTCGTGGACCGGGTTCGCGCTTTCCTCCGGCTGCGCCGGCTTCGCCTCGGTGCGGCCCTTCAATTTCTCGTAGGCGGATTCCCGGTCCACCGCCTTCTCGTAGTGGCCGAAGACGTCGGAGGACTGGATGAGCTTCGCGCGCTCGTCGTCGGTGATGGGCCCGATCTGGCTCCCGGGCGGCACGACGAACGCGCGCTCGACCATGCAGGGGGTGCCCTTTTCGTCGAGCAGCGAGACCAGCGCCTCGCCCACGCCGAGCTCGGTGATCGCCTTCTCGGCGTTGAGCTTCGGGTTGGGCCGCAGCGTCTCGGCCGCGGTCTTCACCGCCTTCTGGTCGCGCGGGGTAAAGGCGCGCAGCGCGTGCTGCACGCGGTTGCCGAGCTGACCGAGCACCGTCTCGGGCACGTCCAGCGGGTTCTGGGTCACGAAGTAGACGCCGACGCCCTTGGAGCGGATGAGCCGCACCACCTGCTGGACCTTCTCGAGCAGCGCCTTGGGCGCCTCGCTGAAGAGGAGGTGTGCCTCGTCGAAGAAGAACACGAGCTTCGGCTTCTCCGGATCGCCGACCTCGGGCAGGTGCTCGAAGAGCTCGGAGAGCAGCCACAGGAGGAAGGTCGAATAGAGCTTGGGCGAATGCATGAGCTCGCCGGCGGCGAGGATGTTCACCACCCCCTTGCTGCCTCGCGTCTGCATGAGATCGCCGATGTCGAGCATCGGCTCGCCGAGGAACTTGGCGCCGCCCTGCGTCTCGAGCGCCAGCAGGCCGCGCTGGATCGCGCCGATCGAGGCGGTCGAGACGTTGCCGTAGGCGGTCTTGAACTGCGCGGCGTTGTCGCCCACGTGCTGGAGCATCGCGCGCAGATCCTTGAGGTCGAGCAGCAGCAAGCCCTGGTCGTCGGCGATCTTGAACACCAGCGCGAGGACGCCTGCCTGCGTCTCGTTCAAGTCGAGCATGCGGCCCAGCAGCAGCGGCCCCATGTCGGAGACGGTGGCGCGCACAGGATGGCCGGCGCTTCCGAACACGTCCCAGAACACCGCCGGGCAGCCCTCGACGGGCACGGAGACTTTGAGCGACTTGAGCCGCTCGGCCACCTTCGGATTGGCGCCGCCGGCCTTGGCGACGCCCGAGAGGTCGCCCTTCACGTCGGCCATGAACACCGGCACGCCGATCTCCGAGAAGCGCTGCGCCAGCGCCTGCAGCGTCACGGTCTTGCCGGTGCCGGTGGCGCCGGTGATGAGCCCATGGCGGTTCGCGAGAGCCGGCAGGAGCACGAGCTCCGTCGTGTCGTTCTTGGCGATGAGCAGAGGCGACGGCATGGCGCCGAATGTTACCTTTAGAATTGGCGTCATGGCGGGTCACAGCAAATGGGCGAACATCAAGCACCGCAAGGCGGCCGCGGATGCGAAGAAGGGCAAGGTCTTCACCCGGCTCATCAAGGAAATCACCGTCGCCGCCAAGCTCGGCGGGGGCGATCCCAACAGCAACCCGCGCCTGCGCCTCGCGGTCGACAAGGCCCGCGAGGCCAACATGACCAAGGACAGCGTCAACAACGCGATCAAGCGCGGCAGCGGCGCGCTCGAGGGCGTCACCTACGAGGAGGCGCGCTACGAAGGCTACGGCCCCGGCGGGGCCGCGGTGCTGGTCGACTGCCTCACCGATAACCGCACGCGCACCGTGGCGGAGGTGCGCCACGCGTTCACGAAGAATGGCGGCAACCTCGGCTCCGACGGCTCGGTCGCCTACCTCTTCAAGCACGTCGGGCAGTTCGTGTTCGCCCCCGGTACCAGCGAGGACCGGGTGATGGAGACGGGCCTCGAGGCCGGTGCGGAGGACCTGATCGCGAACGACGACGGCTCGGTCGAGCTCATCTGCGCGCCGGGCGATTTCGCCGGCGTCAAGGCGGCGCTGGAGAAGGCGGGCCTCAAGGCCGAGCTTGCCGAAATCATCATGAAGCCGTCCGCCGAGGCCCAGCTGAAGGGTCCCGAGGCGGCGCGCATGCGCGAGCTCGTCGACGCGCTGGAAAACCTAGACGACGTGCAGGACGTCTACACCACCGCGGTGATCGACTGACCGGATGATCCACTGAGAATTCTCGGCATCGATCCCGGCCTGCAAATCACCGGCTTCGGCGTAATCGAGAGCGCCGGACGCAAGCTCCGCTACGTGACGAGCGGCTGCGTGAAGTCCGGCGAGGGCGACCTCGCGCAACGCCTCAAGGCGATCCTCGAAGGTCTGAACCAGATCATCGCCGCGCACGGCCCGCTCGAGGTCGCGGTCGAGAAGGTGTTCGTCAACGTCAATCCGCAGTCGACCCTGGCGCTCGGCCAGGCGCGCGGCACGGCAATCTGCGCCGCGGTGCTGGCCGGCCTGCCGGTCGCCGAATACACCGCGCTGCAGGTGAAGCAGTCGGTGGTGGGCAACGGCCACGCCCGCAAGGAGCAGGTCCAGCACATGGTGCGGCGCCTGCTGGCGCTTCCCGGCGAGCCCTCGCCCGACGCCGCCGACGCGCTCGCCTGCGCCATCTGCCATGCGCATGGCGCACAACTTGGTTCGATTTCCACCAGGGGTCTTCGCCTTAGAAGAGGAAGACTCGGATGATCGGGCGGCTGAGCGGACGGCTGGTGGCCAAGAATCCGCCGCAGGTGCTCGTCGACGTCGCGGGCGTTGGCTACGAGGTCGACGTGCCGATGAGCACCTTCTACAGCCTGCCCGCGACCGGCGATCCGGTGACGCTCCACACGCATCTCGTCGTGCGCGAGGATGCGCACACGGTGTATGGATTCGCGACGCTCGAAGAGCGCGCGGCGTTCCGCCAGCTCATCCGCATCTCCGGCATCGGCGCCCGCACCGCGCTCTCGGTCCTCTCCGGGCTTTCGGTCGCCGACCTCGCGCAATCGATCGCGCTCCAGGATGCGGGGCGCCTGACGCGCATCCCGGGCATCGGGAAGAAAACGGCGGAGCGGCTGCTTCTCGAGCTGAAAGGCAAGCTCGCGGAGGTCAGCGCCCCGGCGCAGGAGCGGCCGAGCGACGTGGTGAATGCGCTTCTTGCGCTGGGCTACAGCGAGAAAGAAGCGCATTCAGCAATCAAAGGTCTTGCGCCGGGCGTTCCGGTGGCCGAAGGTATCCGCGCCGCGCTCAAGGCATTGGCAAAATAAAAGGAGACGTCTATGACCAGGAAGGGATCGATTGCAACGGTGCTCGCCATGGCCGCGATGCTCGGCTGCGGCGGCGCGCTCGCGCAGAAGCAACCTGCTGACACCGGCTGGTACGCCGGCGCTTCGCTTGGAAGCGCCGATCTCGGGCCGGACAGCGATACCGCGTTGAAGATCTTCGGCGGCTACCAGATCAACCGCAGCTTCGCCGCCGAGTTCGGTTACTCGGATTTCGGCGACGCGACTGCGGGAGGCAGGGAGGTTAAAGCGAGCGCGTGGGAGCTCATCGGCCTCGGCAAGTTTCCGCTCGGCAATCAGTTCTACATTTACGGCCTTGCCGGTCTCGCCAAGATCAAGACCGAGGCCACGGTCAACGGGCTGCGCGTTTCGGACGACAGCACGGAGCTCACTCTCGGGTTCGGCGGGCAGTACGACTTCAATCCGAAGCTAGGCGCGCGCCTGCAGTGGCAGCGCTACGACGCGAGCAATGAAGTCGACGTCGTGAGCGTCGGCTTCCTATACAAGTTCTAATCGGTCTGCATTTTGCAGTAGCGCGGCGACAGCGATCCTCGTTACAGGTTCCCGAAAGTTTTGAAACAGGCGTTGTGGCTGCCGCACAACAGCGCGACTGGCCGATAACACTTTTAGCGAACCTATCGCGTGGGGTCACCCATCGAGAAAGTTGGGGAGGGTAACCTTTGGACGCAATGTCGCAACTCCTTTTGAAGGATTCCCCATGCTGATGCAAAAGAAAGTTCTCGCTGCAACGGTTGTCGCAGCTTTCGCCGCGCTTCCGACTCTCGCCATGGCGCAAGCCAGGGGCGGCAACTCGGACCTGGGCTTCTACGCCGGCGCCTCCGTCGGCCAATCGAAGTCCGACTGTAATGGCGGCGGCTCGTGCGATGACAAAGACACCGCGTACAGAATCTTCGGCGGCTACAAGTTTCATCCCAACATCGCCGTGGAAGGCGGCTATGCGCCTCTCGGTGAAACTTCCGCCAGCGTTCTCGGCGGAAACGTGACCGCGGAAGCGAACGCGTGGGATATCGAGGGCGTAGGCAGCTGGGGGCTGGGTAACAACTTCTCCGTCTTCGGCAAGCTCGGCTTCTATAACGCCGAAGTCAAGCTGGGTGGCGTCGCCTCGGGCAAGAAGACCACCACCGACCTTCTCTACGGGCTCGGCGGACAGTACGACTTCAACCGCAATCTCGGCCTGCGGCTCGAATGGACTCGCTACAGCGGAGTCAAGTCGCCCGACGTGGCCGGCTTCAGCACCGGCGACAATGACATCGACGTGCTGAGCGTGGGTGCGCTCTGGCGCTTCTGATCCAAGAATAGGAAAAAGAGGCAATTTGGAAGGGCGGCCACGAGGCCGCCCTTTCTTTTTGCCGTACCGTTTTATCAACAGGTCCGATTTGCCAAGTATGCCTCGCGGCCGCGTGGTGTCCGGCCAACAACCCTGCGTTTTTTCCTCGTTCGGCGGCGGTAGGGGCGCGTATCTTTCGGGCGCCTTACAAATCCAAACAAAGGGAGAGAAAGCATGTCGCTCAAGAAAACAAGTATTGCCGCCTTCCTCGCAGCGTCGGGTCTCGTGGTTTCGTCGGCCGCGATGGCGCAGGCCAAGGCTGCCGACCAGGGCTTCTACGCCGGCGTTTCCATCGGCCAGTCGAGTTCAAGCGATGCGTGCACGGGCGTCAGCGGGCCGGGCGTAAGCTGCGACGACAAAGATACCGCCTTCAAGATCTTTGGCGGATATCAGATCAACCGAAACTTCGGTGTTGAACTTGGCTATACCGACCTCGGCAAAGTTGAGGCGCATGGCGGTGGGGTCACGGCATCGGTGGAGAGCACGGCTTTCGAACTCGTCGGTGTCGGTAAATTCCCGATCAACAACCAGTTTTCCGTCTACGGCAAGCTTGGCTTCTATCGTGCCGATTCGAAAGGCAGATCCAACGTGGGGGTGTCGGCTGACGAGACCAACACGGATCTCACCTACGGATTGGGAGTTCAGTACAACTTCACCGGCAATCTTGGCGTGCGTGGAGAGTGGCAACGCTACAGCAGCGTCGGAGGCGGCGATATCGGCGACTCGGACGTCGACGTGCTTAGCGTCGGGGTCGTCTATAAGTTCTAAGGCCACACCTCTGAGGAAGTTCTGATCGCACAACAATAAGAACGATCGGGAGGAAGGGCGGCCCCCGGGCCGCCCTTCTTTTTTGTGCGCTATTTCCTCGGTTTCCCCTGCCGGGACCAGTATTGTTCAGTCGCTCGGTCAAAGCCCGACAAACAAGAAGATAAACAACAAGAAAAAGGGGGTTTC
>DATLUZ010000198.1:0-15882 GCA_035577785.1 Burkholderiales bacterium | reverse complement strand
TGTCCTTGGCCCGCCGGAACCGCCGATCTCGGTCGACGCACTGTCATTCGAGGCGGTGGTGCGCACCGCGCGGCCAAGCGTCGGCAGCGTGGCGGCGGGCCCCGTGGTACGCGGCCAGACGGTGCGCGTGCGGGTGCCGGTATCGTACGGCGAGGAGGTGCGCTACGTCGTCTCGGCGCCGCTTAGCCTTAAGCACCTCGCCGCGCTGCTGGATGCGCAGCACCTGCCCGAGAGCTGGGTCATCTCGCTGGTCGACCGCGAGAAGCGGATCATCGCCCGCATCCCGGCCCTGCCGGCCGGCGTGGAGGAGTCCGAGGCGCTGCGCGACACGCTTGGGCGCGGCCCCGAAGGCTGGTTCCGGGGGCGCGCCAGCGAAGGCCGCGACGCCTACACCGCCTACACGAGCTCGGAGCTGAGCGGCTGGATGCTGGCGATCTCGGTACCCGCCGCCACGGTCGACGCGCTGTCGCGGCGCGTGTTCACCATCCTGGTGGCCGGCGCCGCGCTGGCGCTGGGGCTCGGCACCGCGCTCGCCGAGCACA
This sequence comes from Burkholderiales bacterium, assembly GCA_035577785.1. Classification (GTDB taxonomy): domain Bacteria; phylum Pseudomonadota; class Gammaproteobacteria; order Burkholderiales; family SG8-39; genus SCGC-AG-212-J23. Next base: position 15,340 of record DATLUZ010000198.1, on the reverse strand, counting down.
CCGCGAAGCGCTTCTCCGCCTAGGCGCTCATCGCTACCCGCAACTGTCGCGGTAGATCGCGTGGGCCTCGGTGCAACTCAAGCTGCGCGACTTGTAGGAGTAGGGTGCGCCGCAAGCGAGCTGCCAGTTGACGCGCGCGCTCTCGCAGACGCCCGGATCGACGGCGCGCGGCGGGGGCGGCTTCGCCGCAAACGAGCGCGCCTCCTCCGTGGCATCGCGCTTCGGCAGCTCGAGCTCCAGCTCGTTCTCCGGCACCCGGCGCCCGGGGTCAGGCAGGTTCTGTGCGAACCCTGGCAGGCAGACGACGAGAAGGAGGGTGGCGACCCGCGTCAGGTTGCCTACTTGGCGACCTGCCGCTCGCGCAGCTCGTCGAGCGTCTTGCAGTCGATGCACAGCGTCGCGGTCGGCCGCGCCTCGAGGCGCTTCAGGCCGATTTCGACACCGCAGCTCTCGCAGTAGCCGTATTCGTTGGCGTCGATGCGCGCGATGGTCTCGTCGATCTTCTTGATGAGCTTGCGCTCGCGGTCGCGGTTGCGCAGCTCGAGCGCCATGTCGGATTCCTGGCTCGCCCGGTCGTTCGGGTCGGCGAACACCGTCGCCTCGTCCTGCATGGTGTGCACCGTGCGGTCGATTTCCTCGGACAGCTCCGCCTTGAGCGACTCGAGAATCTTGCGGAAGTGCGAGCGCTGCCGCGCGTTCATGTACTCCTCGCCCTTCTTGGCGGCATAGGGCGTGAAGCTTTTTCTGGTCAGTTCTACGGCCATTGGATCGGTGGAGTTCTACGGCCCGTGCTATACGGCCGAGCCCGCAAAATGAAAACCGAGCTTTGTAGCAGAAATGCCCCCCTTGCAGCAAGCAAATTAATTGCTCGCAGAATGGGCTAAGAGTATCATTTGCCGCCTTTTTCGGGGTGTAGCGCAGCCTGGTAGCGCGCTTGCTTTGGGAGCAAGATGTCGGGAGTTCAAATCTCCCCACCCCGACCAGCCGAGCGCTGGCGCTAGCGTGGATATTTTGCGTGGTTTGGGCGCCCGGAAGCTGCCCGTAGCTCAACCGGATAGAGCAACGGCCTTCTAAGCCGTAGGTTGCGCGTTCGAGTCGCGCCGGGCAGGCCAGACCACGCGGTTGTAGGTAAGCGCAGTACCGACTACGGTGACCGTAGCTCAAAGGTAGAGTCCCGGATTGTGATTCCGGTTGTTGTGGGTTCGAGTCCCATCGGTCACCCCAGCTCCTCCCGTGCAGCTTGAACGCGAGCTGAAGTTTCGCCTCGATGCCGAGGCCGCGGTGCGCGTGCCGCGCCTGCTGCCCTTCGCCGCCCCGCTCAGGAAGAGCCGCCTCGACACCATCTACTACGACACGCCCGACCTTCGCCTGCAGCGCGCCGGAGCCGCCCTGCGCCTGCGCCGGGCGGGCCACAAGTGGCTGCAGACGCTGAAACTGCCGCAGGGCCCGCAGGGCGCGCTCGCATCGCGCGCCGAATGGGAGATGGCGGCGCCGAAGGGGCGTCTCGACTGCAAGCTGTTTCCGCGCGAGGCAGTGCGCGCCGCCTCCGGGCTCGACATCGTGCGCCTTGCGCGCCGCCTGCGGCCGGTGTTCGCCACGCGCTTCGAGCGCCGCTCGGGCCCGCTTGCGCTCGGCCATGGAGTTCGCGCCGAAGCGTGCATCGACCGCGGCGTGATCGAAGCGGGAGCGAAGCGCGAGGACATTCTCGAGCTCGAGCTGGAGCTGAAGGAAGGCGAGATCGGCCCCCTGGTCGGGCTTGCCGAAGGCCTGGTGCAGCCGCTCGGCCTGCGCATCGAGACCGCGAGCAAGGCCGAGCGCGGCTACCGGCTGAGCGAATCCGCGGGCCTGCCGCCGCCGACCAAGTGGTCGCAGCCGCCGATCGCCGAGAATGCGACGGCGAGCGACGCGTTCGGCGCCCTCTGCAGCGCCGCGCTCGCGCAGGTCGGGGCCAACGCCCCGGGCGTAGTCGAGGGGCGCGATCCGGAGTACCTCCACCAGATCCGCGTCGGCGTGCGCCGGCTGCGCTCCGCGCTGCACGCTTTCCGCAGGCTGCTGCGCGGCTCGCAAGCCAAGGCGGCCGAGCGGCCGCTCAAGGGCATGATGCAGATCTGGGGCGCCGCGCGCGACTGGGACGTGTTCTGCGAGACGCTGGCGGATGCCGCCGCCGATGCCGCGCTGCTCGCGCGTGCGCGGCAGAAGCGCTCCTATGCGCGCAGGTCCGCGGCGGCCGCCGCCGGCTCGGCCGCTTTCCACCAGGCGCAGCTGCGCGTGTTGCGCTGGCTGCATCGCGACCCGTGGAAGTCCGACGCCGCCCGCGCGGAGCGCCTCGCACGCTTCGCGCGCGAGGCGCTCGTCCGGCTGCATGCGCGCCTCCTCAAGGACGGGCGCAAGGTCGCGTGGCGCGACGAGCGCCGGCGCCACCAGGTTCGGATTCGCGTGAAGCGGCTGCGATACGCCTGCGATTTCTTCTCCGGCTGCTTCCCGCATCAGGCGGTGCTGCCCTTCATCGCGCGCCTCGCCTCGCTCCAGGACACGCTGGGCGAGCTGAACGACGTCGCCGTCGGCAAGCGGCTGCTCGCGCAGATCGCGCTCGCCGGCGAGGGCAGCGCCGTGCGCCGCTGGCTCGCCGCGCGCGAGCGCGAGCTCATCGGCTCGCTCGAGCCCGCCTGGAGCGCGTTCGCGGCGAAGCGGCCGTTCTGGCAGCCGAAGCAAGGGCGTCGCGGCCGGCGATGAACACCTCGTCCCTGGGCCAGTAGAGCTCGGCGCGCGGCCAGGCCTTTTCGACCGCGACTCTGCCGTCGCCGACCTCGCACACCAGGACTCCGCGCGAGCTCAGATGCGTCGGCGCGGCCGCCAGGATGCGGTCCACCACGTCTAGCCCTTTCCTGCCCGCGGCGAGTGCGAGGCCGGGCTCGTGCCGGTACTCCGCCGGGAGGCGCCGCATCGCCGCCGAGGTGACGTAGGGCGGATTCGTGACGATCAGGTCGTAGCGCTTTTTCCCGAGGCTCGAGAAGAGATCCGACCGCGCGGTGGAAATCCTTTTCTCCAGCCCGTGCCGCGAAACATTGCGTCGCGCGACCGCGAGCGCGGCCGTCGAGAGATCGCTTGCATCGACCAGCGCCAGCGGAAAGGCACGCGCGGCAAGGACGGCAAGGCACCCGGAGCCGGTACAGAGATCGAGGATCCGCGCGGGCGGCCGCGCGAGCCAGGGCTCGACTCCGGACGGCAGCAGCTCGGCTATGTGCGAGCGCGGGATGATGACGCGCCGGTCGACATAGAACGGCACGCCGGAAAGCCAGGCTTCGCTGAGGAGATAGGCGACCGGAGTTCGCTCGCGGATTCGCCTTCTTATCAATCCTTCGACTCGGGAAGGGTCCGCGGCTTGCCCGAGATCGGTGTCGAAGGGCAATCCCAACCCTCGAAGGACCAGGAACGCGGCTTCGTCGTGCGGGTTGTCGGTGCCGTGCCCGTAATGCAACCGCGCCGCCCGAAAGCGCTTCTCCGTCTGAAGAATCAATTCTCCCAACTTCAAGGAAGAAGGGCGCGCAGGACGTCCAAGTAGATCCGCGGCAGCTTCTCCAGCGCGGCGAGCTCGATGTGCTCGTTCAGCTTGTGGATGCTGGCGTTGACCGGGCCGAACTCCACCACCTCGGGGCAGATCTCGGCGATGAAGCGCGCATCCGAAGTGCCGCCGGTGGTGGAGAGCTCCGGCGTGCGGCCGGTCTGGCTGCGGATCGCGTGCGACACCACGTCGACGAGGCGGCCGCGCTGCGTGACGAAGGGCTTGCCGCCGCCGGGGAGCCAGTCGAGCGAATAGTCCACGCCGTGCTTCCGCAGCACGCCTTCGAGGCGCTGCTTGAGCGAGGCCTCGGTGCTTTCCGTGGAGTAGCGGAAGTTGAAGTCCAGCGTGAGCGAGCCGGGGATGACGTTGCCGGCGCCGGTGCCGGCGTGGATGTTGGAGCACTGCCAGCTCGTCGGCTGGAAGTGCGCGTTGCCGCGGTCCCATTGCATCGCGGTGAGCTCCGCGAGCGCGGGCGCGAGGAGGTGGATCGGATTCCTGCCGAGCTGCGGATAGGCGATGTGCGCCTGCACGCCGCGCGCCGTGAGGCGGCCCGAAAGCGAGCCGCGGCGGCCGTTCTTGATCATGTCGCCGAGCTCGCTCACCGAGGTCGGCTCGCCGACGACGCAGTAGTCGATGGTCTCGCCGCGGCTCTTCATCCGCTCGACGACGCGCGCGGTCCCGTCCACCGACGGGCCTTCCTCGTCGGAAGTGACGAGGAACGCGATCGAGCCGGAATGCCGCGGCCTTTCCTCGAGAAACATTTCCGCGGCCACCACGAAGGCGGCGAGGGAGGACTTCATGTCGGCGGCGCCGCGGCCGTAGAGGCGCCCGTCGCGCAGCGTGGGCACGAAGGGGTCGGAGTGCCATTCCGAGAGCGGACCCGTCGGCACCACGTCGGTGTGGCCGGCGAGGCAGACCAGCGGACGGCCGGCGCCGCGCCGCGCCCAGAGGTTGGTGACCTCGCCGAACACGAGCGATTCGCACTGGAAGCCCGCGCGGCCGAGGCGCTCGGCAAGGAGCGCCTGGCAGGCGCCGTCTTCCGGCGTCACCGACCTGCGGCCGATCAGTGCCCTGGAGAGCGCCAGGACACCGCTGTCTTCAGGCATTCACGTTGATTTTAAAGTCGTTGAAGCCCGAGAGGCCTTCCTTTTTGTCCTCGGCGGGCTTGGCCGGCGGAGTCGGCGCGCCGTTGAGGGAGAGCTCGCCCGCGGTCGCCTGGTTGATGAGCCACAGCATGTTGCTCGCCGAGTCGGCGTTGGCGAGCGCCTCGTCCTGGGTGATCTTGCCTTCCATGAAAAGCTTGAACAGCGCCTGCTCGAAAGTCTGCGAGCCGGGCGCCAGGCTCTTCTCCAGCGCCTCCTTCATCTCGCCGATCTCGCCCTTTTCGATCAGCTCCGAAATGTTGCGCGTGTTCAGCAGGATCTCGACCGCGGGCACGCGCGCGCCGGTCTTGATGCGGACCAGGCGCAGCGAGATCACCGCCTGCAGCGACGCGGCGAGGTCGAGGAGCAGGCTGGCGCGCGTCTCGAGCGGGTAGAAGTTGATGATCCGGTTCATCGCGTGGTAGCTGTTGTTCGCGTGCAGGGTCGCGAGGCACAGGTGGCCGGTCTGGGCGTAGGCGAGGGCCATCGACATCGTCGGCTTGTCGCGGATCTCGCCGATCAGAATGCAGTCCGGCGCCTGGCGCAGCGCGTTCTTGAGTGCGATCTCGAGCGTCTGGGTGTCGGTGCCGACCTCGCGCTGGTTCACGATCGACTTCTTGTTCTGGAAGATGAACTCGACCGGGTCCTCGAGCGTGAGGATGTGCCCGGACTTCCTCTCGTTGCGGTAGTCGATCATCGCGGCGAGCGAGGTCGACTTGCCCGAGCCGGTGGCGCCGACCATGAGGATCAGCCCGCGCTTCTGCATGATCACGTCCTTCACCACCTCGGGCAGACCCAGCGTGTCGAGGGCCGGAATGAGGTTCGGGATGTAGCGCACCACCACGGCGGGGGCGCCCTTCTGGCGGAACGCGCTCACCCGGAAGCTGCCCAGGCCCTCGACCGAGATGGCGGTGTTCAGCTCCATCTCGTCCTCGAACTCCTTGATCTGGCGCTCGTTCAGGACCTCGTAGAGAAGCTGGCGCACCGTGTCGGCCGTCATGATGGCCTGGTTCACCGGCACCGCCACGCCGTTGATCTTGATGTTGATCGGCGCTCCGACCGACATGAAGATGTCGGAAGCCTTCTTGTCGGCCATCACCTGGAACAGCCGCTTCATCGCTGACATCTTGTCCCCCTTGTTCTTGTGCTTGCCTCAGTCGCCGCGCAGCAGCTCGTTCAGGCTGGTTTTGGCCCGGGTCTTCGCGTCGACCTTCTTGACGATGACGGCACAGTACAGGCCACAGCTCTTGTCGGGGGAGGGCAAATTGCCGGAAACCACCACCGAGCCCGCGGGGACGCGGCCGTAGAGGATTTCGCCCGTGGCGCGGTCGAAAATGCGGGTGCTCTGGCCGAGGAATACGCCCATGGAAATGACGCTGTTTTCCTCGACGACCACGCCCTCCACCACCTCAGAGCGTGCCCCGATGAAGCAATTGTCCTCGATGATCACCGGGTTCGCCTGGATCGGCTCGAGCACGCCCCCGATGCCCACCCCGCCCGAAAGGTGCACGTTCTTGCCGATCTGGGCGCACGAGCCGACCGTGGCCCAGGTGTCGACCATGGTGCCCTCGTCGACGTAGGCGCCGATGTTCACGTAGGAGGGCATCAGCACGACGTTGCGCGCCACGTAGGCGCCGCGCCGTGCCATCGCAGGGGGCACCACGCGGACGCCGCCCGCCGCGAAGTCGAAGTTCTCAAACTTGGACGGCACCTTGTCGAAATACCGGGTCGCGCCTCCCTGCATCACGCGGTTGTCCTCGAGCCGAAACGAAAGCAGCACGGCCTTCTTGATCCACTGGTGCGTGATCCATTCGCCGCCCGACTTCTCGGCCACGCGCAGCCGCCCGGCGTCGAGCCCGGCGATCACCTCCTCGACCGCCTCGCGCAACGCGCGCGGCGCGTTTCCGGGGTTGAGGGAGGCTCGTTCCTCCCAGGCCTTCTCGATGATGTCCTTCATAGCTGCCTCGCGAATCGGTTGATCCGGCTGACCGCCTCGACACATTCGTCCGTGGGTGCGACCAGCGCGAGCCGCACCCGGTTCTTGCCGGGATTTTCGCCCTCCACCGATCTGGCCAGGTAGCTTCCCGGGAGCCCGAGCACGTTGTAGTCCGCGTACAGGCGGCGCACGAACTCGGCGTCGTCGATCGGAGTGCGCAGCCAGATGTAGAAGCCGCCGTCGGGCATTTCCGCCTGCAATGGACTCCTGATCAGGGGGAGGGCGGCGCGGAACTTCTCGGCGTAAAGCTGCCGGTTCTGCTCCACGTGTGCCTCGTCGTTCCAGGCGGCGATGGAGGCGTGCTGCACGCTGAGGCTCATGGCCGAGCCGTGGTAGGTGCGGTAGAGGAGGAATTTCTTGATCAGCGCCGCCTCGCCGGCCGCGAACCCCGAGCGCATGCCCGGGCAGTTGGATCTTTTCGAGAGGCTGGAAAAAACCACCAAGCGCGAAAAATCGCGCCGGTTGAGCTTTACAGAAGCTTCCAAAGCGCCTAGCGGCGCGCGATCGAAATAGATTTCCGAGTAGCACTCGTCCGAGGCGATTACGAAGCCGTGCCGGTCCGAGAGCTCGAACAGGCGCTTCCAGGCTTCGAGTCCCATCACCGCGCCGCTCGGGTTTGCCGGCGAGCAGGCGTAGAGGAGCTGCACGCCTTCCCAGGACCTTGGCTCGCCGTAGACCGGCGTCGCTCCGGCGAGAATCGCCGCGCCCTCGTAGATCTGGTAGAACGGGTTCGGGCAGACGACCTTTCCGCCCGGGCTCAAGACGGTCTGCGCGAAGGCGAAGAGCGCCTCGCGCGTGCCGTTGACCGGCAGCACTTGGGTCGCCGGATCGGGCTTTGGGATCGAGTAGCGCCGCTCCAGCCAGCCGGCGATGGCTTCCCGAAGCTCGGGCAAGCCGGCGGTCAGCGGATAGACCGAGAGGCCGTCGAGCGCCTGCACCAGCGCCTTTTTCACCAGCTCGGGCGTCGGGTGCTTGGGCTCGCCGATCTGGAGGTTTATGGGCTTGAGCTTTTCATTACCCGAAACTCCACCCAGAAGGCGGCGCAACTTCTCGAACGGGTAGGGCTGCAGCTTTTCGAGCAGGGGGTTCACGCCCGGCTCGGCTGGGCGTCCTGCCAACCCTCTTTGCGATGCTCCGCCACCACGGTGGTGTGGATGCCGCCGCGGACGTTGAAGTTCGCTTCGAGCCGCATGTAGCGCGGCCGGGTGGCGCGCACCAGGTCGTCGAGGATCTTGTTCGTGACCGCCTCGTGGAACGCGCCTTCGTCGCGGTAGGACCAGATGTAGAGCTTGAGCGATTTCAGCTCCACGCACAGCTCGTCGGCGACGTAGTCGAGCGTGAGCGTGGCGAAGTCGGGCTGGCCCGTCATCGGGCAGAGGCAGGTGAACTCCGGGATCTCCATGCGGATCCGGTAGTCGCGCTCGGGCGCAGGATTGGGAAACGTTTCCAGCGTCTTGCTGGGACGCGACGGCATCGAATCGACCGAAGGATCCGAAGAAACCGGGTCCGGGATTTAGGGAAAAAAACGAAGAATCCGGGCCCGGAAAAATTTCACAACGATGGTATCATTTTTAGCTGATGCGACTAACTCAAATAAAGCTGTCTGGTTTTAAGTCCTTCGTAGATCCCACCTCGATTCACCTCCCCGGCCAGCTGGTAGGCGTGGTCGGCCCCAACGGCTGCGGCAAGTCGAACGTCATCGACGCGGTGCGCTGGGTGCTCGGCGAGAGCCGGGCGGCGGCGCTGCGCGGGGACTCGATGCAGGACGTGATCTTCAACGGCTCGGCCAACAGGAAGCCGCTCGCCCGCGCCGCCGTGGAGCTCATCTTCGACAACTCGCAGGGCCGCGCCGCCGGGCAGTGGTCGCAGTACGCCGAGATCTCGGTGCGCCGCGTGCTCCAGCGCGACGGCGAGTCGAGCTACTACATCAACGGCACCCACGTGCGCCGGCGCGACATCACCGACATGTTCCTTGGCACCGGGCTCGGGCCGCGCGCCTACGCGATCATCGAGCAGGGGATGATCTCGCGCGTCATCGAGGCGAAGCCCGACGAGCTGCGCGTGTTCCTCGAGGAGGCGGCGGGCATCTCCAAGTACAAGGAGCGCCGCCGCGAGACCGAGAATCGGCTCGCCGACACCCGCGAGAACCTGGCGCGCATCACCGACATCCGGGTCGAGCTCGCCGGCCAGCTCGAGAAGCTCGAAGCGCAGGCCAAGGTCGCCACGCGCTATAACGAGCTGCATTCCGACTTGCAGCTCAAGCAGCAACTGCTGTGGTACCTGCGCCGGCGCGACGCCGCCGCCGAGCGCGAGCGCCAGGGCCAGGACATCGAGCGCGCGACCAACGCGCTCGAGGCCGAGAACGCCGAGCTGCGCAGCATCGAGTCGCGCGCGGAGACGGCCCGAAGCGCTCACTACACCGCCGGCGACGCGCTCAACCTCGCGCAGGCCGCGCTGTACTCGGCGAACGCGCTCGTCGCCAGGCACGAGTCGGAGCTGCGCCACCTCGAGGAGACGCGCCAGCGGCTCGAAAGCCAGCACACCGAGCGGCAAGCCCAGCTCGGACAGTGGCGCGAGCAGCGCTCGCAGCTTACGCAGGCGCTGCACATGTGGGCCGCGCGCGCGGGCGGCGCAAAAACACGAACCGCCGAGGCCCAATCCCGTCTTGAAAACGAAAATGCCTGCCTTCCGGTAGCCGAGCAGGCCTTCCGCGCCGGGCAGGAGCACCTGAACGAGGCGCGCAGCCTGCTCATGCAGGCCGAGAGCCGGCTGCAGCTCGAGCAGGCGAACCTCGCGCACCTCGAGCGCGGGCGCCAGGCGCTCGAGCAGCGCCGCGAGCGCCTGGACAACGAGCTTGCGACGCTGGCCGAGCCGGAGTCGGGCGTGCTGTCGGGCCTGGAGGCCCGCCTCGCCGAGCTCGACGAAGCGGTCCGCGCGACGGAGGCTGCGTCGCAGGCGCTGCAGAACGAGGTCGCGGGCATCGAAGAGCGGAAGGCCGCGGCGACCGAGGCCCTGACGGCCGCCCAGCGCGACCACGCCGCGGCCGAGGCACAGATAGCGACGCTGCGCCAGATCCAGGCCGCCACCGAGGACAACGCACCGCTGCGCGACTGGTTCGAGCGCCATGGCCTCGGCGGAGTCGCGCCGCTCTGGCAGAAGTTGCGCATCGAGGCCGGCTGGGAAACTGCGGTAGAGGCGGTGCTGCGCGAGCGCCTGCACGCGCTCGAGCTCTCCGGAATCGACCAGCTCGAAGCCGTGGCAACCGACCAGCCGCCGTCGAAAGCGAGCCTCTTCCTCCCGGGCAACGTGGCGCCCGAGGAGCTGCACGGGTTCGACTCGCTCTTCTCGAAGATCCTGGACGCCGATGCCGCGGTCTCCGGCGCGCTGCGCGACTGGCTCGGCGGCGTGTTCGTGGTCGAGGGCGTGCCCGATGCCTCGGCGCTGCCGGTCGGCGCGGTGTTCGTGAATCGCCAGGGGCACCAGTTCACCCACTTCACCGTCAGCCTGCACGCCCCGGACGCGGCGGACACGGGCATCCTCGCCCGGCAGGCCGAGATCGAGACGCTGGCAGCGCGCCTCGAAGGCCTTGCCGCGAAACTAAGATCTTCCCAAGAAAATCTTGAAAACCTCGATGCCGAGCTCGCCGGGCGCGCCGCTGCGCTGGAGGAAGCGCGCGCGGAGATCGTCACGCGCCAGAAAGCGCACCACGACGCCCAGATCGAGCATCTGAAGGCGCTGCAGGCGCTGGAGCGCTATGCCGAGCGCAGCGCCCAGGTGTGCGCCGAGCTCGACCAGATCGCGGCGGAGACGCAGGCCGGCGACGCCGCGCTAGCCGACTGCAGGGCGAGCCAGGAACGCATCGCCGCGGAGATCGCGGAGGCGAGGGCGCGCCGCGAGGCGGCGCAGGCCTCGCACGTGGAGAGCGAGACGGCGCTCGCCGCACAGCGCCGCGCAGTGCAGCAGGCCGAGCGCGAAGCCCAGGACGCGATATTCGGCGAGCGCGAATGCACCGCGAAGATCGCCGAGATCGACCGCTCGGTCACCCTCATCGACCGCGAGATCGAGCGTGGCGAAGCCGAAGTCGCCCGGCTGAACGAAGAGCTCGCCGAGGATCCCATCCCGGCGTTGCGGCAGGAGCTCGACGGCGCGGTCGAGTCGCGCATCTCGTGCGAGAAGACGCTGGGCGAGGCGCGCAACGCCGTCGAAGCCGCGGCGGGCGCCCTGCGCGAGCTCGAGGAGGGTCGCCTGCAGGTGGAAGCGCGCGTCGCCCCCCTGCGCGAGCGCGTGGGCGAGCTGCGGCTCAAGCAGCAGGCGGCGCAGCTCAGCTTCGAGCAGTTCGACACCCAGCTGCGCGAGGCGAACGCCGACGAGGCGGTGCTCGCGGCAGCGGCGGAGGACGCACCGCGCCCGTCGAGCCTGCAGGGCGAGATCACGCGCATCAACACCGCGATCGCGGAGCTCGGCGCGGTCAACCTGGCCGCGCTGGAGGAGCTCAACACGAGCCGCGAGCGCAAGGGGTTCCTCGACTCGCAGGCCGCCGACCTCGAGGAGGCGGTGAAAACCCTCGAGGACGCGATCCGGCGCATCGACCGCGAGACCCGCGAGCTCCTGCGCGAAACCTTCGACAGCGTGAACCGCCACTTCGGCTCGCTCTTCCCGGTGCTCTTCGGCGGCGGCGAGGCGAAGCTCCTCATGACCGGCGAGGAAATCCTCGACGCCGGGGTCCAGGTGATGGCGCACCCGCCGGGCAAGAGAAACGCCAGCATCCACCTCCTCTCCGGCGGCGAGAAGGCGCTCACCGCCATCTCGCTCGTGTTCGCGCTGTTCCAGCTCAACCCGGCGCCGTTCTGCCTGCTCGACGAGGTCGACGCGCCGCTCGACGACACCAACACCGGCCGCTTCTGCGACCTGGTGAAGCGCATGTCCGCGCAGACGCAGTTCCTATTCATCAGCCACAACAAGATCTCGATGGAGATGGCCGAGCAGCTCGTCGGCGTGACCATGCCCGAGTCGGGCGTGTCGCGCGTGGTGGCCGTCGACATCGACCAGGCGCTGCGCATGCGGGAGGAGCTCGCGGCCTAGGGCCCGATGACCGATCTCCAGATCGGATTGCTGGTGATCGGCGCCGCCGCGGTGGCCGGCGTCCTCGTTTACAACCGCCTGCAGGAGCGCGCTACGCGGCGCCAGGCCGAGCGGGCCTTCGGCTCGCAGCACGCCGACGTGCTTCTCGACGCGCCGCCGGAGCGACGCGAACCGACCCTCGATCTGTCCGCCATGCCGGTACGCGAAGCTTCCCCTCCGGTGGCGAAGCCTGCCTCCGATCCCCGAATCGACTATGTGGTGGAGGTGCAGGGCACCTCCGCCGGCGCCATTCGCCCCGATTGGCCGGCGCTGCAGCGCCGCTTTTCCCGCCGGGCGACCCTCACGGAGGGCGGGGGCAAGTCGGCGCACGCCGCGCTCCAGATGGTGAGCCGCAACGGAGTGGTGAGCGAAGGCGACCTGGTCGAATTCCGGACGCAGCTCGAGACGCTCGTCGCCGCACACGGCGGGAAGGTCTCGGCCCCGCCGATGCGCGAGGCGCTCGCCGCGGCGCAGGCGCTGGACCGGGTCTGCGCCGATGTCGACGTGCAGATCGCCCTGCATGTCCTGGAGCCCGCGGAAACCAGCATCCGGCACGAGGGCTTTTCCGTGGGACAGCGGGCCGACGGCGTTACGCTGATGCTCGACGTGCCGCGCACTCCCGACCTCTCCCGCAGCTACGCCGCGATGGTCGAGGCCGCCCGCCGCCTGGGTGGGCGGCTGGTCGACGATAACGGCAACAGCCTCGACGAGCGCGCGCTCGCAGCCATCGGCGTCGAGGTCGAGTCGATACGCAACCGCCTTGTCGAGGTGGGAATCGAGCCGGGAAGCCCGCTCGCGCTGCGCCTGTTCTCATGACCGTCCCGCGCGAAGCACGGTCCAGGGCCGAGACCCTGCGGGCCGAGCTGGACCGCCATAATCGCCTCTACTATGTCGAGGACCAGCCGGAGATTACGGACGCAGAATATGACCGTCTCTTCAATGAGTTAAGGGAACTTGAAGAGAAGTTTCATGAGCTTCGCACGCCGGATTCGCCGACCCAGCGCGTGGGGGGCGCGCCGCGCGAGGAGCTCGCCCCGGTGCGCCATGCGGTGCCGATGCTTTCGATCCGCACCGAGACCGATACCGAGGATACCGGCGCGGAGAAGTTCGACGCGCGCATCCGGCGCGAGCTCGGGCTCAAGGCCGAGGATCCGGCGGTCGAATACGCGGTGGAGCTCAAGTTCGACGGCGTGGCGATCAGCCTGCGCTACGAGGACGGCGAGCTCGTCCAGGCCGCCACGCGCGGCGACGGCGAGACCGGCGAAGACGTGACCGCGAATGTGCGGACCATCCGCAGCATCCCCCTTCGATTAGCAAAGAAAATCGGCTTGCTGGAAGTACGAGGCGAGATTTTCATGCACCGGGTCGATTTCGAGCGGCTGAACGAGAGGCAGCGCGCCGCGGGCGAGCGCCCATACGTGAACCCGCGCAACGCCGCAGCCGGAGCGGTGCGCCAGCTCGATCCCAAGGTTACGGCGCGCCGGCCGCTCCGCTTTTCCGCCCACGGCTTCGGCGAGCTCGAAGGGATCTCGTTCCAGAGCCAGACCCAGTTCCTGGACCGCATCGAGGCCCTCGGCCTTCCCGTGTATCCGAAGAAAGCCGATCGCAGGGTGGCGCGCGGCGCAGGCGAGCTGATCGAATACCACCGCGACGTCAGTCGGCGGCGCGAGGGCCTCCCCTTCGACATCGACGGCGTGGTCTACAAGGTGAACCACCTCGAGCTCCAGCGTAAGCTCGGCTATGTCGCGCGCGAGCCGCGCTGGGCGGTGGCGCACAAGTATCCCGCCCAGGAGCAAACCACGTTGGTAGAAGCGATCGCCGTCCAGGTTGGGCGGACAGGGACACTGACCCCTGTGGCGAAGCTGAAGCCCGTGTTCGTCGGCGGCGTCACGGTCACCAATGCGACGCTCCACAACGAGGACGAGCTGCGCCGCAAGGACGTCTGGGTCGGCGACACGGTCGTCGTGCGCCGCGCTGGCGACGTGATCCCGGAGGTCGTGGGCGTTCGCGAAAAGGGCCCGCGCACCCCGTCGGACCGCTTCGAGATGCCGAAGGCCTGCCCGGTGTGCGGCTCCCCGGTCGTGCGCGTGCCGGGCGAGGCGGCGACACGCTGCACCGGCGGGCTTTTCTGCAAGGCGCAGCGCAAGCAGACGCTGCTCCATTTCGCCGGCCGCCGCGCGATGGACATCGAGGGGTTGGGCGAGAAGCTGGTCGATCAGCTGGTGGAGCGGGAGCTCGTCGCGAACCCGGCCGATCTGTACAAGCTGGACGTAGCGGCGCTCGAAGCGCTGGAGCGCATGGGCGAGAAGTCGGCGCAGAACCTCGTCGCCGAGATCGAAAAATCGCGCCGGACCGAGCTCCACCGCTTCGTCTACGCGCTCGGCATTCCGGGCGTCGGCGAAGAGGTGGCGAAGATCCTGGCGCGCCACTTCGGCTCGGTGGAGGCGCTGGCGGCGGCCGATTGGCCTAAACTCGCGGAAGACAAGGAAGCGACGCGCAAGGACAATGTGCAGCGGAAAAAGCGCGGCGAGCGGGCGCTCGAAGTGCCGCTCGAAGGCATCGGCCCCGAGCTCATGGACAGCATCCAGAAGTTCCTGCGCGAGCCCCACAACGAGGCGGTGATCGGCCGCCTGACCCGCCTGGTCGACGTTCAGCGCTCGGCGCGGACCGGCCGGGCCGCCGAAGGCAAGACGTTCGTCCTCACCGGCACGCTGGGGGCGATGACGCGCGACGAGGCGCAGGGCCGGCTCGAGGCGCTCGGGCACAAGGTCGCCGCTTCGGTGTCGAAGAAGACCGATTACGTCGTGGCCGGCGCCGACGCCGGCTCGAAGCTCGACAAAGCGAAGGACTTGGGCGTCGAAGTCCTCGGCGAGGCGCAGTTCCTGGAATTCCTGCGGAAGGGCTGATGCGGAAAAGGCTGAAAAAGGCGGTGTTCCCGGTGGCCGGACTCGGCAGCCGCTTCCTCCCGGTGACCAAGGCGAGCCCGAAGGAGATGCTGCCGGTGGTCGACAAGCCGCTCATCCAGTACGCGGTCGAGGAGGCCGCGGCCGCGGGCATCACCGACATGATCTTCGTCACCGGGCGCAACAAGCGCGCGATCGAGGACCATTTCGACAAGGCCTACGAGATCGAGACCGAGCTCGAGAAGAAGAACAAGGACGGGCTGCTCAACATGGTGCGCTCGGTGCTGCCCGAGGGCGTGCGCTGCATCTACATCCGCCAGGCCGAGCCGCTCGGCCTGGGCCACGCGGTGCTCGTCGCGCAGCCCGTGGTCGGCGACGACCCGTTCGCCGTGATCCTCGCCGACGACCTCATGGACTCGCAGCCGCCGGCGATCGCGCGCATGGCCGAGATCTTCGACCGCGAGCAGTGCTCGCTCCTCGGCGTGGAGGAGGTGCCGCGCGACCAGACCGCGAGCTACGGCATCGTCACCATCGACAAGATGCAGGGCGACGTCGCGCCCATCCACAGCATCGTCGAGAAGCCCAAGCCCAAGGACGCGCCCTCCAACCTGGCGGT
>DATLUZ010000197.1:0-7027 GCA_035577785.1 Burkholderiales bacterium | reverse complement strand
GAGCGCTTCGGCGAGGCGCGCGAGGTTCCACAGGGCGATCTGCGGCTGATTGCCGTAGGCGTAGCGCCGGCCCTGCGCGTCGGTGGTGTTGGGCGTCCACATCGGGTCGTAGCCTTCGAGCCAGCCGTAGGGACCGTAGTCGATGGTGAGGCCGAGGATCGACATGTTGTCCGTGTTCATCACGCCGTGCACGAAGCCCAGGCGCATCCAGTCGACGATCAGAAGCGCGGTACGGCGACAAACTTCGTCAAAAAAATCTGGATACGTTGAAGCAGCGTAGTGCTCGCGAATCACGTAGTCGGCAAGGCGCTTGAGCGCGTCGAGCTCCTCGTGCGCGGCGTGGATCTGGAAGTTGCCGAAGCGCACGAACGAGGGCGCGACGCGGCACACCACGGCGCCGGGCTCGGGCTCCGGGTTGCCGTCGTAGAACATGTCGCGGATCACGATCTCGCCGGTCGCGACCAAGCTGAGCGCGCGGGTGGTCGGCACGCCGAGCCAGTGCATCGCCTCGCTGCACAGGAACTCGCGCAGCGACGAGCGCAGCACCGCGCGGCCGTCCGCGGTGCGCGAGTACGGCGTCTTGCCGGCGCCCTTCAACTGCAATTCCTGCCTGCGGCCGTCGGTCGCGATGATCTCGCCGAGCGTGATGGCGCGCCCGTCGCCGAGCTGCCCGGCCCAATGGCCGAACTGGTGGCCGCCGTAGCGCGCGGCGTACGGTTGCATTCCGGGAAGGATCTTGTTCCCACTGAGAATCTGAGCAACCAGGCCGGTCTTTTCCTGGGGGTGCGAAATACCGAGGTACTCACCGAGGCCGTCGGACCACGCGAGCAGGCGCGGCGCCGCGACCGGCGTGGGTTCGACGCGCGTATAGCTGGCCTCTTTCACCTGCCGCGGCACATTGGTCGGCACCGGGTCGGCGGGTAGATCGCGCACGAACGTGTTCTCGAACGATAGCTGCTCGAGAGCGAGAGGCCCGGCTTCGATTCTGGGTCGTGCGGTCATAGGCTAAAAACGCAAGGAGCGTTCCCGCATTATGGCAGTATGGAAAGATGCATCGCGTCGCCATCCGTCAGGAGATCGTCGACCGCGTCATGGCGCGCCGGGGCCGGCTGCGCTGGTTCGACCGGCTCGAGGCGGCGAAAACCGCACTCGTGACCGTGGATATGCAAAGCACGTTCTGCGCGCCGGGCGGGCCGGCGGAGGTGCCGAGCGCGCGCGGCATCGTTCCGAACATCAACCGGCTGAGCGCCGGCCTGCGCCGCCTGGGCTGCCCGGTCATCTGGGTGCTGCACGCCAACAGCGCGCGTAACGGTCGCAGCGACTGGCCGCTTTTCTTCGACCACGTGGTCGCCGCCGACGTGCGCACGCGGACCCTCGAGAGCCTCGAGCCGGGGCGCCAGCAGGTCTGGCCCGAGCTCCACAGCGCCGCGGAGGACATCGTGGTAGTGAAGAACCGCTACAGCGCGCTCGTTCCGGGCTCTTCCACCCTGGAGCGGGTGGTGCGCGCGCTGGGAGTCGACACGCTGCTCATCGCCGGCACCAAGACCAACGTGTGCTGCGAATCGACCGCGCGCGACGCCATGATGCTCGACTTCAAGGTCGTGCTCGTGTCCGACTGCTGCGCCGCGCTCTCGGACGACGAGCATCGCGCGACCCTGGAAACGCACATTCAACAGTTCGGCGATATCGCCACCGCCGACGAAGTGCTGAGGCTCCTCTCATGAAGATCACCTGCGCTCCCAACGGCCCTTACTTATCCGAAGGAGTCAGCCTGCGACGCGAGAACGGCGCGGCGCTCGAAGCCGGAGGGAAGGTCGCGTTGTGCCGCTGCGGCGGTTCGGCCAGCAAGCCGTTTTGCGATGGCACTCACCGGAAGAACGGTTTTTCGGACCGCAACAGCGCCGACCCGGGACGCAACCGTAGAGTTGCGTACGCCGGCAAGGCGATCACCATCTTCGACAACCGCGCGATCTGCGCGCACGCCGGCTTCTGCACCGACGGCCTGAAGAAAGTGTTTCGCATGCATGCCGAACCCTGGATCGACCCCGATGGCGCCGCGGTAGCCGAGGTCATCGCGACGATCGAGAAATGCCCGTCCGGCGCCCTGAGCTACGCGATAGACGGTATCGAAGCCAAGCGGCCGCAGCGCGAGCCGATGGTCACCGTAATGAACGACGGCCCTTACGCGGTCACAGGGGACGTGGAGCTTGCGGCCGTGGAATTCGGCGATCGCGCATCGCGCGAGCACTACACCTTGTGCCGCTGCGGCGGGTCGAAGAACAAGCCGTTCTGCGATGGCATGCACTGGAGCATCGGGTTCAAGGATCCCTAACTCCCTGTCAATGCGGAGCCCAGCGCCGAGAACACCATAAGGAGGACAAGAACCACCAGCGGAGTCAGCATGATTGCGCTGACTGACTGCTTGGAATCAGGTCGGGTTTTCGGAATGAGCTCAGCCATGACTGCCGTCCTTTCCACGCTGTGTCTGCGTGAAAGGAACAATAGTCCGGCGCCGCGCTGAAGGCGTGCCTCCCTACGCCATTTGCGTTCCCGTCGGCGCCACTCTCGCCAGGACGTTCACTTCGCGATGCGGATGAGCGCGAGGCCGCTCTCCGGGTCGTGCTCGCGCACGAGGTGGGCAGGCGATTCGGTCAGCACGACCTCGAGCGTGGGCCGCACGCGCGCATCGAGGAGGTGACCGCCGAGCGCGCTCGAGTCGCGCTTGCCGAGGACGACGTGCGCATGGACCTTGGGCTTGCCCTGCGCGAGCGCGATGTCGCCGACGAGAGCGAGCACCTCGACCTGCTCGGCAATTCGCGTGCGCAGGTAGTCTTTCTTCTCCCAGTCGAAATAGCCGAGGGTGGCCTCGCTGAATGCGCCGATCGCGGTGAAGCTGGCCGCGTGGAGCCGGTTCTCCTCGGCGAAGCGGGTGAGCTGGCTCACCGCTTCGTCGTCCGTGTCGAAAACGAGCGCGTAGGTTCGCCCGCCGCGGTCGTTCAGCAGCTTTGCTTTCATGTCGATGAATGCAGCAATCGACGTACCGCTTAAGGCAGCGGGTCAGCGCAGTGCGTTGCGCCGGGCGAGCGCCTCGTCAAGGCGCGCCTGCGCCGCCTGCACATCGAGCTCGAGCGCCTGGCGACGCTGAAAGTACTGCCGGCTAAGGTAGCGTCCCGAACGGTCCCCGTCCTGAAGCTCGACGCCCTCGTCGCGGCGCGCTTGCGCCTCGCGCAGGGCGTTGAAGGCGTCGACGACGTCCTGCGCGGCGCGATCGAGATCGGCCGTGCGCCGGTTCGCCGCTTCGAGCAATCTTTTCTGCGCTTCGCTCTGTCCTCTTGCCGGGGGTGGGACGGCCTGGGCGGGCCGGGGCGGCGTTTCGAGCCGCTGGACCGTTTCGTTGCCCGCGGGCGGCTTGTCGGTGTAGACCGTATTTCCCTGGGAATCCTTGTACCGGTATACCGCCTGCGCGAGCGCGCTGGTGGCCAATAGGGCGAGCGTGGCGACGGTCACTGCGCTCGTGAATTTGACGGCCATGGTGAACTATACGGGTCTTGAGAAGGCGCGCCCGCGTCCCAACCTAGCGGCCGTGGACATCGCTCCGAAATTCCTCCTCGACCAAAGCGAGCCCGCGCCGGGCTCGATCCCGCCGCGACCGGCGGACGACGAGCTCCTCGACGCCTATTCCCGCGCCGTGACGGCGGCGGCGGAACGGGTGGGGCCGGCGGTTGCGCATATCCAGGTACGGCAAGCGAAGGGCCGCGCCGGCTCCGGGAGCGGCTTCGTCTTCACGCCCGACGGCCTCATTCTCACGAACAGCCACGTAGTCGCCACCGCAAGATCCATCCGCGCCACGTTCGCCGACGGGTTTTCGCGCGACGCGGACCTGATCGGAGAAGACCCGCATACCGACGTGGCGGTGCTGCGCATCGGCGCCGCCGCGTTGCCGGCGGTGGAGCTCGGCGTGTCTCGCAACGTGCGCGTCGGCCAGCTCGCCATCGCCATCGGCAATCCATACGGCTTTCAGCACACCGTGACCGCCGGCGTGGTGAGCGCGCTCGGCCGGAGCCTGCGTTCGACGAGCGGGCGGCTCATCGACGACGTGCTGCAGACCGACGCCGCGCTCAATCCCGGAAACTCTGGCGGGCCGCTCGTCAACGCGCGTGGCGAGGTGATTGGGCTCAACACCGCGATCATTCCGATGGCGCAGGGCATCTGCTTCGCCACGGCCATCGACACGGTGAAGTGGGTGGCGATGCAGCTCCTGCGCGACGGTCGGGTTCGGCGGAGCTACCTGGGCCTCGCTGGCGCAAGCCAGCCTGTCGGGCGGCGCTTTGCGCGCCATTTCGAGCTGTCCAACGCGGCCGGCGTGCGCGTCGAGTCGGTGGAGCCCGGCGCACCGGCCGCGCGGGCGGGCTTGAAGCCGGCGGACGTGATCGTCGCGTTGAATGGGCAGCCGGTGAACGGCATCGACGATTTGCACCGCCTGCTTACGGCCGAACTTATCGGAATGTCCGTTGAAATCGTCCTGCTGCGGGGGGCGCAGCTCTTCAAGCGCTCGATCGAGCCAGCCGAGAGTATCTAGAACTCGAAAATCACAATTTCAGTGATAGCCAGGCGCGAGTAGCGGTACCATCATCCACGAGGGGGGAGGTGTGTTTCGCTCGGAGGCCTCGATGAGAGAGGTCGTGGTACTTGTCCTGCAGATTGCCGGCCTGGCGATCCTGGTGGCTGCAGCGATCGTTTCGGTCGCGGCGCCCGACTGGGTCAAGCGCCGCCTGAAGGGCCCGCACTGGGGTTGAGGGCGCCTTTAGTTTTTTAGTTTTTTAGGTCCGCGTTTCCAGAGTTTCTTTCGCGCCGCATTCGAGCATGAGGCGGGCGATATGCTCGCGGTCGACCGGCGAGCGCGCCACCACCGCGACGGTTTTGTCGCTGATGACGATGCGGTGAAGCGCGACGCCGGCCTCGAGCAGCTCGTCCTTCAGCTTTTCGGCGTCGCTTGGCCGGTTGAAGATTCCGGTGACCTTGCGGTTGCGCATCGCGGCCGTCGGCTCACGGGAACGTGCCGCGGTGGCCTTTCTTCATCTCGGGCGTCTTGTGGTCCGGGCCGACGCGCAGGCGCTTCTGGTTTTCCTTCTGCTTCTCGGGCTCGCGACGCGCGTCGCCTCCGCTGCGTGAACCGCGCGCGCCCTTGCTCGTCCTCGTCTGGGTGTCTGGCATGGCAAGCTCCGAAGTGGATTTCTTTCTGAGCGAGCAAGGGCCGTGCCGCATGCGGCGAAGCTACAGAGGTTTTTTCCCTCCCTCGTCCATGACGAGGTCGACGGCTTTCAGGAACACCTGCGTGGGCATGTTGTCGATGCCGGTCATCCACGCCGCGAGACAGAGCGCCGAAACATTCAGATACAACCGGAGTTGCGCCGGCCCGCCGACGATCTCGGCCGCGCGCCGCAGCGTCTGCACGCGAACGCTGGTGTCCATCCGAATAAAAATACCACCGCCAGCTTTCAAAGACCTGAACGCGCGGGACCGTGGAGGAAAAAGCGCAGCATCTCGCGCGTCGCGTCGGGTCCGCGCGAGTCCGCATACGACGCCGCTGCGTTACCGCCCGACCATGCGTGCCCGCCGCCGTGCACGAGCCAGTGTTCCACGGCGGCTTTCGCCGTGCGATAGACCGTGCGCGTGTACGCGCGCCCGCCGGCCTCGCCCGATTCGGACTTGTGTTGCGTGCCCGCGATGGCGTAATCGCCCTGGTGATGGCGCACCGTCGTGTCCAGATCGCCGTGGAACACGATCGTCGGCACGCTCGGCAGAAGCGAAGATGCGTCGGAGCGCTGGCCGCGCATCGCGGCGATCGCCGACACCGCATCGCGCGCCGTAGCGTAAGGCAGGCCCGAGTGAATTCCCGCGGCGGCATAGAGGTCGGGATACGCCGCGGCCATGATCCCGGCCATCGCGCCGCCGGCCGAGAGGCCGGCGATGTACACGCGGCGCGCATCGACGTTGTAGCGGGCAATAACCTGCTTCGTGATGCCGGCGATCAGCGAAGGCTCGCCGTCGCCGCGCTTCTGGTCGCGCGGCCGGAACCAGTTCCAGCAGCGCGAGTAGTTCGCGGTCCAGGCCTGCGCGGGGTAAGCCACGAGGAACTCGAGCTCGTCGGCGAGCTTGTTCATGCCCGTGCCGACGGCGAAGTCGTCCGGGGACTGCCTGCAGCCGTGCAGCATCACGACGAGCGGCAGCGCCTGCCCGCTGAAGCCCGCGGGAAGGTAAACCTTGTAGGTGCGCGCGCCCGCCGCGTTGGCGTACGAGCGCTTGATGAACCGGCCCGGCGCGTTGTTGCCGCGCCAGACGCGCCATGCGCGCGCCAGGACCGAGCCGAGCTTTTGGATCACGTGTTTCTCGATTCTTTAATCCGCTATCCCACCGGATTTGTCGCTGCGCAGCAATGTATTTTTTATCGGAATCGGGGCAGTTCGAAAGAGCGATTCGCGCGCCGGCGCCACGTCGCGCGCCGCCGACACGACGCACATTCGTTGTGCTTGCGCGCGGGCGCGGATCTAGAACACAGGAGGGCGGTGCAACATGAGACAATCGGCACACCCGTGGGTCGCCAGGCACCGAACGTCTACCGTCGCACCCTCGCCAGGGCGATCGAAATCGCGGGCGGGGAAGAGCCTCTCGCGCGCTTTCTTGCCTGCACGCCTGCCGAAATCGCGAAGTGGACCACGGGCGAGTCCAATCCGCCGATGCCGTTCTTTCTTGCGATGGTCGACATCACTGCGGCCAACGCCCTGACCGCGATGGCGCTCGAGAATCTGCCGGCCGCGCGCGCCCGCAGAAGCACCTGGATCCCGGCGCCGGATTCTCGCTGAGCGGTGGAGAGCCGCCGCACCCCGCTCGAAGCGCTCGTCGACAACCTGAACGTCGAG
Organism: Burkholderiales bacterium; assembly: GCA_035577785.1. Lineage (GTDB taxonomy): Bacteria > Pseudomonadota > Gammaproteobacteria > Burkholderiales > SG8-39 > SCGC-AG-212-J23. The sequence continues at coordinate 107 of DATLUZ010000197.1, read as the reverse complement.
GCGATGGCGGAAATCCCGTCGCCGCAGGACGTGCAGGAGCGCCTGCCGCTCACCGAGCGCGCGGCGCAGACGGTGCTCGCCGGCCGCGACGCTCTGCGCGCGATCCT
>DATLUZ010000196.1:0-15569 GCA_035577785.1 Burkholderiales bacterium | reverse complement strand
GATCACGACGAGCGGGACTACGGCGACGATCGTGCGCGACACACTGCATGCGCGAGCGCTCGAGAGCGTGGCGCTCCTTTATCTCAACGGCGCTGCGGATTGTCCTCGTACGCAAGAGATGCAAACGCGGCTGGAATTTGGGTCTATCCTGCAAGCCGTGCCGACCACATATGCAAGAGCATTCGCCAGTGCCGCCGAGATCCTCGGCGGCGCGGAGGCCCTTAATTCCGCGGCGCTCTTGCGCTCCTGGAGCAAGCTGATCCGGAAGAATTTGCGGCGCAAGAACGGAATCAGAAACCAACGCCGAAGTAGCGACCGTGCGGTGAGCGGATCGCTCTTCGTGCGCCGCCCGACTGGGCTCCTCATCGAGAACGCCCAACGAACGGTGGATGCCGCCCGCAATAGTCGTCGCCACGCGTCGCTCCTCAGGACGGTCTCCAGGTTGATCCGTAAAGCGAGGGCGTAGTCCGCTGGCGTTCAGGGGCACGCGCCCGCGATTAGCCTAGCGTTTATTCGAATTGGCTCGGATCTTGGCGAGAACCTCTCGGTTCCGCTGGATGATTTTGTCTTGCTCGCGGATGATGATGGAGACCAGGGTTTCGAACTCCGCTTGATTGGGTTGCTTTCTTCCCGCGCGGTAAGCGGCGAAGTCGGCATCGGAGCAATTCAAGGCCTTCTGGACTGCCTCGGCCGAGCCAACAACAGTCACCGCCATGATGATCAGGCTCGAGCCTATTCTTTCCATCCGCTGCGGGAGGCGGTCCACGCAAGCCCCTTTGAGGCCTGCATTATGCGCCTCCAGGATTCCGGGCTAGAGCGCGCGCTCCTGCAGCACGTCGACCGTGCGCAGGAACACAGCTTCCGGAATGGGACGTTCGCCCGCCAGCCATTCGCACAGGGTGGCGGGCGGAACGTTCAAGCGCTCTCTAAGCCGCTCCTCGCCGAGCCTCTTCGCCGCGCTTTGAAGCGCACTGACATAAAGCGCCTGCCTGTTCATGGCGCATGCCGAGCCCGCTCATCCCGTGACCTGGATCCGGCGCGGCTTGGCGCGCTCGGCCTTCTGGATGCGCAGCGTGAGGACGCCGTTCTTGAGCTCCGCGCTGAGCTTCGCGGGATCGAGCTCCTTGGACAGGCTGAACACTCGCCGGTAACGCGGCAGGTTCACCTCGACATGGGTCGCCTCGAGTTCCTTGGGCATCTCGAGCGCCATTTCGCCGTCGATGATCAGCGTCTCCGCGTCGGCCTGCACGCTGAGCCTGTCCTTCGGCACGCCCGGGAGGTCGGCGTACAGCGTGATGCCCGAATCGTCCTCGACGACGTCGACCGGCGGCAGCAGCGCCGGCTGATCCATGGCGGCCTGGTCGCTCCGGGTGACAGCAGTTTGCTCGTTCATGTCGGTCTCCTCGATCAATTGACGTTGATGCGGCGCGGCTGGGCCGACTCCAGGCGCTTGATGCTGATGTGCAGGACGCCGTCGCGGTAAGCCGCACGGACTTCGTTCGGATCCAGATCGTCCGAAAGCGTGATCACGCGGTGGAAGCGGCCGGCGAAGCGCTCATTGACATGTACGGTGGCGGGCTGGCGGGCGTCCGGCAGCGCCGACTTGCGCTCGCCAGCGATGCTGAGCACGCCGCGCTCGAGCTGTACTTCGATGCTCTTCGGCTCCAGACCCGGGGCGAAGCCGTAAATCTCGACCGATTGAGGGGTGCTCGCCACGTTCAGCGCCGGAAAGCCGCCGCGCGCAAAGCCCCGGATACTGGGAGAAAATTCAAACGCTCGTTGGACCTGCCGCTGCAGGCGATCGAGCTCCGCGAAAAGGTCGCGGGGAAAGAGCGAGAGTTCCATGGCCCTGTCCTCCAGAAGGGTTGTCACGGCTCGAAAATAAGCGCAGCCCGGCGGTTTTCAAGGCCTTGAAATGCGCCTTGACCGCCCGGAGCTACAGTCGTTTTTCGGCCCGCGAGGCCCTGCGCATACAGATGCAGCCCTAAGGACCGCGGGGACTTGCGCTGGATTTCCTGGGAAGGTCTTGGCGGAGCGGACGGGACTCGAACCCGCAACCCCCGGCGTGACAGGCCGGTATTCTAACCAACTGAACTACCGCTCCTTCTCGACTTCGAGACTGCTGACCAGTGTTGTTGTTGGTGGGCGCTGTAGGGATCGAACCTACGACATCTGCCTTGTAAGGGCAGCGCTCTACCGCTGAGCTAAACGCCCGTACAGCGCTCTGATGTCACGAGCTGAAACTTTGCCCGTAAAAACAGGGGCGCTAGTTTATCGCGTCCTTCAGGGCCTTGCCAGCGCGGAACTTCGGCAGACGCGCGGCCTTGATGTCGAGCGCCTCGCCGGTGCGCGGATTGCGCCCGGTGCGCGCCTGGCGCTTGCCGGCGTAGAAGGTGCCGAAGCCGACCAGGGTCACCATCTCGTCCTTGCGCAGGCTCATTTTCACCGCGCCGACCAGCGCGTCGACCGCCCGCTCGGCGGCCGACTTTGAAATCTCCGCGGCCTGCGCGATCTGTTCGATCAGATCCGCCTTGTTCACGCTCCCCTCCTCCTCTAAGGGTGGGTCCCCGCCTTCGGGGATGTCCCCGCCTCCGCGGGGATGACAGTCTTAGTGCGTGCGGGTGACGGCTCCGGTCTGGTCGTCGGACTTCGGCGGGATCGACGCGGACTCTTCGTGCTCGGGCAGCGGGTCGGGGTGGCGCTCGAGCGCGATCTCGAGCACCTTGTCGATCCACTTCACCGGCACGATCTCGAGCTTGTTCTTGATGTTGTCCGGGACGTCGACGAGGTCCTTCACGTTCTCCTCCGGGATCATCACCGTCTTGATCCCGCCGCGGTGAGCCGCGAGCAGCTTCTCCTTCAGGCCGCCGATCTGCAGCACCTCGCCGCGCAGCGTGATCTCGCCGGTCATGGCGACATCGGCGCGCACCGGAATGCCGGTCAGCATCGAAACCATGGCGGTGGCGATGCCGATGCCGGCGCTCGGGCCGTCCTTCGGCGTCGCGCCTTCCGGCAGGTGAACGTGGATGTCGTTCTTCTGGTAGAAGTCTTCCTTCACGCCGAGCTTGCGCGAGCGCGTGCGCACCACCGAAAGCGCGGCCTGGATCGACTCCTGCATCACGTCGCCCAGCTTGCCGGTGGTGGTGGTCTTGCCCTTGCCGGGCATGCCGACCGCCTCGATCGTAAGGAGCTCGCCGCCGACTTCGGTCCAGGCAAGGCCGGTGACCTGGCCGACCTGGTTCTCCTTCTCGGCCATGCCGAAGGTGTAGCGGCGCACGCCGAGGTACTTGTCGAGGTTCTTCGGCGTGACCGTGACGCGGTGCGGCTTCGCATCGGCGCCTTCGCCGTCGACCTTCTTGTCCGTGAGGAGCTGCTTCACCGCCTTGCGGCAGATCTTGGAGACTTCACGCTCGAGGGCGCGCACGCCGGCCTCGCGGGTGTAATAGCGCACGATGTCGCGGATGGCGGCCTCGGACACCGAGATCTCGCCTTCCTTCAGGCCGGTCGCCTTGATCTGCTTCGGCAGCAGGTAGCGCACGGCGATGTTCATCTTCTCGTCCTCGGTGTAGCCGGAGAGGCGGATCACCTCCATGCGGTCGAGGAGCGGCGGCGGGATGTTGAGCGTGTTCGCCGTGGCGACGAACATCACCTCCGAAAGGTCGTACTCGACCTCGATGTAGTGGTCGACGAACGTGTTGTTCTGCTCCGGATCGAGCACTTCAAGAAGCGCGCTGGAGGGATCGCCGCGCCAGTCGGCGCCCATCTTGTCGACCTCGTCGAGCAGGAACAGCGGGTTCTTCACCTGCACCTTGCTCATGTTCTGCAGGATCTTGCCCGGCATCGAGCCGATGTAGGTGCGGCGATGGCCACGAATCTCGGCCTCGTCGCGCACCCCGCCGAGCGACATGCGCACGAACTTGCGGTTGGTCGCCCGCGCGATCGACTGGCCCAGGGAGGTCTTGCCAACACCAGGCGCCCCTACCAGGCACAGGATCGGCGCCTTCATCTTGTCGACCCGCGTCTGGACCGCGAGGTACTCGACGATGCGCTCCTTCACCTTCTCCAGGCCGTAGTGGTCCTTGTCCAGGATCTCCTGCGCGGCCTTGATGTCCTTGGAGACCTTCGACTTCTTCTTCCAGGGCAGGTTGACCACGGTCTCGATGTAGTTGCGCACCACCGTGGCCTCGGCCGACATCGGCGACATCAGCTTGAGCTTCTTCAGCTCGGCCTCGGCCTTCTTGCGCGCGTCCTTGGGCATGTGCGCGCGGCGGATCTTCTTCTCCATCTCCTCGAGGTCGGCGCCCTCCTCGCCCTCGCCGAGCTCCTTCTGGATCGCCTTCACCTGCTCGTTCAGGTAGTACTCGCGCTGGCTCTTCTCCATCTGCCGCTTGACGCGGCCGCGGATGCGCTTCTCGACCTGGAGGATGTCGATCTCGGTCTCGAGCTGCGACAGCAGGTGCTCGAGGCGGGCCTTGACGTCGAACATCTCGAGCACTTGCTGCTTCTGCTCGAGCTTGAGCGGCAGGTGGGCCGCGACCGTGTCCGCAAGCCTTCCCGCTTCATCTATTCCGGACAACGACGTAAGAATTTCGGGCGGGATCTTCTTGTTGAGCTTCACGTACTGGTCGAACGCCGACAGCAGCGCCCGGCGCATCGCCTCGACCTCGGGCGCGGGCGTGCCGTCGAGCGGCACCGCGACCGCCTCGGCGATCCAGTGACTGCGCACGTCGACGACTTCGCGGATCTGGGCGCGTGCGCCGCCCTCGACCAGCACCTTCACCGTGCCGTCGGGGAGCTTCAACATCTGCAGGATGTTGGAGACGCAGCCGATCGAGTACATGTCGCCCGGACCGGGGTCGTCCTTGGCGGCGGACTTCTGCGCGACCAGCAGGATCGATTTCCCTGCTTCCATCGCAGTCTCCATCGCCTTGATGGACTTCGGCCGCCCGACGAAAAGCGGGATCACCATGTGGGGGAACACCACCACGTCCCGCAACGGCAGCAGCGGGTACTGGACGATTTCAGGGGACGGGAGGGGTTCGGACATTTTAGGTTAGCCTCGTCAAGGAGTTGGGAGCGCCCTGCACTGACCGATAGTTGCGGGTTCTTCCCGAAAAATCAATGCATAAAGCCTACAAGAATGCGGCGGGTACCGCAATGCGGTATCCGTAGGGAAGTCGTGACGAATTGTGTCAGGCCTAGCCTGACCCGCCGGCGACCTTGTGCTGGTCGGAGTAGATGAGCAGGGGCTTGCCGTCGGCGCTCACCATCGACTCGTCGACCACCACCTTGCTGACATTCTCGAGCGTGGGAAGCTCGTACATGGTGTCGAGAAGGATCTGCTCCAAAATGGAGCGCAGACCGCGCGCACCGGTTTTGCGGGCCAGCGCCTTCTTGGCCACGGCGCCGAGGGCCCCGGTGCGCACTTCGAGCTCCACGCCCTCCATGTGGAACAGGCGCTGGTACTGCTTGATGAGAGCGTTCTTGGGCTCGGTCAGGATCTGGATGAGCGCGTGCTCGTCCAGCTCTTCGAGGGTCGCGAGCACCGGCAGGCGGCCGACGAATTCCGGGATCAGGCCGTACTTGATCAGGTCCTCGGGCTCGACGCTCTTCAGGAGATCGTAGGTCGCCTTGGAGTTGGCCGGGCTCTTCACCTCCGCGCCGAAGCCGATGCCGGTACGCTCCGTGCGGTTTCTCACGATCTTTTCCAGACCGTCGAACGCGCCGCCGCAAATGAAGAGGATGTTCGTGGTGTCGACCTGGACGAAATCCTGGTTCGGGTGCTTGCGCCCGCCCTGCGGCGGCACCGAGGCGATCGTGCCTTCGACCAATTTGAGAAGGGCCTGCTGCACGCCCTCGCCCGAGACGTCGCGCGTGATCGAGGGGTTGTCGGACTTGCGCGAGATCTTGTCGATCTCGTCGATGTAGACGATGCCGCGCTTCGCCTTGTCGACGTCGTAGTCGCAGTTCTGCAGGAGCTTCTGGATGATGTTCTCGACGTCCTCGCCGACGTAGCCCGCTTCGGTCAGCGTGGTCGCATCCGCGATCACGAAGGGCACGTTCAGCAATCTCGCCAGCGTCTGGGCGAGCAGCGTCTTGCCGGATCCGGTCGGGCCGATCAGCAGGATGTTGGACTTCGCGAGCTCGACCTCGTCGTTCTTCGACAGGTGCTTGAGCCGCTTGTAGTGGTTGTAGACCGCGACCGAGAGGATCTTCTTGGCCTGGTCCTGGCCGATCACGTACTGATCGAGGATGTTGCGGATCTCGCGCGGCGTAGGCAGGTCGGACTTCTGGCCCTTGCTGCCTTTGTCGGAGGCGGTCTCCTCGCGGATGATGTCGTTGCACAGCTCGATGCACTCGTCGCAGATGAACACCGAGGGCCCGGCGATGAGCTTGCGCACCTCGTGCTGGCTCTTGCCGCAGAAGGAGCAGTACAGCAGCTTCTCGCCCGATGACGACTTTTCCGACATGTCTCTGGCCGCGCTCCCCTGGCTTTTAGCCGGCTTCCCGGCTGACGAGAGTCTTGTCCACGATGCCGTACTTTACCGCGTCTTCGGCACCCATGAAAAAGTCGCGCTCGGTGTCCCGGGCGATCGTATCAATCGACTTGCCGCTGTGCTTGGCGAGGATCTCGTTCAGGCGGCCGCGCAGATACAGGATCTCCTTCGCGTGGATCTCGATGTCGGTGGCCTGGCCCTGAAAGCCGCCCATCGGCTGGTGGATCATGACGCGCGAGTTGGGCAGCGCGTAGCGCTTGCCATGGTCGCCGGCGGCGAGAAGCAGCGCGCCCATGCTCGCCGCCTGGCCGACGCACAGCGTCGACACATCGGGCTTGATGAACTGCATGGTGTCGTAGATCGCGAGGCCCGCCGACACCGAGCCGCCGGGCGAGTTGATGTAGAAGAAGATGTCCTTGTCGGGGTTTTCGGACTCCAGGAACAGGAGCTGCGCCACGATCAGGTTGGCGGTCACCTCGGTGACCGGGCCGACGAGGAACACGACCCGCTCCTTGAGGAGCCGCGAATAAATGTCGTACGCGCGCTCGCCTCGCCCCGATTGTTCGATAACCATCGGGATCAAACCAAGATCCCGAATTTCGGTGTGGTTTTTTTCCCAGTTCACGAGCCGCTCGCCCCCATCAGCTCGTCGAATGCCATGTCTCGCTGTCGCACCGTTGCCTTCGACAAAACCCATTTAACAACATTGGCTTCCAGCGCCATGGCTTCCATCTCGGAAAGCCGCTGGGGCTGCATGTAAAACCATTTTACTACCTCGGCCGGGCTCTCGTAGGACTGCGCTTCCTGCTCCACCAGGGCGCGCACTTCCGCCGGCTTCGGCTGCAGGTTTTCGGCGCGCGCGAGCTCGGCGATGATGAGCCCGAGCGCGACGCGGCGCTTCGCGGCTTCCTCGAACTGCTGCGGATTGAGGTTGATCTGCTCGGGCTTAACGCCGCGGCCCTGCAGGTCCTGCGCGGCGCGCTGCACCAGGTTCTGCGCCTCCATCTCGATCAGCGCCTTCGGCAGCTCGAGCGGCGTGGCGGCGAGCAGCGCCTCCATGGTCTGATTCTTGACCCGCGCCTCGACGCGCTTTTTCACCTCGCGCTCGACGTTGGCGCGGATCTCGCCGCGCATTTTCTCCACGTCGCCGTCGGCGACGCCAAGCGACTTGGCGAACTCGGCGTCGATCTCGGGAAGCTGCGGCTCCTCGACGTTCCTGACGTGGATCTCGAATTGCGCCTGCTTTCCGGCCACGTCCTTGCCGTGATAGTCGTCCGGGAACTTCAGGTCGAAGCGCTTCGACTCGCCGGCCGACGCGCCGCGCGCGGCGGCGTCGAACTCGGGCAGCATGTTGCCGCCGCCGAGCGCGAAGACGAAGTTCTGCGCCGTGCCCCCATTGAAGGGCACGCCGTCGATCGTGCCGTTGAAGTCGACCGTCAGCCGGTCGCCCTCCTTCGCCGGCCGGTCGGCCGCGACGAATTTCGTGCGCTGCTTGCGCAGCACCTCGAGCGTGCGCGCGACGGCGGCGTCGTCGACCGTCACCTTCGGCTGCTCGATCGTGGCCCCGGAGAGCTCGCCCGGCTTCACCTCGGGGTAGATTTCGAAAGTGGCGCTGAATTCGAGCGCGTCGGCTCCGGCCTCGTCCTTCTTTTCGATCTTCGGGTAGCCCGCGACGCGCAGGTTCGCTTCCTTCACCGCATCGCTGAAGGACTTCTGCACCGCGTCGCCGAGGACTTCGTTGCGCACCTGCGGCCCATAGGTCTGGGCCACGATCTTCAGCGGCACTTTCCCCGGACGAAAGCCGGGCATCTTCACGTTGCGCGCGAGCTGCTTCAGCCGCTCGTCGACCTTCTTTTCGATGTCGCGCACCGGCACGCTCATCGACACACGCCGTTCCAGTGTTCCCAGGTTTTCCACGTTTGCCGCCATGTTCCCCGAACTTTCCCCGAACTTCCCTCAACTCCGATTGGTGCGAAGGGAGGGACTCGAACCCTCATGCCTCGCGGCGTCAGATCCTAAGTCTGGTGCGTCTACCAATTCCGCCACCTTCGCCTAAAAATCAACGTATTATAACCAGCGATGGCGATCGGCCATTACGAGAACTTCCCCGTCGCCTCGCTCCTCCTGCCCACGCCCCTCCGCGAGCCGATCGAAGTCATCTACCGTTTCGCGCGCAGCGCCGACGATTTCGCCGACGAAGGGACCGATCCTCCCGATATACGGCTGGAAAAATTAAACCGCTACCGGGCGGCGCTCGGGCGCGTCGAGCGCGGGCTGCCGCCCGAGGAGGCCCTGTTCGGCGACGTCGCAAGAATCGTTCGTGCGCATGGCCTGCCGCTCGTCCTTTTCCACGACCTGCTCGACGCTTTCAGCCAGGACGTGGTGAAAAAGCGCTATGCCAGCTTCGCCGAGGTGGCCGACTATTGCCGGCGCTCCGCCAACCCGGTGGGCCGGCTGCTGCTGCATCTTTTTGGGCGAACCTCGGAACGCGACCTGCGCGCGTCCGATGCCATCTGCTCCGCGCTGCAGCTCGTCAATTTCTGGCAGGACGTGGAGATCGATTACCGTCGCGACAACCGGGTCTATCTCCCGCAGGACGAGATGGCGCGTCACGGCGTGACCGAGCGGCACTTCGCGGAGCAGCGCTGCGACTCGGCGTGGCAGGAACTCATGAAGTTCCAAGTCGAAAGATCCAGGGAAATGATACTTTCCGGTGCCCCGCTCGGCCGCACCCTGCCCGGGCGAATCGGTCTGGAGATCCGCGCGACCGTGCAAGGCGGCTTGCGCATTCTCGAAAAGATCGAGGCCGCGGGCTACGACGTGTTCCGCCGCCGGCCCGTATTGAAAGCGCTGGATTGGCCTCTTCTCCTGTTGAAAGCGGTATGACGCCCGACGAGTACTGCCAGCGGAAGGCGGCGGCGAGCGGATCGAGCTTCTACTACTCGTTCCTGTTCCTGCCCGCGCCGCGCCGCCGCGCGATCACCGCGCTGTACGCATTCTGCCGCGAGGTCGACGACGTGGTCGACGAGACCGCCGAGATGCAGGTCGCGGCGGCGAAGCTCGCGTGGTGGCGCGCGGAAGTGGCCAATCTCTACCGCGGCAATCCGCAGCACCCGGTGACGCGCGCGCTCAGGCCGTTCATCGAGGACTACGCCCTTTCGCAGGAGCACCTGAACGAGATCATCGACGGCATGGAGATGGATCTCACGCAGACGCGCTACCTCGACTGGGCCGGGCTCGAGCGCTACTGCCACCGCGTCGCCGGCGTCGTCGGCCTGCTCGCGGCCCGCATCTTCGGCTACGGCGACGCGCGGACCCTCGAGTACGCGCGCGACCTCGGCATCGCCTTCCAGCTCACCAACATCATCCGCGACGTGGGCGAGGACGCGCGCAAGAACCGCATCTACCTGCCGATGGACGAGCTCAAGCGCTTCGACGTGCCGGCCGCGGACATCCTCAACGCGCGCGAGACGCCGCAGTTCGAGGCGCTGATCCGGTTCCAGGACGAGCGCGCGCGGAGCTGGTACGACAGGGCGCTTGCCGAGCTACCGGAGCCGGACCGCCGCCCGCAGCGCCCCGGGCTCATCATGGCGGCGATCTACAAGGCGCTGCTCGACGAGATCCGGCGCGACGGCTTCCGCGTGCTGTCCCGCCGCACCTCGCTCACGCCGCTGCGCAAGTTCTGGATCGCATGGAAAACCTGGCTCGCGGCGTAGCGGTCGTCGGCGCGGGCTACGCGGGCATGGCCGCGGCAGTCGAGGCCGCGGCGAGGGGCGTTCGGGTGACCGTCTTCGAAGCCGGCCCGGTGCCCGGCGGCCGCGCGCGCAGGATCCGCATCTCCTCCGACGGGCAGGCCGAGGAGCTCGACAACGGCCAGCACATCCTCATCGGCGCGTACGCCGAGCTCTTTCGCCTGATGCGCACCGTCGGCGTGCCTTCGAATGCGCTGCTGCGCATTCCGCTCGAGATCCGCTACCCGCGGGGATTCAGGCTGCGCAGGCTCTGGTTTCCCGGCTCGCTCGGGCTCCTGGGCGGGCTCGCCGCCGCCAGAGGCATTCCGTTCTCCGAGCGCCTCGGCGCGCTGCAATTCATCGGCTCCCTGAAGCACAGTGCCTTCCGGCTCACGTACGACATCACGGTCGCCCAGTTGCTCGAGCAGCACGGCCAGCGCGGCCGGATCGCGAAGCTGCTTTGGGAGCCGCTCGCCGTGTCGGCGCTCAACACGCCGGTCGCCGAGGCATCGGCGCGGGCATTTCTCTGCGTACTGCGCGATACGCTCGCCGGCGAAGCCGAGGCGAGCGACCTGCTCCTGCCGCGCTGCGATCTGTCGAAGCTCTTCCCCGAGCCGGCAGCCGGGTTCGTGCGCCAGCACGGCGGACAGGTCTGGCTGAAAAGCCAGGTCACCGACCTGCACGAGCTGAAGCAGGGCTTCGATGCGGTGATCGTGGCCGTGGGTCCGCACCAGTTGAAGACCCTGCTCCCCGACGTCGCGGTCGACTACGCGTACCAGCCGATCTACACCTGCTATCTCCAATATGAGGAGGGCATGCGGCTTCCTTTCCCGATGCTCGGGCTCTCGGGGGGCCTGGTGCAGTGGGTGTTCGACCGCGGCGCGCTCCTCGGCGAGCGCGGGCGCCTCGCCTGCGTGATCAGCGCGCGCGGCGCGCACCAGGAAATGGGCCAGGACGAGCTCGCCACTGCGTGTCACCGGGAGCTGTTCGATCATGGCCTGGTCAAAGTGGATCCGGCGTGGTCGCGCACGATCGCGGAAAAACGGGCGACAGTCTCATGCATCCCGGGCCGCGCGACACCTTCGATGGAAACGCCGCATGCCGGGATATTTCTCGCGGGTGACTACACCGACCCGGAATACCCGCCCACGCTCGAAGCCGCCGTGCGCAGCGGCGTGCGGGCGGCAGGCCTCGCCCTGAAAGGTCTAAAGGTCGCGCAGTAGCTGCACCGCCTGGTCGACGCGCTCGACCGCGAGCACTTCGAGGCCCTGGGTTTTCGTCTTGGACTGGTTGGCGCGCGGCACAATTGCTTTTTCGAAACCCAGCTTGGCAATCTCCTTCAGCCGCTCCTGGCCGCGCGGCGCCGGACGCACCTCGCCCGCGAGGCCGATTTCGCCGAACACCGCGACGCCGCCGTGGATGGGTCGGTCGGTCAACGAAGAGACGATCGCCAGCGAGACCGCCAGGTCCGCCGCCGGCTCGGCGATGCGCACCCCCCCGACCGCGTTCACGAACACGTCCTGCTCCCACGTGGCGATGCCCGCGTGCCGGTGGAGCACCGCGAGCAGCATCGCCAGGCGGTTCTGCTCCAGCCCGACCGAGAGGCGCCGAGGGTTGGGCGCGTGCGCCGCATCCACCAGCGCCTGGATCTCGACCAGCAGCGGCCGCGTGCCTTCCAGCGTGGCGAGGACGCAAGAACCGGGAATGGGTTTTTCATGAGTACTTAAGAACAATCTTGAGGGATTCGCGACGCCTCTGAGTCCCTTGTCGGTCATGGCGAACACGCCGAGCTCGTTCACCGCGCCGAAGCGGTTCTTCACCGCGCGGACCAGGCGAAAGGCGGAGTGGAGCTCGCCTTCGAAGTAGAGCACCGTGTCGACGATGTGCTCGAGCACGCGCGGCCCGGCGATCGCGCCCTCCTTGGTCACGTGGCCGACCATGAAGAGCGCGACACCGGCTCGCTTGGCGTGCCGCGTGAGCTGCGCCGCGCATTCGCGCACCTGGGCGACCGATCCGGGCGCCGACTGCAGCGTGTCGGACCACAGCGTCTGGATGGAGTCGACCACCGCCACCCTCGGGCGCGACGCTTGCAGCGCGGCCAGCACGCGCTCGAGCTGGGTCTCGGCGATGAGACGAACGCCTTCCACTTCGAGCGCGAGACGCCGCGCGCGCAGCGCCACTTGCTCGGCCGATTCTTCGCCGCTGACGTACAAGACTGCTTGTGAAAGAGCGGCAAGGGTCTGCAGAAGGAGCGTCGACTTGCCGATGCCGGGATCGCCGCCGAGGAGCACCACCTGCCCGGCGACGAGCCCGCCGCCGAGCGCCCGGTCGAGCTCCGGCACGCCGGTCGGCACGCGCTCGAGCTCGCGGGCCTGGATCTCGTGCAGCGCCACCGGCGCCGCAGCCGCGCCTGCGTACCGGTGCGAGGCCGCCTTCTCGACCACCGTTTCGGAAAGCGTGCCCGCGGCGCCGCACGACGGGCAGGTCCCGAACCACTGCAGCGCGCTCGCGCCGCACTCGGCGCAGACGTATGCGGTTTTTGGCTTTGCCATTACGGAACTTCCACCACAGGAACTCGGGCGGTGAGCTTGGTGAAGAGCTCGTAGCTGAGGGTGCCGGCGGCCGCGCCGACCTCGTCGGCCGAGAGCCCCTCGCCCCAGAGCGTCACCGGCGTGCCGACGCCGACGCCGGGCAGCCCGCTCACGTCGATCGCGATCATGTCCATCGATACGCGTCCAACGGTGCGGGCACGCTGCCCGTTGACGAGCACCGGAGTGCCGCTGGGGGCGTGGCGCGGATAGCCGTCGGCGTAGCCGCAAGCCGCGATGCCGATCGTCATCGGCCCGGCCGCCTCGTAGGACAATCCGTAGCCCACGCGCTCGCCGCGCTGCAGCCGCCGCACGGAGATGAGCTCCGAGGCGAGCGTCATGACCGGGCGAAGGCCGAGCGCCTGCGCGCTTGAGTCCGCGCTCATTTGGCCAAACGGGGAACAGCCATAGAGCATGATGCCCGGGCGCACCCAGTCGGCGGCGGTCTGCGCCGCAAAGCGCAGCAGCGCCGCCGAGTTCGCAAGCGAGCGCGGCACGGGCCCGAGCGGCGCGAGCATCCGTTCGAACGCTGCGAGCTGGTCGCGGACGCCGCCCGCGCCGTCGGCATCGGCGAAATGCGTCATCAGCGTGACCGCGCGCACCCGGGGGCTCGCGCGCAGCGCCTGATACGCGTCGCGCAGCCCTTGCGCATCGAAACCCAGGCGATTCATGCCGGTGTTGGCCTTGAGATAGACGTCGATCGCCGCGCCCGGGTCGGCGCCGGCCAGCATCCTCAGCTGCTCGGCGTTGTGCAGCACCGGCGTCAGCGCGTGCCGGCCGAGAGCCGCGACATCGGCCGCCTGGAACACGCCCTCGAGCATCAGGATGGGCTTGCGCACGCCGCAGCCGCGCAGCCTCGCCGCCTCCTCGAAGTCGAGCACGGCGAAGCCGTCCGCGGCGCCGAGCGCCTGCGCGGCGCGCTCCAGGCCGTGTCCGTAGGCGTTGGCCTTGAGCACCGCCCAGACCTTCGCCTTGCCGGCACGGCTGCTTGCAACCTTCAAATTGTTTGAGAAGGCGCTCGCCGAGAGCAAAGCACGGATCGGCCGGGGCATCGCAGCTTATTGTGCTATAAAGCCCCGCGCCATAAAAAGATCAATCAATCCCAGGGGGCAAGGCAAAGGTTTCGGCTTGCTGGACGGATGAACTCCGGCTTCTACATCATCATGGCGGCGCAGTTCTTTTCGTCGCTCGCCGACAATGCGCTGCTCGTCGCGGCGATCGCGCTGCTGATGCAGGCCGACAGCCCCACCTGGCTCACCCCCTACCTCAAGTTCTTCTTCGTCATCTCGTACGTGGTGCTCGCGCCGTGGGTCGGCGCTTTCGCCGATCGCCTGCCCAAGGGCCAGGTGATGTTCATCGCCAACACCGTGAAGATCCTCGGCTGCGTGACGATGCTCTGGGGCGCCCATCCGCTGCTCGCCTACGCCATCGTCGGCCTGGGCGCCGCGGCCTATTCGCCGGCGAAGTACGGCATCCTCACCGAGTACCTCCCGCACCGCAAGCTCGTGATCGCCAACGGCTGGATCGAGGGCCTGACGGTCGCGTCGATCATCCTCGGCACGGTGCTCGGCGGCGTGCTGATCCACGTCAAGGTGTCGGGAGTGCTGCTGCACTTCGACTTTCCGTTCATCGAGACGCCGGTCGACACGCCGGCGGAAGCGGCGATCGCGGTCATCGTCGGCGTGTACGCGATCGCGGCGCTCTTCAACCTGAAAGTGCCCGGCACCGGCGTTTCACTCAAGCCGCTGCCGGCGCATCCGTGGTCGACGGTGAAGGACTTCTCGCGCTGCGTGGCGCGCCTGTGGAAGGACCGCCTCGGCCAGATCTCGCTCGCCGTCACGACGCTCTTCTGGGGCGCGGGCGCGACGCTCCAGTTCATCGTCATCGAATGGGCGCGCTCCACGCTCAACTTCGACCTCTCCAAGGCCGCGATCCTGCAGGGCGTGACCGCGGTCGGCATCGCCCTGGGCGCGGTGCTCGCGTCGGTGTGGGTCGCGCTCGACCGCTCGGTGCGCGTGATTCCGCTCGGCATCGCGATGGGCCTGGTCGTCATCGTGATGAACTTCGTGACCGACGTCAGGATCGCGGTGGCGCTCATGGTGGTGATCGGAGCGCTGGCCGGGTTCTTCGTCGTGCCGATGAACGCGCTGCTCCAGCACCGCGGCCATCACCTCGTCGGCGCCGGCCGCTCGATCGCGGTGCAGAACTTCAACGAGAACACTTCCATCCTGGTGATGATCGCGCTCTACTCGCTGCTCCTCTCGCAGGGCTATTCGATCTACTTCGTGATCACCACCTTCGGGCTGTTCGTCGCCGGCACCATGGGGCTGGTCCAGTTCTGGTTCCTCTACAACCGCAGGACCCACCGCGCCGACGTGGAGCGCCTGCTCGCGTTCGCCCGCGCCGAAGATCCGCACCAGAAATAGCTACAGGGAAGCCATCGTCTTGCAGGCGAAAACGAGGTCCGCCCAGGCCTTCGCCTTGTCGGGGAGATTGCGCAGCAGGTAGGCCGGGTGGTAGGTGACGATGCAGGGGCGGCCGGCGTAGCGATGCACGCGGCCGCGCAGGCTCGCGATGCTGGCGTCGGTCTCGAGCAGCGTCTGCGCCGCGAAGCGGCCCATCGCGACGATGAGCCTGGGGTTCACCAGCTCGATCTGGCGCAGGAGGTGCGGCGAGCACTTCGCCACCTCCTCGGGCTCGGGGTTGCGGTTGCCCGGCGGCCGGCACTTGAGCACGTTGGCGATGTAGACGTT
>DATLUZ010000195.1:0-44995 GCA_035577785.1 Burkholderiales bacterium | reverse complement strand
GCCTTCGAGCGCGACTACCTGGTGAGGATCCTCAAGATCACCGGGGGCAACGTGACCAAGGCGGCGCGCCTGGCCGGGCGCAACCGCACCGAGTTCTACCGCCTCCTGGAACGCCATTCGCTTGAACCGGGGATGTTCAAGCTAGCTTGAATGCCCAGCGCCGCATCCAGGCGATAAGAAGGGCGCAGGTCAGTGCAAGGCCGCCCAGGAGGTAAAAGGCTTCCACAATGCCGTAGCGGTCGGCTAGGAGCCCCATCAGGAGCGGCGTGGAAAGATGCGACACGCTCCAGCCCATGCCGCCGAGCGCCAGCGCGGCCCCGCGCTCCTCGGGCCGGCTCGCCTCCGCGATGGTGATCTGGAAGTAGAGCGTCATAGCGCCCGAGCCGAAGCCCACGACCAGCATCCACAGCCCGATCGGCGCCAAGTGGTTCACCACGGGCAGCAAACCGACACCGGCGGCCACGCCGACTGCGCACAGGACCGGCCACAGGGTATCGGGACCCGTGCGCACGAACCGGCCCGCAATGAGTCCCGCCCCGATGGCGCCGAGAGCCCGCAGCGCGAGGAGTAGGCCGGAGGTGTCTTCGCCATAGCCGTAGCGCGCCAGCAGAAGGGGATAGAAGGACATCGACAGCGAGAACGGCAACGCCGAGATATACGCGCAGAACACCGAGTAGCGGATGATCCGCTTGCGCAGGAGCGGCCCGTATGCAGCCAGCACGTTGCGCCCCGCGGCGTGCGGCCTGGGGCTGGAGCTGCGTGTCGCGAGCCCGACGGCGAACGCCACGCCCCCGGTGGCGGCCAGGGTCCCGAAGGTTGCATTGAAGGTCGTGGCGGCCAGCAGGAACCCGCAAAGCCCCGCGCCCGCGATCTGCCCCACGTTGGTCACGGCGTTCAGGCGTCCGAGCTCGACGCCCCGGTTCCCCGTCAGCTCGCTCGCCATGGCCCAGGTCGCCGGCCAGAACGCGGCCCGGGCGAGGATGAGGCCGACCTGGCCGGCCAGGAGCATCCAGAATCCCTTCGCGAGCATGAACCAGAGGGCCGCCACCGCCATCACCCAGCAGGAGGCGAGCATGATGCGCCGGCCGCCCACCCGGTCGGTGTAGGCGCCGCCGAGCAGATTCAGGGCCGCCTGGACGAGCACGGGAAGGGAAAAAAGCACGCCGATCTGGGCGTTGGACAGGCCCTGGGACGCGGCATAAAGCGGGACCACGAGCCATGTCATCCCGAGCCCGAGGTTCCAAGCCAGCGAGGCGAGGAAGAAGGACAGGCGCGACACGCGCGATTATGGAACCCGTTGCGGTAAGGTCGACCTGGCGGTTTCGACTAAGAGCGATGCGGATTGCACTCGGTATTCTTGCGGCGGCCTTCGCGGCCTCGGTGCACGGCGGTCAGTGCGCGGCGACTTCGGGGCCCAATACGGCTGCGCTGGTGGAGCTCTATACCTCCGAGGGATGCAGCAGCTGCCCGCCCGCTGACCGTTGGCTCTCCAGCCTGTCGGCGCAAGGCTACGTTCCGGAGCGCGTGGTTCCCCTCGAGCTCCATGTCGACTACTGGGACTACATTGGCTGGAAGGACCGCTACGCCAAGCGCGAATTCTCCCTGCGCCAGCGCAAGCTCACCCAACTGCAGCGCCTCGCGCTTACCTATACCCCGCAGGTGCTGCTCCAGGGACAGGATTTTCGCGGCTGGGGAACCCCGGCGTTCGACCAGGCGCTCGCGAAGATCAACGCGCGGCCCGCCCGCGCCGACATCGCGCTGGAGCTCCTTCCGGCCGGACCCGGCGCGCTCTCCGTGCGCGTGCGCGCCGCCGTGCTCGACGCGGCGCAGGCCGAAGAGGCGGGCCTCTACCTCGCCGCCTATGAAAACCGCCTCGAAACCCGCGTCAGCGCCGGAGAGAACCGCGGACGCACGCTGTCGCACGACCATGTGGTGCTCGAATGGCAGGGTCCGCTGGCGTTTTCCGGGTCGCGAATCGCCGACGAGCGGGCCCTCCCGCTCCTGCCGGGGGCGCAGCGCGCCAATTCCGGGGTAGTGGCCTTCGTGCAAAACCGGCGCACCGCGGAGGTGCTGCAGGTCCTTATGCTGGCGTCCTGCGCGTAGGTTTCGGGTATATTCGCCCGGAAACAAGCATTCCGCCCGGCAGGGGTACGGAGGGAGTTCCATGCAGGCGACGCAGATCCGGCAAAAGGACGGCGTCTTTTATTTCGTCAGCTACCGCGCCAAGGACCTCTTGGCGAAGGTGCGCTTCATCAGCCGCTTTTACGGCGAGGGCGAGCAGATCGAGCCTGGGCGAGTCTCGGAAGACGACGACATCGCCCAGTTCATCGCCCGCATCGAGCGCACCGACTCGGCGTTCCAGCGCTCCATCTCGCGGGGCAAGGTGCGCCAGCTGAAGAACTTCTACGAGACCGCGGTGACGCAACCGCCGATCCCCGGAACGGTGCTGCTGTTCACCTCCGAGCGGCTGACCTTCCGTCCCAGCGGCGACGGCGGCGCCGGTACGATCAACGAGCCCGGCTCCAAGTTCCTGATCATCGATGGCCAGCACCGCCTCGCGGCGCTGAATTTCTACCTGCACGAGCGTCCCGACGACGCCGCCACCATCAACGTGCCGTGCATCATCTTCGACGGGCGCAGCGAGGACTTCGCCACCGAGATGTTCGTGATCATCAACTCGACGCCCACGCGCATCAACAAGAGCCACCTCGTCGACCTGTACGAGCACGTTTCGTTCGCCGCTCCCGACCGCAAGTTCGCCGCCCGGCTGGTGGAGAAGCTCTACAGCGAAGGCGACAGTCCCTTGCGCTACCGCATCAACCGGCTCGGGGGGCGCAGCCAGCGCGACAAGTGGGTGCTGCAGGCGGAGCTGTTCAACGAGCTGCACCGCTGGGTGCGGGGGCGCTGGCGCTCGATCCAGCTCGCCGGCGGCAGCTCCAAGGAGGTGCCGCGCTACTACGGCGTCATCCGCGACTTCTTCAAGGCGGCGCGCAGCGTGTTCGGGGACGCGGTGTGGGGCAAGGAAGCCTTCATGGTCACCAAGCCGGTCTCGATCAAGGCCATGGTGCGCGTGTGCGCCGACCTGGCGCGCGACGACGCGGAGCCCGAGACCGGGCGGCTCGCCCGCTGGGAGCAGCGACTCGCGCCCTGGGCCGACATGGCGAAGCAGTTCCGCGAGGAAGGGTTCTACGAGCGCTTTCCCGCCAAGGGCGAGGTCGAGCGCGTGGCCAGGGTGCACCGCGACCTCGCCAAGGCCGCCGGCATCGACAGCGCCAAGAAGTAGCTAGATCGCGCCGTCACGGCGCAGGGCCTGCACCTCGGGCTCCGACAAACCCAATTCGCGCAGTACACGCTCGGTGTGCTCGCCGAGCGCGGGAATCGCATCCATGCGCGGCTCCATGCCGTCGAGATTGAACGGCGGCTTCAGCATGGCAATCTCGCCGGCCGGAGAGGCGACCGGGCGCCAGCGCCCGCGCGCCTCGAGCTGCGGATGGCGCCAGAATTCCTCCATGGTGTTCAGCCGGGCATTCGCGATATCCGCCTGCTCCAGCCTGTGTACCAGCTCCTCGGAGCTCAAGGCGCCGAAAACGCGGTCGATCTCGGCGTGCAGGGCGGCGCGATTCTGCTGTCTCGCCGGCCCCGACGAAAACCTTGCGTCTTGTGCCAAAGATCCGTTTTGCAGGACCTGCTCGCAGAAGCGGGCAAATTCGCGCTCGTTCTGGACGCTGAGGAACACGGTGGCGCCGTCGCCGGCCTTGAAGGGGCCGTAGGGCACGATGGTGGCGTGATACGCGCCCGAGCGAGGCGGCGGCTCGCCGCCATAGCCGGTGAAGTAGGCGGGGAACCCCATCCACTCGCCCAAGGCCTCGAACATCGTGATTTCGAGCGTCGCACCCTCGCCGGTACGCCCTCTGCGGATCAACGCCGCGAGCACGGCGGAAAAGGCGTACATGCCCGCCGCGATGTCGGCCACGGGAATGCCGGCCTTGGCCGGCGCGTCGTGGCCACCGGTGACCGACAGTAATCCGGCTTCGCACTGCACGAGGAGGTCGTAGGCCTTCTTGCGGGCGTAGGGTCCGGTCGGGCCATAGCCGGAAATCCCGCACCAGACGAGACGCGGGTGCTTCTTTCTGAGCGTCTCGGCGCCCAGCCCGAGCCGCTCGACCGCGCCCGGCGCGAGGTTCTGCAGAAAGACGTCCGCTCCGGCAACGAGTTTTTGCAGGATCCCGCTCGCCGCCGGATGCTTCACGTCGAGCGCCAGGCTTTCCTTGGAGCGGTTGGTCCATACGAAGTGCGACGACAGCCCTTTGACCGTGCGGTCGTAGCCGCGTGCGGCGTCGCCGCCGCCGGGTCGCTCGATCTTGATGACGCGGGCGCCGAGCTCGGCGAGTTGCCGGGTGGCGAAGGGTCCGGCGATGACCTGCTCCAGCGCGACGACGGTGATGCCGTCGAGCGGCCTCATGAAAAGGCGAGGCGCATTCCGGAGAGCGGCAGGCCGCGGATCTCGGTGCTCCAAATTTCGCCCGGAGCGACCGGGTGCGCGTCGGTGAGCGTTCCTGTGCTGACGATCTCGCCCGCCGCGAGCGCTGGCGCCTCGGGCTGCGCGCGGAGCAGTCCCACGAGGTGGCCCAGCGCGGCGAGCGGGCTTCCCAGCACGATCTCGCCGAAGCCGCGATCGACGATCGCCTCGCCTTTCCTCAGGATCATTTCGAGCCGCGGCAACCGGTCCTCCAGTTCGGGCAGTCTGCCAACCGGCAGCCGGTGGCCGAGGATCAGGCGGCCGTGCAGGCCGTTGAACGCAATCGAGTGCTCGAGGCTCGTCTTCCAGCCCGGCTGGTCGCACTGGACGATTTCCACCGAATGGGCGACCCACTCGATGGACTCGATCAGGTCGGCGCTGCTCGCCGAGCGCGGCGCGGCTCGCAGCCTGAAGCAGATCTCCGGCTCGATCCGCGGTTGATGCAATCCGTCCAGCACGACTACGGCCTGGTTGTCGGTGGCTTCGATGAAGCTGCGGTCGTACACCGTGCCCCAGATCGGCTCATAGACGCCGTAGCGCGGCCAGATGCTGCGGTTCGTGAAGCCGATCTTGCGCCCCAGCGGGCGCCAGCCTTCGCGCACGCGCGTTTCGTGCAGCGCCCGCGCGGCGGCGTAGCTTTGCTCTGGAGGCATGGGCGGATTCTATAATTGACCGCATGGATGCGGCGCTTCTCTGGGCGATCGTCGGGCTGGCGCTGGTGATCGTCGAGCTGCTGAGCGGCACGTTCTACCTGCTCATGCTCGGCGTTGCCGCGTTCGGCGCCGCGGGCGCCGCCTGGCTCGGCTACGACTTCCCCGCGCAGGTCGCCGTCGCGTCGCTCATCGCCGCGGGCGGCTGCTATGGCGTGCACGTCTATCGGGAGAAGAACCGGACCCGCCAGATGCCGCCGATCGACGTCGGCATGCCGGCGAGCTTCGAGAACTGGATCGATGCGCCCGGGCGGCTCGCGCGGGTGCGCTACCGCGGCGCGAGCTGGGATGCCCGCGTCGAGGGGCTCGAAGCGCTCGAGCCGGGGACCACGGTGTACGTTCTCGCCACGGATGGCAACACGCTCAAAGTCGTCAAGAACCGCCCCGGCTGAGGGGCGCGCAATCCACTCGAAGGAGGGAGGCTCCACCATGCCGTTGAAGCTCGCCGTGGCGATAGGACTGGCGATCGCTGCATCCCAGGTGCCTGGGCTGTCGAAATACTGGCCCTGGGTGTTGATCATCGGCGTGATCGTCGCTTTCGTGATCGAGGGTGTGCGGATCGTGCCCCAGCAAAGCGCGTGGGTGGTCGAGCGGCTTGGCCGCTTCTATGGCGTGCTCGAGCCAGGGCTCAATCTCATCATTCCGTTCCTCGACCGCGTTGCCTACGTGCATTCGCTGAAGGAAGTCCCGCTCGATGTCCCGGAGCAGGTGTGTATCACCAAGGACAACACGCAGCTCTCGGTCGACGGCATCCTCTACTACCAGGTGACCGACCCGCGCCTCGCATCCTACGGCTCCGCGAACTACATCATGGCGGTGAGCCAGCTCGCGCAGACCACGCTGCGCAGCGAGATCGGCAAGATGGAGCTCGACAAGACCTTCGAGTCGCGCGAGGAAATCAACCGCCAGATCGTGCACGCGCTCGACGAGGCGGGACGCAACTGGGGCATCAAGGTCCTGCGCTACGAGATCAAGAGCCTGACGCCGCCGGAGACCATCCTGCGCGCGATGCAGGCGCAGATCACGGCGGAGCGCGAGAAGCGCGCGCTGATCGCGAAGTCGGAGGGCCAGCGCCAGCAGGAGATCAACCTCGCCGACGGCGAGAAGCAGGCTTCGGTGCTGCGCTCCGAGGGCGAAAAACAGGCGGCCATCAACAAGGCGCAGGGCGAGGCGACCGCGATCCGCGTCATCGCCGAGGCCACCGCGGCAGGCGTCCGCGCGGTAGCCGAGGCGATCGATGGCAAGGGCGGTCTCGAAGCGGCGAATCTCAAGGTGGCGCAGCAATACGTCGAGGCCTTCGCGAACCTCGCCAAAAGCTCCAACACCCTGATTCTTCCTGCGAACGCCGCGGACGTGGCGGGCCTCGTCGCGACCGCCATGACGGTGCTCGACAAGACGCGCCAAGGTCAGGGCGCCGCGAAGGCCCAGTAAGGAAGCCGCGTCGGGAAAATCTCGAGGCTGTCAGGGGCTAGTCCTGACGGACTAGGGCGTCGGATTGATGTCTACACGCGTAGAGCGCAAGCTACACCCACGACAAACGAGTGGCCGACACGCTGTTAGCAGCCCCGGTGCCGAGAGACCGCGAGAACCAAGGCGCGGTCCACGGTAGGGCCAAACAAGGTGTAGTCGCAGTTTGATCGCCGCATAAGCTTCACCGGAGGGCACGTCTAGCGGACGTGCCTTCTTTTCTTTGTAGCCGCTTCTCCAGTTGCGGTGTCATGTGGACGCGGCCTTCGTCGTCCACGAGCAGCGCCTGGGTGATTCCGAGCCGCTGCGCGGCCTGCCGCCATCCCGCAACGCCGGCGATGAAAAGCGGCTTGGAGGCGCCGTCGGAGATGGCCCCGGCGTGCGCGCCCGGCGGCGCGATCACGGTCACCGAGCGAACGCCGGCCACCGGGTAGCCGCTGCGCGGGTCGATGATGTGCGAGTAGCGCTTGCCATCGACCACGTAGAACCTGCGGTAGTCGCCGGAGGTCCCGATCGCCTCCCCATTGGCCAGCTCGATCGTTCCGAGCAGGTCGGCGCTGCCGGCCACGGGGCGCGGCCGTTCCAGGCCGATGCGCCACGGCTCGCCACCGTGCGTCCCGAGCGCCAGGATATTGCCGCCGACGTTGACGAGCGCGCTCGAGACGCCCTCGTCTCTGAGAATTCTGGCAGCCTGATCGAGGGCGTAGCCCTTCGCATAGCCGCCAAAGTCGAGTCTGACCTCGCGGTTGGCGCTGCTCACCCGGTTCCCGTTCACCGCGAGATCCTCCATCCGGGGCTGGGCGTGCACGATGCGCGCGATCTCGGCCGAGTCCGGCAGCGGTCCGCCCGGACGGTCGCGGTGGAAGCTCCAAAGCGCGACCAGCTTGCCGATCGCCGGATTGAAGAGATCTCCCGAGCGTTCCGAGAGGCGCCGCGCGTCCTCGATGAGCGTCGCGATCTCCCCGGTCGTCGCGATGTCCTTTTCGCCGCGCGCGATCGCTTCGTTCAAGGCCACCAGGGGGCCGGGCTGCCAGGCATGGAGCTCGCGATGCATCCGGTCGAATTCCCGGAGCACGCGGGCCACCGCGCGCTGGGCGCGCCCCGGGTCGTCGTCAAGCGCCGTGACTTCCACCAGTGTGCCGAAGACGTAGGAGCTCGCCCGGTACTCTTCGTCGAGCGCCCGCGCGCCTGGGGTCCAGCCGAGCGCGGTCGCGAGCAGGGTTCCGAGCAGCAGGCGCATGGCCTGGCGCTAGCGTCGCAGGCGCGGCGCGAGAAACATCCAGGCGCCGCTCAGGGCAAGAATAGTCAGGAAGATCGCTACAACGTCGAAGAAGAGCGGGCCGAACCTGCCGAGGAATCGGCCGCTGTGCAGATCGAGCAGGATCCGCTGCAGCGAGATCGCGGGCGCGAGGCGCCGCGCATAGGCCTCGCGATCGGAAGCGGCAAGCGGTGTCGGGATCGACCAGGCCACCACTTTCGGTGCGCCTGGCCGCCAGCTCAGCACGTCGGCGCTGCTGAACGGACCGTCGGGGGTCTGCACGACCAGCTCGCCTCCCCCTGTCCCGATCGCCTTGAGCGGAAAGCCTGGCAATGCATAGCCATCGAGCCGGTCAACCAGCGCACCGTCGCCCCGGTAGACATGGAGCGAGCTCTCGCCGCCAACGACGAGGAGGTCGCCCATCTCCACCAGGCCAAGCGGTCGCGGCATCTTTTCTCCCGTGGGCGAGCCATCAAGGAGCCAGCGACCGTTCGCGGCGACGAGGAGATGACTCTCCGTGCGATAGGCCTGTTGGGGTTGCTCCTGCCGGATGCCGTACCAGCGCGCAACCCATTCGGCATGAACGTAGCGCGAGTCGAGGCCCAGGGCGGCGCCGTGATTCAGGGCGACGCCCGTCACCGCGATGAGCACGAAGAAGATGAGCGCGGCGAAGCCTATGCGCGCGTGCCAGCGTCGCAGGGTCCGGGCAAGGCGCAGCTTGAATGGCATCTAGTTGCGGCTCGCGCGGTCGAAATAGAGCGCGAGACGGCTCATGCGCTCCATCGCATGGACTGACAACGTGGCGCCCGATATGCCGTCGATGCCGCGATCCAGACGATCGCCCTGGGCGAGGCCAGCACCCGCGAACTGCTTCAGGAACGAGGGATCGCGCACCTCCTGGCCGCGGCTTTCGCGGTAGGCCAGCACCCGTACATGATCGAGGCGCCCCTGCGAGATCACGAAGCCGGCCGTGATCAGCTCCTCCTTGCCGATGTCCTCGAGAATCCAGACGCTTTTCGCGCCATCGCTCCAGTAGCGCTGGCGCAGGTTGGCGGGGGGATGATCGAGGATGGCGGCAGCCCCCGCCTGCAATTCCCGCGTAAGCCACAACACGCGCGGAGCGGGCGCCGTGCCGAACACCTCGGCGACGAACGCCTCCGGCGTCTGGTAGACCTCGCCGAGGGCCTGCGCTGCCGCGCATAAGCCCAGGACGAGGATCAGCAGGCGTCGGGGCATGACGGTCAGAACATGTAGCCTATGCCGAGGTCGAACCGATCCTTCGTGGAGTCGGTTCGATAGCGCTGGACGTCGGCTTTCAGGACCACCTGCGGGTGGACCCAGAAGTTGAATCCCGCGGTGGTGATGCGCTCGTGGTTGTGCGGGTCCTGGAACAGGCCGTTCGCCGGGTCCTCCTGTTGCCGGATGTCGATCCCCTCGAGGCGGACGAATGGAGCGAAATCGAGCTTGTCGGCCTTGTAGACGTGGTAGGCGGCCTGGACGTACGCGCCTTTCATCCTGTTCGGCGCGGCAAACGGCTCGGCCGACGTGGCGAGAATGGCGGCATTGAGTTGGTCCGCGTCGGCGAGCTTGCCGTCGGCGTAGACCGCTTGCAGATCGAGCCGGCCGACCTTGTACTGGGCGTGCACGTCCCACATCGTGAGCCGCGCGTCTACGCCTTTCAGCAGCGGGTTCGTGGCTCCATTCTGGCCGGTGTTGCCGGTGAATACGCCAGCACCGACGAGCAGCCCACTGCGCCGGTAGTTCAATGCGCCGTAGACGCTTAGGTCTTGCGCATTGGCGAGTTGCCCTTCCTGGTGCGCGCTGCGCACGCCGGTGGAGGGATCGTCCAGCTTGCCGCTGTCGAACCCGGTGGTGATGCCGACGTCGTATCGCAGGCCGCTAGTGCCGAGCAGCAGCCCATGCACGCCTACGCCAAGCTCGCGCCAGGTCGTGGGGATGATGCGGGTCTCCACTTCGTTGCGTTCAACGCCATAGTAGGTCGGCGGCTCGTGCGTCTCGTTGAGAATTCCGAGCGGGATGAGGAACAGGCCACCCTTGACGTTCACCGCATCGCTGAACTTGTAGTTGACCCAGGCTTGCTCGATCTCCACTTCGCCCTCGTCGTCCTTGCTCACGACGGCGTGCTCGAACTCGACCTCAGAGTGGAAAGTGAGCCGGTCGTCGAAGCGGTGGTGGAGACCGAACACGAAGCGCCTGAGGTCGGCCTGGGTCGGACGCTCATCGCTCTTGTAGTTGTTGTAGTTGAACTCGCCGTAACCGCTGAGGGTCGTGGCCGACCCGGTCTGCGCGGCCGATCCGGCTGCGGGCTTTTGGACCTGGGCTTTCAGCTCGTCGATCTCCTGCTGCAGGATGCGCAGCTTTTCGTCCGTGCTCTGTGCATAGGTGCCCGTGGCGACCACGGACAGGGCAAGTGCCAACGCCGATTTCTTCATTGTTGCTCCCAGTCAGGCTTGGATTGCTGATCGGTGGCTGGCTGGGCTGGCAACGATGCCGGCTGGCTGGCTCCCCTCTAAGAAAGTGGTATTCGGCGGCTCGAGCCTTGAGGCATCAACCCGATTCGCGCGCGACCTGGCGCGACTGGCGTTCGACCTGGCGTGACTGCAGCGCGGCGAACATCAGCCAGACCGCGGGCACGAGCACCAGGCCGTAGGTGATCAGCGCTCCGTATGGGCCCTCGGGGCCGTACGGCTCGGTGGCGAGGTGCCAGTACGCGTTGTCGATCGGAAGCAGGTTGGCCTCGGTCGACTCGTGAAACGCGTTGAGGATGAGCTGCAGCGCGAACACGACGAGAAACACCGAGGTGACTTTGAAGAACAACGCGAGGTTCACGCGTTGGCCGTAGCGCACCCAGCCCCAGGCCAGAAGTGCAGCGAGCCCGAGACCTGCAACCGCGCCGAGCACGAAGTGCGCAGTCTCGGTCTGGCGGAAAAGCGAGGCGGTGACGAACGCCGTTTCCATTCCCTCGCGGGTGATCATCACGACGACGAACAGGAATACCGCAAGCCACGCAGCGCGGCCGTCGCGCCCGGCCGCGGCCTCGAGCCTCACGCCGATATCCCGGCGCATGTGCTTGGCCGCCTTGAGCATGTAGATCACCATCGAAATCACCAGCGCCGCGGCGATCAGAGACAGGACGCCTTCCGAGAGCGGTGTCACCGCCTTTTCGGCGAGCAGGGTTCCGATCGCCACCGACGCCGCGATGGCGGTCGCGGTGCCCCAACGCACCGCCGGCAGCAGCGCGGGGCGACCGGTCTTGCGCAGGTAGGTCGCGGCGATCGCAACGATCAGGAACATCTCGATTCCTTCACGCAGCGTCACCAGCATCATCTGTCCCATGGATCTCTCTCAGTTCATTCGGTCATGCAGTCAGGATCAGCTTTCCGTTCTGCGTCAGACGCAGCCGGTATTCCCTTCCCTTGTGGACGATCACCAACTCCTGCCCGCGGCCGAGCAGGGCCTCGCTCGTGACGCGCGCAGGAAGGCGCTCAGTTTCGCTTCCGTCCTGCCGCAAACGGACTTGCTTTAGGTCCACAAATGAACGATAATTATTCTCATCTAAGGTGTCAATGGCTTTTCGCCTGTTCTTTCAAAACGATGATTGTTAGTGGTCACTCGCATGAAAGGACGGCAATTGAAAGCAGTTTGCAATAAGGAGCCGGGATGTACGTCTGCATTTGCAACTCGGTAACCGAGCGCCAAGTTCGGGAATGCGCGCAGGCTGGCGTGTCGACCGTGGACGAGCTGGCTGTCGAGCTCGGCGTCGGCGCCGGCTGCGGACGCTGCAGGGAATGCGCCGCCGAGTGTCTCGAGGCTTGCGCGCGGTCGCTGGTCGCGAGCCCCGCGTAACTCCTCCCCGCCTAACTCCTCCTTAGGCTACCCGCGTCAGGACAGGCCTGCCGGCGAAGTGCTGGCGCAGGTTTTCGATCTGCAGGTCGCCCATCGCCTTGCGCGTCTCCACGGTCGCGCTGCCGACGTGGGGGAAAAGCACCGCGTTATCCAGGCCGAAGAACTCGGGCGGGACCCGGGGCTCGTCGGCGAAGACGTCCAGCCCCGCGCCGGCGATCTTCTTCTCCTGGAGGTATCGCAGGAGGACGGGCTCGTCCACTACCGATCCGCGCGCGATGTTGACCAGATACCCGTCCGGGCCGAGCGCGTCGAGCACCCTCGCATTGATGATGCGGCTGGTTTCCGCGGTGGCGGGCGTGACGACGATCAGCACATCGCAGTTGCGCGCCAGCGTGACGGGATCGGGGTCGTACGGATACGGCACGTCCTTGCGGCTGCGGTTGTGGTAGCGGATCTTCATGCCGCACGCTTGGGCGCGTTTGGCGATGGCCTCTCCGATGCGGCCCAGGCCGAGCACGCCCAACGTCTTGCCGCCGATCGAGGTGGCTAGCGGATATGGACCGCGCGAGGCCCAGTTGCCGCCGCGGAGATACACCTCCGACTGCGGAAACTTGCGCACCGTATTGAGAATCAGCGCGAGGGCGGTATCCGAAACGCATTCGTTGAGGACGTCCGGCGTGTTGGTGACGATGATGCCGCGCTTCTTCGCGTCGTCCAGGTTGATCGCGTCGACGCCGACGCCGAAGTTCGAGATGATCTCGAGCTTCGGCAGCGCGTCCATCAGCTTGCCGTCCACCGGCATCGGCCCGAACGTCGCCAGCGCGCGCACCGCGGGAGCGTGCTGCTTTAGGAAACTCGCGCGGTCGGAGGCCTCCGACAGAAGGTGGCTCGTGAACTCGGCCTGCAGCGTCGCCATGGTGCCAGCGTGGCCGCGCGCGGTGATGATGATCTCGGGTTTCATGACTTGAATTTTGCCGCGAGCGCCTCGGCGCCGCGCGCGAGAATGCCCACGTCGGCGCCCACCGCGACGAAGAGCGCGCCGCATTCCAGCCAATGGCGCGCGTCGACTTCGTTGGGGGTGAGGATGCCCGGCGCGCAGCCGCACTTGCGAATGCGGCGAATGGCCTGGTCGATCAGCGGTTTCACTTTCGGATTGGCGATCTCGCCGGTATGGCCCATCGAGGCATGCAGGTCTGCCGGACCGATGAACACGCCGTCGATGCCCTCTATTTCGCAGATCGCCTCGATGTTGTCCAGCGCCGCCTGGGTTTCCACCTGGACCAGCACGCAGATCTCCTCGTGCGCGCGCTTCGCATAGTCCTTGACCCGGCCGAAGCGCGTCGCGCGCGTCGTGCCCGCGACGCCGCGCACGCCGGCCGGTGGGTAACGGGTATACGAAACCGCGCTCTGCGCCTCGGCGGGCGTCGAGACATAAGGCACGAGGAGCGACTGGGCGCCGATGTCGAGCACCCGCTTCATCGTGACCATGTCGTTCCACGGAACCCGCACCACCGGGTGCGCGGGGTAGGGTGCCGCCGCCTGCAGCTGGCCGAGCAGGTTCTCGAGATCGGCCGGCGAATGCTCGGTGTCGAGCAGAATCCAGTCGAAGCCTGCCCCGGCGATGACTTCGACGCTGTAGTTCGAAGACAGGCTGGACCAGAGGCCGATCTGCGGCGTGCCTGCCTTTAGCGCGCGCTTGAAGCGGTTTTGCGGCAGCTCCATGTCAGTGGATCTCCGGCTCGGGAGTAGGCGCGGTGCCTTCGAGAAAATCGAAGTCGCAGCCCTCGTCGGCCTGCTTGACGTGCCCGGAAAAGATGGCGCCGTAGCTGCGCTCGTATTTGCGCCTCGGCGGCTTCCATGCGCTTTTGCGCTTCTGCATCTCTTCCGGCGAGATCTTCAGGTTCAGGGCGCGTCTCTCGACGTCCAGCTCGATCAGGTCGCCGTTCCTGACGAAGGCGAGCGGCCCGCCGACGAAGGATTCGGGCGCCACGTGCAGGACGCAACAGCCGTAGCTCGTGCCGCTCATGCGCGCGTCCGAAATCCTCACCATATCGCGCACGCCCTGCTTGAGCAGCTTCTTCGGCACCGGAAGCATGCCCCATTCCGGCATTCCCGGGCCGCCGAGCGGCCCCGCGTTTCGCAGGACCAGCACGGAGTCGGCGTCGACCTCCAGGTCGTCGCGATCGATGCGAGCGGCCATGTCGTTGTAGTCGTCGAAGACGACGGCCTTTCCGACATGTTTCAGCAGCTTCGGCGAGGCCGCCGCGGCCTTGATCACGGCGCCGTTCGGCGCGAGGCTGCCCTTCACCACCACCAGGCCGCCGGACGCCTTCAGGGGATTCTGCCTGCTCCTGATGACCTCGTCGTTGTAGATCCGCGCGCCTTCCAGGTTCTCTCCGAGCGTCTTTCCGTTGACCGTGTTGCACGTCAACGAAAGAAGATCTCTCAATTCGTTCAGCAGCGCGCGCAGACCGCCGGCGTAGTAGAAGTCCTCCATCAGGTAACGGTCGCCCGAAGGGCGCACGTTGGCGAGAAGCGGGACCTTCGCCGAAAAATCGTTGAAGCGCTCGAGCGGCAGCGTGACGCCGGCGCGGCCGGCGATGGCGACCAGGTGAATCAGCGCGTTGGTCGAACCGCCCATCGCCATCAGCGTGACGATGGCGTTGTCCAGCGACTCCTTGGCGAGAAAGTCCTTCGGCTTGAGGTCTTCCCAGACCATCTCGACCGCGCGCTTGCCGGTCAGCGTCGCGAGCTTGGCGTGGTTGGAATCGGGCGCCGGAATGGAGGCCGCGCCGGGCAGGGTGAAGCCGAGGCTCTCGGCGAGCGACATCATCGTCGCCGCGGTGCCCATCGTCATGCAGGTGCCCGGCGAGCGCGCGATGCCGTCCTCGATCTCCTGCCATTCACGCTCGTTGATGTTTCCGGCGCGCAGCTCGGCCCAGTATTTCCAGGTATCCGAGCCCGAGCCGAGGGTCGTGTCGCGCCAGTGCCCCGAGAGCATGGGGCCCGCCGGGAAATAGATCGCCGGCAGGTTCATGCTGATGGCGCCCATGAGCAGCGCGGGCGTGGTCTTGTCGCAGCCGCCCATCAGCACTGCGCCATCGGCCGGATAAGAGCGCAGCAGCTCCTCGGTCTCCATGGCGAGAAAGTTCCGGTACATCATTGTGGTGGGCTTCTGCATCACCTCGGCGAGCGACATGGCGGGCATCTCCACGGGGAAGCCGCCTGCCTGCCATACGCCCCGCTTGATCTCCTCGACGCGCTGCTTGAAGTGGGTGTGGCAGGTGTTGATGTCCGACCAGGTGTTGATGATCGCGATGACAGGCTTGCCGGCGTAGTCGCTGCGGTCATACCCCATTTGCGCGGTGCGCGAGCGATGGCCGAATGAGCGCAGGTCGTTCACGCCGAACCAGCGATGGCTGCGCAGATCTTCCGGTTTTCTTCGCTTAGTCAAACTTGGCTCCCGATTCCTTGACCACGCGCGCCCATTTCGCCTGCTCGGTGCGCAGCCACTGGCCGAGGAACTCCGGCGAGCCGGTGCGCACCTCGGTGCCCTGCTTCGCGAAGCGCTCCTGCATCTCCGGAGTCTTGAGGACCTTGTTCAATTCGGTATTGAGCTTCGCCACCGTCTGCTTCGCTACCCCGGCGGGTCCGACGACGCCCTGGAACGAGCCGGTCTCGAAGCCGGGCAATCCCTGCTCGGCCACCGTGGGCGTGTCCGGGGCGCTCGGCACGCGACGCGCGCTTGAAATCGCGAGCGCCCTGAGCCTGCCCCCCTGCACCGATGGCCAAGTGGCGAGCATGCCGTTGAAGAGCACGTCGGCCTGGCCGGAGGCGACCCCAGCCACCGCGTCGGAGCCGCCCTTGTAGGGAATGTAGGTCCACTCGACCCCTGTGCGCTGGGCGAATTCGATGCCCGCGAGCTGCGGCGCGCCGCCGATGCCGGAGATAGCGAAGTTGAGCTTGCCTGGATTTGCCTTGGCGAAGGCGACGAGCTCCTTCACGTTGTTCGCTTTCACGGACGGATGCACCGCGAGCACGTGCGGCGAGTAAGAGACCATCGCGACCGGCGAAAAGTCCTTCGACGGATCGAACGGCAGCTTCGGATAGACGCTCGCGCTGATCACCAGTCCGCCCAGGTCGGTGAGCAGCAGGGTGTAGCCGTCGGGCGCGCTCTTCGCCACGAAATCGGCGCCGACATTGCCGTTCGCGCCGGGCTTGTTCTCCACGACCACCGGCTGGCCCCAGGCCTCGGTGAGCTTCGGTCCGATTTGGCGCGCGAGAATATCGGAGGTTCCGCCGGGGGCGTACGGAACAACGATCCGCATCGGCTTCGCGGGATACGTCTGCGCATGCGCAAGCGATAGCGACAACGATGCGGCCAGGGCAAGCAGCGCTTTCACATGGGATCTCCGACGGGTCGTGGAGCGAACTCTAGCGCGTTCCGTGCGCGATGGCTAAACTCCCCGCCTTCCCCTGAGGCAGAGAATGATTCGACTCGCCCTTTCGCTGTGCCTTCTCCTCGCCTGCGCTACTGCGGGTGCACAAAGCTTTCCGTCCAAGCCGATCCGCGTGGTCATTCCCTTTGTCGCGGGCGGTTCCTCCGACATCGTCGGCCGTGCGATCGGCTCGAAGTTCCAAGAGTTGCTGGGCCAGCCTGCGGTGGTGGAGAACAAGCCCGGCGCCAACGGCGCCATCGCCGCGGAGTTCGTCGCCAAGGCCGATCCCGACGGCCATACCATCCTCGTCGGATCGATCGGGGTGTTCTCGATCAACACCGCGTTGTTCAAGGACCTGCGCTACAACCCGGTGCGCGACTTCGCTCCGATCACGCTCGCCGTCACCACGCCCAACGTCCTCATCACCAAGCCGGGGCTCGCCGCCAATTCGATGAAGGAGCTGGTCGACTACGCCAAGCAGAACCCCGGGAAGCTCTCGTACTGCTCGAGCGGCACCGGATCCTCGGACCACCTTACCGCCGAGTTGCTCAACCAGGTGGCGGGCATCTCCGCGGTGCACGTTCCCTACAAGGGCGGCGCCGCTTGTCAGACCGATATCATGGGCGGTCAAGTCGACATTTCGTTCCAGAATCTCGGCGCGGTCACGAACTACATTCGCGGCAACCGGATGAAGGCGCTCGCCGTCACCGCGAAGGCGCGAAATCCCCAGCTGCCGAATGTACCCACGACGTCGGAGGCCGGGTTCCCCGCGCTGGTGGTGACCTCCTGGCAGGCGGTGGCCGCGCCTGCAAAGACCCAGCGCGACATCGTGACGAAACTGAACGACGCGACCGTGAAGGCGCTGCGCTCGCCGGACGTGCGGGAGCGGATGGGCCAGATCGGCTTCGACGTGGTGGCCAGCACACCGGACGAGTTCGGCCGCTTCATGAAGGAAGAGGTCGACCGCTGGACCGAGGTCGTCAAGCGCGGCGGCATCAAACCGGAATGACGGGCCTCGTCTTCGCGAAGCAGGGCCTGACCAGCGCCATCGCCGCGATTGCCGCCGCGGGCGGCAGTGAGCCCGCGGAGGCGCAACTCGTCGCGGAGAACCTTGTCACGGCAAACCTCACCGGGCACGATTCGCACGGCATCGGCATGATGCCGCGCTATGTCGAGGCGCTGCTCGAGGGCGGGCTGCATCCGAATCGACGCATCGAGGTGAAGCTCGATGCGGGCGCGCTGCTCGCTCTCGACGGCGGTGCGGGATACGGCCAATCGATCGGACTGCAGGCGACGCGCATGGCGATCGAGCGCGCGAAGAAGCACGGCGTGTCGATCACCGCACTCGGCAATTCGCACCACCTCGGGCGCATCGGCCACTGGGCCGAAATGGCCGTCGCCGAAGGCCTGGTGTCGATGCATTTCGTCAACGTGCAGTCGTTCGCTCGCGTTGCGCCGTTCGCCGGCGCCGACCGGCGCTTCGGAACCAATCCCGTGTGCATCGCCATCCCCCTGCCGGGAGAGCCGCCGTTCGTTCTCGACATGGCGACGAGCGCCGTCGCCCAGGGCAAGCTGCGCGTGGCGCACAACAAGCGCGTCAAGATCCCGCACGGCTGGCTGATCGACGACCAGGGCAACCCGGCCGACGACCCGCGCTGGGGCGTGATCGCGCCGCTGGGCGCCATGAGCTGCTTCGGCGAGCACAAGGGCTACGGACTGGCCGTGGCGTGCGAGCTGCTCGGCGGCGCGCTCACCGGCGGTGGCGTGACCGACTACGACAACAAGACCCAGCGGCGCGTGCTGAACGGCATGATCTCGATCGTGATCGACGCCGCGCGCCTGGGCACCGAACAGGCGTTCAAGAAGGACGCGAAGAGTTTCCTCGCCTGGCTGCGCGCCTCGCGGCCCGCGCCCGGGCACGACCGCGTACGCATCGCCGGCGAGCCCGAACGCGAAACGCGGGCGAAGCGCGAGCGCGAGGGCATTCCCGTGGATGACGAGACCTGGCGCGAAATCCGCGCCGCGTCCGGCAAGCTCGGCATCGCATCCGAGCGGATCGATCTCCTGGCTAGAGGGACGGAACGCCCAGCTCCACCGACAGCGCGTTGAGCTCCGCGAGCACCGCCGTGCCGAGCGGAATGCCATCGCGGCGGCGGCGCTCCGCGCTCAGGCGCTCCGGGTCGCCCGGGGCAAGCGGCGGCCGCGCCGGGTCGGAAGCTTCCTCGGCGCGCGCTTCAGCCAAGATCTCGCTCACCTTCGAGCCGAACAGTGCCGGCTCGGCGAAGCGCCCCACATCGAGGGCGAGCATGAAATGCCCGAGGTTGCGCGGCTTGTCGAGCTCGCCGTACATCTTGGTCACGTGCCGGCCGAAGGGCACGCCCATGAGCTGCGCGCAAAGCACCTCGACCATCAGCGCGAGCGCATAGCCCTTGTGGGCACCGCTCGGGGCGAGCCCCACAACCCGGCGCGGGTCCGTGGTCGGCTTGCCGTCCCCATCGACGCCCCAGTCGGGCGGGATGGGTTTGCTTTCCTCGCGCGCGACGATGACCTTGCCCCATGCCGCGTGCGTGGTCGACATGTCGATCACGAGCGGCGGGCCTCCGGCGGCGGGGGCGCCGAAGGCGATCGGGTTCGAGCCGAGGAAGATGCGCTTCATGCCCGGCGGCACCATGATCGAATCGGTATGGGTCAGCGCAATGCCGACCATGCCCTCGCGCGCCGCGAGCTCCACGAAATAGGCGCAGGCGCCGCAATGCGAGCTGTTGCGCGCGCCGACCGCGCCGACGCCCCCCAGCCTCGCCAGGGAGATGGCTTCCTGCATCGCCCGGACGGCCACCAGCTGTCCCATGCCGCGGTCGCCTTCGACCACTGCGGTGGAAGCGCCGGTGCGCTGGACCGAAATCTTCGGCCGCGGGTTGACCGTGCCGTTGCGCAGGCGCTTCGCATAGTGCGGCAGCCGTACCACGCCATGGCTGTCGACGCCGCGCAGGTTGGATTCGACCAGCGTCTCGGCGACCAGCCGGGCGTCGGCGGCGGCGAGGTTGAGCTTCTCGAGGCAGGCGGCGGCGAACCCGGTAAGCTTCGCGGCGGAAACCGATGTCTCAGTCATGGATCGATTGTAGATGAGCGCGCTGGCGGACACGCTCGCCTGGTTCAAGGCCTGGGGGCGCGCCGCGCTCTTCGCTTCCGCCGCCGCGGCGGCGGCGCTGTCCCTTTCCGCCTACACCGCGCGCACGCGGGCGCTCGCCATGCGCGAGATCTACTTCAACGCCTGGCACGTGCTGCCCGGATTCACCCTCTTCATGGCGCTGCTCAGCGCGGTGGTGATCCGGGTCACGGTCGGGCTGGCACGCGACTATGGCCTCGCGCAGTTTGCCCTCGAGCTCGTGTTCCGCGCGGTGGTGCTCGAGCTGATCCCGCTGCTCACGGCGTTCTACGTCGCGCTGCGCTCTGGCGCCGCGATGGTGACCGAGGTGGCGATGATGCGCGTCTCAGGCGAGCTGGATGAGCTGTTCGCCGCGCACATTGATCCGTACGAGCGCGAGTTCGTGCCGCGGATCGCCGCGGCCGCGATCTCGGTGTTCGCGCTCACGATCGTGAGCTGCACGGTCGTGATGTGCGTTGCCTATCTTGTGACCTACGGCGCCAATCCGTCCGGCCTGGACGAGTTCGCGCGCACCGTCGCGCGGGTGTTCGGCCCAAGGGCGATCATCGGCTTCATGCTGAAGTCGTTCCTCTTCGGCGCCGCCGTCGCCGTGATCCCGATCGCCGCCGGCCTGGACGCCACGCGCGAGCGGGAATCCGTGTCCGGCGCCGTGATGGGGGGCATGGTGCGCCTGTTCGTCACGCTCGCGCTGATCGAGTTGCTCTCGCTCGCGGCCAAGTACGTTTAGGGTAGGCTTGTCGCGTGGA
Source organism: Burkholderiales bacterium (assembly GCA_035577785.1). Taxonomy (GTDB): domain Bacteria; phylum Pseudomonadota; class Gammaproteobacteria; order Burkholderiales; family SG8-39; genus SCGC-AG-212-J23. The sequence goes on along the minus strand of DATLUZ010000195.1, from coordinate 24,823 downwards.
AGACGCGCAGTGCATCGAGGATCTGCTCGCCGCCTGTCCAGGCTTGCGCCCGCATTGGGACGAGCATCACGCCTGGTGGGGCGAGTGCGCCGGGCGGGTCCCCTTTGAACGGCTGGCGCGGCGGCTTGGCCCGGAGGCGCTCGCCGCGTGCCGCAGGCTCGAGGAGAAGCTGGGTACGAGGACGCCCGGTCTCTGAGTTGCGTACCGGGCCCCCCGCAGCGTTGCTTGTAAAGTATCGATAGATGGAGCGCGATGGCTTCTCGCCGATCCCCAAGAACCTGCAGTTCCGCGTCGGGCTGCTACTCGGCCTCGCCATCATGGTCGCCGCCGGGTTCATTCTCTACGCGTTGTACGCGCGCGGCACGTTCGAGGCTACTCAGCGCCTCACGCTGGTGTCCGACAATGCCGAGGGCGTGAGCCTCGGCATGGATCTCACCTTCTCCGGCTTTCCCATCGGGCGGGTGGTGCGCATTTCGCTCGCCGATGACGGCCGCGCGCGCATCGAGCTGGAGGTGCCACAAAAGGATGCGAGATGGCTGCGCGTCACGAGCATCTTCACCCTGGAGCGCGGCATCGTCGGCGGGGCGCGTATCCGGGCTTTCAGCGGCAACCTGCAGGACCCGCCGCTGCCCGACGGGGCCGAGCGCCCGGTGCTGCGCGGCGACATCCAGGAAGAGATCCCGCGCATGGTGGCGACGCTGAGGAGCACGCTCGAGAACATCGAGCAGATGACCGGTCCCGGGGGCAGCCTGCAGGCGAGCCTCGGCAACCTCCGCACTTCCACCGAGAGACTGGGCGGCCGCCACGGCGCGCTCGGCGCCGTGCTGGGCAACGACGAGGATGCGAAGAAGGTGGTTGCAGCGATCGAGCGTGCGAATGCGCTGCTCGCATCCATGAGCGGCGTCGTCGCCAAGACCGATCAGCGAGTCCTCGGGCCGGGCGGCGTGGTCGAAGGCACGCAACGCGCCGTGAACCAGGCGAACGACATCCTCGGCGAGCTTCGCGAGAGCCTCAAGCGCGTCGACAAGATCCTTGCCGATGCGCAGTCGGTGAGCGGCAACGCCAAAGCGGCTACGCAAGACCTCGGCGCGCTGCGCGCCGAAGTCGACGCGAGCCTGCGCAAGGTCAACGGACTCATCGAGGAGATCAACCGCAAATGGCCCTTCCGGCGCGACTCCGAGATTCGGCTGCCCTGATCCTCCTCGCCTCGGCATGTGGCGGCGGACAGCCCCCGCTGGACTGGCAACTGAACGCGGCGCAGGCCCTGCAGTCGTTTCAGCGCCACTACCTGGCAGGCGACACGGCCGCCGCCGAAGCCGAATTCAAGGCCGCGCGTGCGGAGCTTGCGCGCACCGGCCGCGCGGATCTGATCGCGCGCGCCGAGCTCGCGCGCTGTGCCGTGCGGACGGCGAGCCTCGAATTCGACGATTGCGCCGGGTTCGAAGCCCTGCGCTATGGCGCTCGTGCCGAGGAGCTCGCGTACGCGGATTACCTTGCGGGCCGCGGGCGCCACAGCGTGGGCGACGACCCATTGTCGCGCCTCGTGGCTGCCGGCGTGTCCCTGAAGAGCGGCAGCATCGATCCGGCCGGCATCAGCGCGGCGGTCGACTTGGCTTCCGCGCAGGGCTGGCGCCGGCCGCTGCTCGCGTGGCTGGGCGTGCAGGAGAAGCGCGCCGCCGACGCCGGCGACAGCGAAACGGCGGGGCGCATCCGGCGGCGCATCGATCTCATCTCCGGCTAGAATCGCCCGCTCGAGGAGGCTGAATGGCGAAGAGCAAGCGGCGAGCCGAGCCGAGCGTCGTGCGTCCGGACGACATCGATCCGAAACACCGTTGGGACCGTCCGCTGCAGGCGCCGGGGCGCACGCAGGTCGATTTCGAAGAGCGCGTCGATTTCCGCAGGCTGCACGACTACCGTCTCGCACGCGTGCGCGCCGCGCTGGCGCAATCGGGACTGGGTGGGCTGCTCTCGTTCGATCAGCACAATATCCGCTATACGACCAGCACGGTGATCGGCGAGTGGGCGCGCGACAAGCTGACCCGTTATTCGCTGCTTACCGGGAACGGCGATCCCTATATCTGGGATTTCGGCAGTGCCGCGCGGCATCACAAGCTCTACGCCCCGTGGCTCGCCACCGACCACTGCCGCGCGGGCTTGCTCGGCCTGCGCGGCGCGACGGGTGCGGACTTGACGTTGTTCAAGGACGCGGCGAAGGAGATCAAGTCGATCCTGCGGGCAGAGGGCGTGGCGGATCTGCCGCTAGGGGTGGACGTGGTCGAGCCACCCATGCTTTTTGCTCTGCAAGAGCAAGGTATTGAAGTTCGCGATGGCCAGCAGACGATGCTGCAAGCGCGGGAAGTGAAGAACATCGACGAGCTCACGCTTCTCAACATGGCCTCGGCGATGGTCGACGGCGTCTACCAGGACATCGCCGAGGCGCTCAAGCCCGGTGTGCAGGAATCGCAGATCGTCGCGCTCGCCACCAAGCGGCTCTACGAAATGGGCTCCGACTGCGTCGAGGCGATCAACTCGATTTCGGGCGAACGCTGCTCGCCGCACCCGCACAACTTCACCGACCGCCTGATCCGGCCGGGCGACCAGGCGTTCTTCGACATCATCCAGTCCTTCATGGGGTACCGCACCTGCTACTACCGGACCTTCAACGTCGGCCGGGCCACGCCGGCGCAGCGCACCGCCTACAAGAAGGCGCGCGAATGGATGGACCGGGTGATCGACCTGCTCAAGCCCGGGATGACCACCGACAAGGTGGCAGCGAAGCTTCCCAAGGCCCAGGATGCGGGCTTCGCCAGCGAGATGGACGCGTTCGGCCTCAATTTCTGCCACGGCCTGGGCCTCGGGCTGCACGAGCGGCCACTGATATCGCGGCTCAACTCGTTCCGCGAGCCGATCGAGCTCAAGGCCGGCATGGTGTTCGCCGTCGAAACTTACTGTCCGGCGACCGACGGGATGTCGGCCGCGCGCATCGAGGAGGAGGTGATCCTCACCCCGAGCGGCGCCAAGATCATTTCGCTCTATCCAGCTGAGGACCTCCCGATTGCAAACCCGTACTGATCAAAAGCTGGGCTGGATCGGCGCCGGCCGCATGGGCTACGCCATGGCCGAGCGCCTTGCCAAGGGCGGCTGCGACATCGCGGTCTGGAACCGCACGAGGGAAAAGGCCGAACCGCTCGCGAAGTACGGCGCCAAGGTGGTGAACCAGCTCGAGGAGCTGTCGACGCAGGACATCCTCTTCGTCATGGTTTCCACGTACGACGACGTAAAGGAAGTCATCGGTAAAGCCCTTGCCTCAGGTCGCAATGAGGGCAAGCCTAAGATGGTCGTCGAGTGCTCTTCGATTTCTCTGGAGGGCTCGGCGGAGTTGCGACAGCTGCTGAAGGACAGGGGCGTGGAGTACCTCGCCGCTCCGGTAAGCGGCAATGCGAAAGTGATCAAGGCCGGCAAGCTCACTTTCGTCGTGTCCGGGCCGAAGTCGGCGTACGAGAAGGCGAAGCCGTACCTCGACATGATGGGCACCGGGTCGAGCTACGTCGGCGAGGGCGAGCTCGCGCGCATCGCGAAAATCTGCCACAACGTCATGCTCGGCGTGGTGATCCAGAACCTGTGCGAGATCACGGTCCTGGCGGAGAAGGCCGGCATGCCGCGCCACGCCTTCCTCGACTTCCTCAACAAGAGCGTGATGGGTTCGATGTTCACCCGCTATAAGACCCCCGCGCTGGTGAACCTCGACTTCCACGTCACCTTTACACCGAAGCTCTTGCGCAAGGACCTCGACCTCGGCCTGGACGCAGGACGCGAGTTCGAGGTCCCGATGCCGCTCACCTCGCTCACCCGTGACCTCCTCCAGCAGATGATCGGCCGCGGAATGACGGAGCAGGACTTTTCCACGCTGCTGCTGATGCAGGCGAAGTCCTCGGGCATCGAGCTCAAGCCCGAGAACGTGCAAGTAGGGGATGGTTTGAGCTGATGTACACCGCAACCGCCGGGGTCGTCCTGCCCACGACCATCATCGGCTCGCTGCCGCGGCCGTCGTGGTACACCCAGAACCTCGGGCGGCGCGAGTTCCGCGAGGCGATGGTCGACCGGGCGTACCGCGAGCAGTACCTCGACGCGGTGTCGACCTATCTGCGCGACCAGGAAGTCGCCGGGCTCGACATCGTCACCGACGGCGACTGTCGCTTCGATGCCGACGTCGCCGGCCACAACTGGTTCTCCTATGCGCCGCTGCGCATGAGCGGCTTCTCGGGCGCATCCTTCTACAAGGCGGGCGGCAAGGCGGGCTTCCCGCACAAGCCGGGCCACATCCTGCACGACGTGCTCGAGACCCGCATGATGCCGGACCTCACCGGGCCGGTCGGCCGCGGCACGCTGCAGTACACCGCGGTGTGGAAGGCGGCGCAGCGCCTCACCACCCGGCCGGTCAAGTTCGGCACCATCATGCCGGAGCTCATCGCGATGGCGGTGCGCGACCTGCACTACAAGGATCTGAGGAAGGCGATCCTCGCGGTCAGCGACGCGCTGAACGAGGAGCTGCACGAGCTCGCCGACGCCGGCTGCAAGGTGATCCAGATGGAGGAGCCGCAGATCCACCTGCTCGCCGCCAAGGGCCTGGTCGACAGGGTGCTCAATCCGGATTTCATGGTCGAAGTGTTCAACAACACCGTGCGCGGACTGCGCGCCAAGACCGAGGTGTGGTGCCACACGTGCTGGGGCAATCCGGCCGCGCAGCGCCTGTTCCCGAAGACACCGAGCTATGCCCCCGCGCTCGAGCCGCTGTCGCGCATCGACGCGGACCTCATCACCTTCGAGACCTGCAGCTCCGGCGGCATGGATCTCGAGGCGATCGGCAAAGGGATCAAGGACAAGAAGATCTGCATCGGCGTGGTCGACCACCACACCCTGCAGGTCGAGACGCCCGAGCAGGTGGCGGGACTGGTGAAGAAGGCGCTGGAGCACATTCCGGCCGAGCGCCTCGTACTCGGCTCCGACTGCGGCATGGGACGCGAGGGCATGAGCCGGCGCCACGCGTTCTACAAGATGGTTTCGATCGTGAAAGGAACGAACCTGGTGCGGCGCGAGCGTGGCCTCCCCGAGGCTGCCTGCCTCGCCGCCGATGAACGCTTTTCCATGGTGGAGGAGGCGAAATGAGCTTCAATCGCAGAAAATTCGTAAGCGCTGCGGGCGCGACCGCGGCGGCGTCTGCACTCGGCTTTCCGGCCATCGTGCGCTCGCAGGCGCAGCCGATCCGGATCGGACTGCTCACCATCAAGACCGGAGCGCTCGCCTCCGGCGGCATCGACATGGAGCGCGGGCTCACCATCTTTCTCAAGGAGAAGAACTACACCTTGGGCGGGCGCAAGGTCGAGCTCACCGTTGCCGACAGCGGCGGGGTGCCGGCGCAGGCGCGCACCAAGATGCAGGAGCTCGTCGAGCGCGATCGCGTGCAGGCGGTGGTCGGGCCGCTCGCCGCCTTCGAGGCGCTGGCGATGGACGACTACATCCGCACGGCGCAAATCCCCACCCTGCCGGTGGCCGGCGCCGAAGACATGACCCAGCGCAAGGCGAACCCGTGGTTCGTGCGCGCCACCTCCACCTCTGCGCAGTGCGCGTATCCGATGGCCGACTATTGCGCCAAGCATCTCAAGTGGAAGAGCATGGCGGCGATCGCGGACGATTTCGCCTACGGCCACGAGATGCTTGGCGGCTTCCAGCAGGTCTTCGAGGACGCGGGCGGCAGAGTAACGCAGAAACTGTTCTCGCCGCTCAACGTGCCCGACTACGGCACCTACATTGCGCAGCTGAAACCCGACGTCGACGGTCTTTTCCTCGGCTTCGCCGGCTCGAACGGTTTCCGCTTCTTCAAGCAGCTCACCGAGTACGGCTCAAAGATCAAGGTCGTCGGCGGCATGACCGCTTTCGACGAGGTGGCGGTGCGCAACATGGGCGACTACGCGCTCGGTTCGCTCTCGAGCTGCTGGTATACGGCGCAGCTCGACAACCCGATCAACAGGCGCTTCGTGGCCACGTACAACAAGGAGAACGGCTACGATCCAGGGCAGTACGCTTCGGGCACCTACCTCTACGGCGAGGTGCTGGCCGCCGCGATCGAAGCGCTGAAGGGCAAGATCGAGGACAAGAACGCTTTCATCAAGGCGCTGCGGGCGGTGCGGGTAGACACGCTGCGCGGGCCGATCGCCTTTGACGATTACGGCAACGTGGTCGGCAACGTCTACATCCGGAAGGTCGAGAAGAAAGACGGGAAGCTGGTCAACACCAACATCTACACCTATCCGAACGTCAGCCAGTTCTGGACCTACAACCCGAAGGAGTTCCTGAAGCATCCCGTCTGGTCGCGTGACTTTCCGCCGATGAAGAGCTAGATCGCAACGACCAATAGAAGGCCACCGACCACGCCGCAGTTGACGAGCAGGTTGGAGAGGTGAAGATGGCTGAGGAGCGGATCGTCGATCAGCCACCAGCGGTGGAAGATCGTGCTCGCCGCTATGGTGAAGGCGATGAGTAGCGCAGCGGCGAGCGCACGCCAGAGGTCGAGGGCGAGCAGCGTTGCGCCGACGAACTGCAGGGCGAGGCCCGCCGTCAGCACGAGGCGGGCTGCTGGGACCCGGTACGCGAGCATCCGATCCAGGTGCTGGCGGAACTTCCACCCTGCGTTGCGTACGCCGGTAGCCAAGAACGCGAACGCGAGCAGCAGCTGGCCTACCGCCTGCAGCGGCGTATGGTCCTGATACATAGAAGCAGTTTATATTCGGCGTTTGGAGGATTGAAGCAATGGCCAAGCAACGCATCAGCTACATACCGCTCGAGCAGATGGACGCGGACATGCGCAAGGAAATGGAACGCTGCCAGCGCGAAGGCACGCCGCGTCCGGAGAGCTCGGCGGTCCGCGCCCACGTCAAGGCATGCTTCTGGTTCTTCGCCAACTCGTGGCGCGACTTGTTCAAGAACGGCGTCCTCGATCATTCCATCAAGGAGCTGTGCCGCCTCTACATCTCGCGCTCGGTGCAATGCGATTACTGCGGTAACCAGCGTTCAGTCAAGGCGGCAGGCCAGGGCATGATCGAGGACGACGTCAAGGATCTGCTCAATTTCGAGAAGTCGACCCGCTATTCCGAGCGCCAGAAGGCGGCGCTCGCGTACGCCGAGGCGATTGCGTGGCACCTCGACAGCGACGACGCGTTCTGGGAGCGCATGCACCGCCATTTCAGCGAGCCCGAGCTGGTCGAGCTCGGCTGCATGATTGGCCTCACGCTCGGCCAGCAGAGCTGGCTCAGGCTTCTGAACATCGATCACCACCAGGTGCTCGCGGGAACCTCGGCGTCGATGGCGCCCGGCTACGAAAGCGAGGAAGCGCTCAAGCGGTCGAAATCCGACCCGCAGTACTGGGCAAAGCAGAAACGCGGATGAGAAAGCTCGCGGCTCTCGCGGCGCTAGTCTTCGCCGGCGCGACCTGGGCGCAGACGTATCCAGCGAAGCCGATCACCATCATCGTGCCGTTCACGCCCGGAAGCGCGACCGATGTCGCCGCACGACTCGTCGGCGAGAAGCTCAACGCGGCCTGGGGACAGCCGGTCATCGTCGATAACCGCCCCGGCGCCGGCGGCACCATCGGCATCGCCCAGACCGCGCGCGCCGAGCCCGACGGCTACACGCTCGCCGTGGTGTCGACCGGCCATGTGGTGAACCCGGTGCTCTACAAGGACCTGCCCTACGACACGCTCAAGGACCTTGCCGGCGTGGCGCCGATCGCGTCGCTGCCGAGCGTGCTGGTGGTGGCACCTGGCCTGGGCGTCAAGAACGTGAAAGAGCTGGTCGCACTGGCCAACGCAAAGCCGGGCGCCTTGAACTATGGAACTGCAGGTGTCGGGAGCGCGGCCCATATCAACTCGGAGAAGTTCAACCACGCGGCCGGCATCAAGGCGGTCCACATCCCGCTCAAGGGCACGCCGCCGATCCTCGCCGAGACCATGGCGGGGCGAGTCCATTTTGCCTGGGTCCCGAGCCTCGGCAGCATGGGACTGCTGAAGGACGGCAAGCTGGTTGCGCTCGCCGTGAGCACGCCCAGGCGAATCGCTGCCTTGCCGGAAGTCCCGACGATCGCCGAGGCCGGCTACCCGGGCGGGGAGTTCAATTTCTGGGTCGGGATGCTGGCGCCGGCGAAGACGCCGCGCGAGGTGGTCGCGAAGGTCAACGCCGAGGTCAACAAGGCGTTGAAACTACCTGAGGTGATCGATCGTTTGGCCAAGCTCGGCGCCGAGCCGATGTCGATGACTCCCGCCGAGTTCGATGCTTTCATCCGGCACGAGCATGACGAGCTGGGCAAGATCATGCGCGATGCCGGTGCCAAACCACAATAGATAAAACCCTGGAGGATGGAATGCAGCAACTGAGATCGTTTTTTCTTGCCGCGCTACTTGCTTTCGGCGTGCCTGCGGCCCACGCGCAGTCCTGGCCGACCAAGCCGGTGCACGTGATCATCTCGTTCACGCCCGGAAGCTCGACCGACATCGTCGGGCGCATCGTGCTGCAGAAGCTGAATGACATCTGGGGCCAGCCGGTGGTGCCGGACAACCGCGCCGGCGCGGGCGGATCGATCGGCTCCGCGGCGGTGGCGAAGGCGGCGCCCGACGGTTACACGCTGCTCATCAACTCGAACGCGCACTGCGTCAACCCCGCGATCTACGCCAAGCTGCCGTACGACACGCTGAAGGATTTCACCGAGATCGCGCCGCTCGCGATCCAGCCCAACGTGTTCGTGGTCACCGCCGATTCGAAATACAAGACGCTGATGGACTTCGTGAACGCGGCGAGGGCGCAGCCCGGCAGCCTCAACATCGGCCATGCCGGCATCGGCAGCGGCACCCATCTCAACACCGAGAAATTCATAGCCGCTGCCAACATCAAGCTGACCGAAGTGCCGTTCAAGGGCACGCCAGAGGTGGTCGCCGCGATGTTGAGCGGCGACGTGAACGCCTACTGGGCGCCGATTTCCGCGGCGATGTCCCTCGTTAAGAGCGGCAAGCTGCGGCCGCTCGCCGTAAGCACGGCGAAGCGCAACGCGCAGTTGCCCGACGTTCCGACCACCGGCGAAGCCGGCATCAAGGGGGCGGACTCGCCGTTGTGGTTCGGGCTGTGGGGACCGGGCGGGATGCCGGCGGATCTCGTCAAGAAGATCAACGGCGACGTGCGCAAGGCGCTGGCGGATCCCGGGGTGAAAGAGCGCCTCACCGCCGGAGGCAACGACACCATGGACATGTCGCCCGAGCAGTTCGACAAGCTCGTGCGCACGGAGATGGACGAGTACGCGAGAGTGCTGAAGGCCGCCGGCGTCAAGCCGCAGTAGCGAGTCGTTTCAAAGGAACTCCGGTCAGACGCTGGAGCTCTTCGAAGGACAGGCCCTCCACCGTTTCGATCACGTGAAGGCCATCGGCCTTCACGTCGATCACGGCGAGGTCGGTGTAGATGCGGTCGACGCAGCGCGCGCCGGTGAGGGGATAGGTGCAGCGCTCGACGATCTTGCTTTTGCCGTCCTTCGTGAGGTGCTCCATCATCACCAGCACCTTCTTCGCGCCGACCGCGAGGTCCATCGCGCCGCCGACGGCCGGAATCGCGTCGGCGCCGCCGGTATGCCAGTTCGCGAGATCGCCGCTCGCGGAGACCTGGAACGCGCCGAGGATGGCGAAATCGAGATGGCGACCGCGGATCATGCCGAAGGAATCGGCGTGGTGGAAATACGCGCCGCCGGCGAGCAGCGTGACCGGCTCCTTGCCCGCGTTGATGAGGTCCTCGTCGATCTCGCCCTCGGGCGGCTTCGGGCCGACGCCGAGGATGCCGTTCTCGCTGTGCAGGATGATTTCGCGTCCCTTCGGAAGGTAGTCGCCTACGAGCGTGGGCAGGCCGATGCCGAGGTTGACGTAGGCGCCTTCCGGGATGTCGCGCGCGACGCGCGCGGCCATCTGCTTGCGATCGAGCTTTTTCATCACGCGGCTTTCATGATCGCAGGCGCGACGCGGACCACGCGCTGGACGAAAATGCTGGGCGTCACGATCGTCTCCGGGTCGAGGCTGCCGAGCTCGACGATCTCGCGCACCTGCACCACGGCAGTTTTCGCCGCGGCGGCCATGATCGGCCCGAAGTTGCGCGCGCTCTTGCGGTAGGTGAGGTTGCCCCAGCGGTCGGCGCGATCGGCCTTGATGAGCGCGTAGTCGGCGTGAATCGGATACTCGAGAACGTAATCACGTTCTCCTATGCGCCGCGTTTCTTTGCCCTCGGCGAGCCGCGTGCCGTATGCGGTCGGCGTGTAGAAGGCGCCGATGCCCGCGCCGGCGGCGCGAATGCGCTCGGCGAGCGTGCCCTGGGGAACGAGCTCGAGCTCGATCTCGCCCGAGCGGTATTGCGCGTCGAAGTGCCACGAGTCCGCCTGCCGCGGAAACGAGCACAGGATTTTGCGCACGCGCTTCGCCTTGATGAGCGCCGCAAGCCCGGTGTCGCCGTTGCCTGCATTGTTATTGACGATCGTCAGGTCGCGCGCGCCCTGCGCGATCAGAGCTTCGATGAGCGCGGCGGGCATTCCGGCATTGCCGAAGCCGTGGATCATGACCGTGGCGCCATCGGGCACGTCCGCGAGCGCCGCCTCGGGGCTCGCTGCGATTTTGTTGATCATGGGGCGGGTCGATTATGGCACCGCGCTCCATTCACCCTATCTTGATATTCGACTTTCATTAATCAGCATAAGCGACTGAAAATGCAGAGTTATATTTATGAAATGCTGCACTTGCAAAAGCGTGCCTAAGTACTTGTACGACAAAAGAAAAGAGGGCTTGACCCTTGTGTGGTTTTCACTTTAAAGTGGCAAAAGGTAGCTAAAAGTGGCAATACAAGCCATATACAAGCCATATGGGTGGAGCATTTCACGGAGCGGCGGTCATCACGCTCGACGCAAAGGGACGCGTCGCTGTCCCCACTCGCCATCGCGAAGCTCTTCTGGACGGGGGCAAAACGTTAGTGCTCACTGCGCACCCTGACGGATGTGTTCTCGTGTACCCCGAAGCCGCCTGGGAACCGGTGCGTACGCGAGTCGATTCCTTCCCCGCATTCCATCCACAGGCAAGCTGGTGGAAGCGCGTGCTTCTGGGTTTCGAGGAGCACGTCGCTCCCGACGCTTCGGGCCGTGTGCTGCTTTCGCCTGCGCTGCGTCTCCACGCCAAACTCGAGCGCGAAGCGATGATGGTCGGCCAGGGCCGATACCTCGAGCTCTGGGATTCCGGAGTGTGGAGCGCAAAGCTCGGCCAGGCGCTCGCCGGCTCCGCGGCTCCGCCTGCGGGCATGGAAGACTTTTCGCTGTGAGGCCCGAGCGTGCACATCCCGGTCCTCGTCTCGGAAGCGGTGGACGCCCTCGCTGTCGATCCCGGCGGGACTTATGTGGACGGCACCTTCGGCCGGGGCGGTCACAGCCGGGCGATCCTCGAGCGTCTCGGCGCGCGCGGTCGTCTGATCGCGCTCGACTGCGACCCGGACGCCGAGCAGGCCGCACGCGGCATTTCCGATGCCAGGTTTGCCTTCTTCCGCACCCGGTTTTCGGCCCTGGCAGGCGTGCTGAACGGCGAGCGCGTCAACGGCATGCTCTTCGACCTCGGCGTCTCATCGCCGCAACTCGACGACCCCGCGCGCGGGTTCTCGTTCAGGTCCGACGCGCCGCTCGATATGCGAATGGATCCCGCCGCCGGCCCCACGGCGGCGCAATGGCTCGCGGCCGCAGAAGAACAAGAAATCCGGCAGGTCATCCGAGACTATGGCGAAGAACGGTTTGCTAAACAGATTGCAGCGGCGATTGTTGCTGCTCGGGCGCGCGGGCCCGTCCTTCGTACGCGCGAGCTTGCCGATCTCGTGGCAGGTGCGGTCCGCACACGCGAGCCGGGCCAGGACCCGGCGACGCGCACCTTTCAGGCTCTACGGATTCACGTCAATCGGGAGCTTGAGGAAGTGTCGCTGATGCTGCCCGAGGCCACGGCGCACCTCGCTGCGGGCGGACGGCTCGCCGTGATCGCCTTCCATTCCCTCGAGGACCGCATCGTGAAGCGGTTCATGCAGTCGCTGGCGCGCCCCGAAGTGCCTCGGGGCCTGCCCCTGCGTGCCAGCGAAATGCCACAGCCTGCGCTCAAGCTGGTCGGTCGTGCGGTGCGAGCGTCGGCGCAAGAGACAAGAAGAAACCCGCGGGCGCGGAGCGCCATCCTCCGGGTGGCCGAGCGCACCGCGGGCCCTTTCGATGCTGAGCACTTTCGAATCGAGCCCGGCGCGCGGTGGCGAAACTGAACCTCCTCCTCCTCGCGGTTCTCGTTGCCTGCGCGCTCGGGCTCGTCACTTCGCAGCACAAGGCGAGGAAGCTGTTTTCCGACCTCGAGCGCGAGCAGAACCGCGCGCGCGAGCTCGACATCGAGCACGGCCAGCTCCAGCTCGAGGCGAGCACCTGGGGCCTGCCCCAGCGCGTGGAGCGGATTGCCGCCTCGAGCCTCGGCATGCGCGCGCCGGATCCGCGCCGGATTAGGCTGGCCGCGCCGTCCCGGTGAGCGCGGCGACCCAAGGGCTGGTCCGGTTCCCGGTCTGGCGAGCACGGCTCGTGCTCGCTGCGCTCGCTTGCGGCTTCGCGCTTCTCTGCGGGCGCGCGCTGTACCTCCAGGCGCTCGAAACCGAATTCCTCCAGGGCAAGGGCGATGCGCGCTATTCGCGCCTGATCGAGGTTCCCGCGACGCGCGGCAGGGTCGTCGACCGCCGCGGCGACGCGCTGGCCGTGTCCACGCCGGTGAAGTCGATCTGGGCGATCCCGGCCGACGTGGAGCTCTCGGCCGCCGAGCGCCGCAAGCTCGCCGCGCTGCTCGGTCTCGAGAGCCGCGAGCTGCAGAAGAAGCTGGACGACCCCGCGCGCGACTTCGTCTATCTGAAGCGCCAGGTATCGCCGGATACGGCCGACGCCATCGCCGCGCTCGGCCTGAAGGGCATCTACCAGCATCGCGAATTCCGCCGCTACTATCCGGGCGGCGAAGTGACCGCGCATCTCGTCGGCTTCACCGGCGTGGACGATTCCGGCCAGGAGGGCATCGAGCTCGCGTTCCAGTCGCATCTGGCCGGAACGCCGGGAACGCGCCGGGTCCTGAAGGATCGTTTGGGGCGAATCGTCGAGGACGTCGAGTCGATCCGCTCGGCGCAGGACGGGCGCGACCTCGTCCTGTCGATCGATGGCAAGCTGCAGAGCCTCGCTTTCGGCGCTCTGCAAAGCGCGGTGGACCAGCACCGCGCCAAGGCCGGCGCGCTGATCGCCGTCGACGTGCGCAGCGGCGAGGTGCTCGCGCTCGTGAACGTGCCTTCGTTCAACCCGAACAACCGCGCCCGGCTGACCGGCGCGCAACTGCGCAACCGGGTCATCACCGACCTGTTCGAGCCCGGGTCGACGCTGAAGCCCTTCACGATCGCCGCGGCGCTCGAGAGCGGAGCCGCGACCCCGAGCACCATCGTCGCCACGGCACCCGGCACGCTGACGCTCGCCCACCACACCATCCGCGACGTGCATCCTGCGGCGGCCATGAGCGTAGCGCAGATTCTCCAGAAGTCCTCCAACGTGGGCGCGGCCAAGCTTGCGCTTGGGCTGCCGCCCCAGACGCTGTGGGACCTTTACCGGCGCGTGGGTTTCGGCCAGCCGCCCCGGCTCGAGTTCCCGGGCGCGGCGGGCGGAAAGCTGCGGGATTACCGCGGCTGGCGCCCGATCGAGCAGGCCACCATGGCCTACGGCCACGGCATCTCGGTCAGCCTGGCGCAGCTTGCGCAGGCCTACACCGTGTTTGCGCGCGACGGGGAATTGGTGCCGCTGACGCTGGTCAAACGCGGCGCGCAGTCGGGCGGCGAGCGGGTGATTTCCCCGGCCACCGCGCGCTCGATGCGCTCGATGCTGGAGCTCGCGGTCCAGCCCGGCGGCACCGGACCGCGCGCCCGCATCATGGGATGGCGTGTCGCGGGCAAAACCGGCACCGCCCACAAGCCCGATCGAGGCGGCTATGCTGCCGACAGGTACCTTTCCTCTTTCGTCGGCCTGGCGCCGGCATCCGCGCCGCGCCTGGTGGTGGCGGTGATGATCGACGAGCCGCTGGGGCAATATTACGGCGGGGCGGTCGCGGCGCCGGTTTTCGCGCAGGTGATGCAGGGCGCGCTGCGCATGCTCGAGGTGCCGCACGACGCGCCGCTCGAGCCGCTCGCCGTCCCCGGCGAAGGCGAGGAGGCGAAGGAGAGCACGTGACGTGGACCCGATGCGCGAACTGGCGGCACAAGGCGCGATGATCGAGGCGCTTTCGTCGGACAGCCGGCATTGCGCCCCGGGTGTCGCATTCCTCGCTTACCCGGGGGAAAGAGCCGACGGACGCCACCACATCGGCGACGCGATCGGCCGCGGCGCGCCCGCGGTCCTTTGGGAAAGCGAAGGATTCGCCTGGCGCGGCGAGTGGCGGGTTCCCAATGTGGGCGTGCGCAACCTCAAGGCTCGGGCAGGCGGCCTGGCGCACGAGTTCTACGGCCGTCCTTCCGATCGGCTTTGGGTGTGCGGCGTGACCGGCACCAACGGCAAGACCTCGTGCAGCCAGTGGATCGCGGCGGCGCTCGGCGCCCGCGGCACGCGCGCCGCCGTGATCGGAACCCTGGGCACCGGCTTCCCGGGCGCGCTGGTCGATTCGCCCAACACCACGCCCGACGCGCTCGAGATCCACAAGCTGCTGCAGCAATTTCTGGCCGAGGGCGCAAGCGCGGTCGCCATGGAGGTGTCGTCGCACGGGCTCGCGCAGGGTCGGGTCCACGGCGTTGCGTTCGACTGCGCGCTGTTCACCAATCTGTCCCACGACCACCTCGACTACCACGGCTCGATGGAAGCCTATGCGCAGGCGAAGGCGCAGCTTTTCGATGCCCCGGGCCTCGCGTGTGCGGTGCTCAACCTCGACGACGTGATGGGCGTGCGCCTGGCGCAAAGACTCGAAGGCAGCAGCGTGCGCGTGATCGGGTACAGCGTCTCCGGCGCGCGCAGCGGCAGCGAGTATCTCGCCGCGACCCGCCTCGGCCACGGCGAGATGGAGATCGAATCGAGCTGGGGACGCGTCACGGCGAAGGTGAACCAGGTCGGCCGCTTCAACATGGCGAACGCCCTGGGCGTGCTCGGATGCCTCGTCGCCCACGGGGTCGCCTTCGAAGAGGCGGCGGCCATGCTGGCCCGCTTGCCAGCCGTTCCGGGACGGATGCAGCAGGTCGGCGACCGGCCGCTCGTCGTCGTCGATTACGCGCACACGCCCGACGCCCTCGAGAAGGTGCTGCAGGCGCTGCGCCCGGTCGCGGCGCAGCGGGGCGGCAGGCTGGTGGCAGTGTTCGGCGCGGGAGGTGACCGCGATCCCGCCAAGCGTCCGGCCATGGGCGCCGTGGTGTCCCGCCTCGCCGACCGAGCGGTGGTCACTTCCGACAACCCGCGCAGCGAAGACCCGCTAAAGATCATCCAGGCCATACGCGCCGGCATCTCCGGCGACTGCGAAGTCGAGCCGGACCGGGCGCGCGCGATCGCGGCGTCGATTGCGGCGGCAGCGGATGCCGACGTCGTGCTGATTGCCGGCAAGGGCCACGAGAGCTACCAGGAGATCGCGGGACGGCGCCACGCGTTCTCGGATGTCGCCGCGGCGCGCGACGCATTGCGCCGGCGCGGGCACGCATGATGAGTCTCGCCGAGGCGGCAGCGGTCCTGGGCGCCAGCGTGCGCGGCGCCGACGTGCGCTTCAGCGGCGTGTCCACGGATACGCGCACGCTGCGCAGGGGCGAGCTTTTCGTCGCGCTGCGCGGCGAGCGCTTCGACGGCCACGGCTTTCTCCAGAACGCCGCGGCCGCGAAAGCCGCCGCCGCGGTGATCGATTCGAGGCACGCCGGCGAGCTGCCGCTACCCGCCGCCGTGGTCGCCGATACGCGCCTCGCGCTCGGCGTCCTCGCGCGGCACTGGCGGGCACGGTTTCGGCCCGCGCTGATCGCCGTGGCGGGTTCGAACGGCAAGACTACGGTGAAGGAGATGCTCGCGTCGATCCTGCGCTTCAACGCGGGCGACGAAGCCGTGCTCGCTACCGCGGGCAACCTCAACAACGACATCGGCGTCCCGCTCACGCTGCTGCGCATGCGGCAAGGGCACCGCTGGTGCGCGATCGAGCTCGGCATGAACCACAAGGGCGAGATCGCTTATCTCGCCGACATCGCGCGGCCCAGCGTTGCGCTCGTCAACAACGCGCAGCGCGAGCATCTCGAGTTCATGAACTCGGTCGAGGAAGTCGCGGCCGAGAACGCCGCGGTCTACGACGCGCTGGCGGCGGATGGAGTCGCCGTCGTGAACGCGGACGACCCGCAGGCCGAATTCTTTCGCCGCCGCGCGGGAGCGCGCCGCGTGATCGACTTCGGCATGGACGCGCGAGCGCAAGTGACGGCAAGCCATGCCATCAAGCCGCTCTCCAGCGAGCTGCGGTTGCGCACGCCGCAGGGCGAGGCGCAGGCGACGCTTTCGATTCCCGGCCTGCACAACGTGCGCAATGCGCTCGCCGCTGCCGCGGCCGCCCATGCCGCGGGAGTCGATGCCAAGAGCATTGCAGAAGGCCTGACCTCGTTCCGGCCGTACACGGGGCGCCTGCAGGTCAAGCAGGCGCGCAGTGGCGCCACCCTCATCGACGATACCTACAACGCGAACCCGGACTCCGTGCGTGCGGCGATCGACGTGCTCGCTTCCTGCCCCGGGCCGCGCGTCCTGGTGCTCGGCGACATGGGAGAAGTCGGCGCCCAGGGTGCCGAGTTCCACCGCGAGGTAGGCGCCTACGCGCGCGCCAAGGGCGTTGCCAGCCTGCTCGCGCTCGGCGAGGCCAGCCGCGACGCGGTGCAGGCGTTCGGCGCCGGCGCCCGCCATTTCGCAAGCGTGGAGGAGCTTGTCGCCCACGTGAACGGCAACAGCATCCTCGTCAAGGGCTCGCGCTTCATGAAGATGGAGCGCGTGGTGGCGGCGCTCACCGGCGCGCAAGCTGAGGGAGCTCACTGATGCTGCTCGAGTTCGCGCAGTGGCTGGCCAAGGACGTTCGCCTCTTCAACGTCTTCAGCTATATCACCCTGCGGGCGGTGCTTGCCTGCCTCACGGCGCTCGCGGTCTCGCTCATCCTCGGCCCGTATTTCATCCGCAAGCTGACTGCATACAAGATCGGCCAGGCCGTGCGCGACGACGGACCGCGCACGCACCTCACGAAGGCCGGCACGCCCACCATGGGCGGAGCGCTGATTCTCGTCTCGATCGGCATCACGACGCTGCTCTGGGGCGATCTCACGAACCGGCTCCTGTGGGTGGTGCTGCTCGTCACGCTCGCCTTCGGCGCCGTAGGCTGGGTCGACGACTATCGCAAGGTGGTGCACCGCAATCCGAAGGGACTTTCGGCCAGGGCGAAGCTCTTCTGGCAGTCGGTGATCGGGCTCTCCGCCGCGGTGTATCTCGGCTTTCTCACCCAGAGCATGCCGGCGCTGAACCAGTTCATCGTTCCTTTCTTCAAGCACATCGCCTATCCGCTCGGCACCGTCGGGTTCGTCGCGCTCACCTTCTTCGTCATCGTCGGCACGTCGAACGCCGTCAACCTGACCGACGGCCTCGACGGGCTCGCGATCATGCCGACCGTGCTCGTCGGCAGCGCGCTCGGCATCTTCGCCTACGTCGCCGGACATGCTCTCTTCTCCAAGTACCTCGGCTTGCCTTACATCCAAGGCGCGGGCGAGCTCGCCGTCATCTGCGGCGCGCTCGCCGGCGCGGGCCTGGGATTTCTCTGGTTCAACGCCTATCCGGCCGAGGTCTTCATGGGCGACGTGGGCGCGCTCGCGCTGGGCGGTGCGCTCGGCACCATCGCGGTGATCGTGCGCCAGGAGATCGTGCTGTTCATCATGGGCGGCGTGTTCGTCGCCGAGACGCTCTCGGTGATGATCCAGGTCCTGTACTTCAAGTACAGCGGCGGCAAGCGCATCTTCCGCATGGCGCCGCTCCACCATCACTATGAGCTCGAGGGCTGGAAGGAGAGCCAGGTGGTGGTGCGCTTCTGGATCATCACCATGATGCTCGTGCTGTTCGGGCTTTCGACGCTCAAGCTCAGATGATGCGCGAGCCCGCCTTCTCGCTTCTCGAGAAACCCGTGCCGATTTCGCTTCGCGGCCGGCGGGTGCTCGTCCTCGGGCTCGGCGACACCGGCCTTTCGGCCGCGCGCTGGGTCGAGCGCAGCGGCGGCGTCCCGCGCGTCGCCGACACGCGCCCATCGCCGCCGCGCAAAAGGGATTTCCACGGAGAGCTTCGCACCGGGCCTTTCGGCAACGCCCTGCTGGAGGACGTGGATCTCGTCTGCATCAGCCCGGGATTGCCTCTCGACGACCCGCTGATCATGCAGGCGATGCGAAGGCGCATTCCGGTCGTCGGCGACGTCGAGCTCTTCGCCTGGCAGAACACCGCCAAGGTGCTCGCGATCACGGGTACGAATGGAAAGAGCACCGTCACCGCGCTGACCGGACACCTGCTACGCAGCGCCGGCGTGGGTTGCGAGGTCGCGGGGAACATCGGGCCCGCCGTGCTCGAGGCGTCGATGCAGCGCCGTACGGCGCCCGCGGCGTGGGTGCTGGAGCTCTCGAGCTACCAGCTCGAGACCACCTGGTCGCTCCAGCCGCACGCGGCCGCGGTGCTCAACGTCACCGAGGACCATCTCGACCGCTACGCCGGGCTCGACCACTACGCCACAGCTAAGGCGCGCGTCTTCCAGGGCGAGGGCGTGCAGATCCTGAACCGCGATGATCCCCGGGTGCTACGCATGGCGCTGCCGGGACGCAAGAAGCTGACTTTCAGCCTTTCCGATACAGCCGACTTCTGCGTTCGCGCCAATGCACTCGTCTGGGGTGATGAAAAGATCATCGACGCCGCGGCGCTCCCGATTCGCGGCTGGCACAACGCCGCCAATGCGCTCGCCGCGTGCGCACTCGCTTCGACCCTGGGCGTATCGCTCGATGCCTTGAGCACGGGCTTGAGAACTTTCAAAGGCCTGCCGCATCGGCTCGAGCTCGTCCGCACGCGGCGGGGAGTCGAGTGGTACGACGACTCCAAGGGCACCAACGTCGGCGCCACCATCGCCGCGCTGAAAGGCCTGGCGAAGCCGACTGTCCTCATTCTGGGAGGCGAGGGGAAAGGGCAGGACTTTTCGCCGCTTGCAGCGCCCGCAGGGCAATTCGCGCGTGCGGTGCTGCTCATCGGCCGTGACGCTCCAATCATCGAAAAAGCGGTTGCCGGTGAGCGCTGTGCCTCGCTCGAAGCCGCGGTGGTTCGCGCCAGCGAGCTCGCACGCCCAGGAGAGGCAGTGCTGCTTTCGCCGGCATGCGCGAGCTTCGACATGTTTCGCGACTACAAGCATCGCGGCGAGGTCTTCGCCGCGGCAGTGCGGGGGCTCCCGGCGTGAGCCGCACGTACGTCTTCGCGCGCAGCGCGCCGAGCGCCGAGTACGACCGTTCGCTCGCCTGGGCGGCGCTGCTCCTCGCCGCCCTGGGTCTCGTCATGGTGTACTCGGCCTCCATCGCGACCGCCGAGGCGAGCCGCTTCACCGGCCACAACGCCGCCTGGTATCTCGCTCGGCACGGGCTGTTCCTCGGTGCGGCGCTGGCGGCCGCGCTCACGGTGTTCCTGGCGCCGGTGAAGCTCTGGCAGGGCGCCGCGCCCTGGCTCTTCGCCGCAGGCGTCGCGCTGCTCGCGCTGGTGCTCGTGCCGGGAATCGGTCGCGAGGTGAACGGCGCGCGCCGCTGGCTCGACATCCCGCTGGTGAGCGTGCAGCCCTCGGAACTCGTCAAGCTCGGCGCCGTGCTCTACGCGGCCGATTACACGGCGCGCAAGCACGCGGTGATGAAGAGCTTCAGGAAGGGACTGCTGCCGATGCTCGCGGTCATGCTGCTCGTCTCGTGGCTCCTGCTGCGCGAGCCGGACTTCGGCGCGCTGGTCGTGATCACGGTCAGCACGTTCGGGATTTTGTTTCTCGGCGGCATGAACGGGCGCCATTTCATGGCGCTCCTCGGGATGCTCGCCACCGGCTTCGTGGTGCTGATCGTTTCCTCGCCCTACCGCATGCAGCGCATCTTCGGCTTCATGGACCCGTGGTCCGACGCTTTCGGCAAGGGCTACCAGCTGTCCCACTCGCTGATCGCCTTCGGCCGCGGCGAATGGCTCGGCGTGGGCCTCGGTGCGAGCCTCGAGAAGCTGCACTATCTTCCGGAGGCGCATACCGACTTCCTGCTCGCCGTCATCGCCGAGGAGCTCGGCTTCGCCGGCGTGGCGCTCGTCATCGTGCTGTTCATGTGCATCGTGGCCCGCGCCTTCGCCATAGGAAGGCAGGCGACGCTTCATCAGCGCCACTTCGCTGCGCTCGCCGCCCAGGGCATCGGCGTCTGGATCGGCTTCCAGGCCCTGATCAACATGGGGGTGAACGTGGGGTTGCTGCCGACCAAGGGACTCACGCTGCCGCTCATGAGTTACGGCGGCTCGGGCCTGGTCGTGAACTGCGTGGCGCTCGCCATCCTGCTGCGCATCGACTGGGAAAACCGGCAGCTCGCCCGGGGCTTGCCGGCGTGAAGACGATCCTCATCATGGCGGGCGGCACCGGCGGCCACATCTTCCCGGGTCTCGCGGTCGCACACGAAATGCGCGCGGCGGGCTGGGAGGTGGTGTGGATGGGCGCGCGCGGCGGGATGGAAGAGCGCCTGGTTCCGCCGCGGGGCTACCGTACCGCGTGGATCCGCGCCAAGGCTGCGCGCGGCAAGGGACTCCTCCAAAAGCTGCTGCTGCCGGCCAACCTGCTCTATTCCTTCTGGGAGAGCGCGCGCCTCATCCGCAGCCTCAAGCCCGACGTGGTTCTGGGCCTCGGCGGCTACGTCGCTTTCCCGGGCGGCATGATGGCGTCGCTGCTCAATCGCCCGCTCGCGCTGCACGAGCAGAACGCCGTGCCGGGGCTCGCAAACCGGGTCCTGTCGACCGTGAGCGACAAGGTCATGGTCGCCTTTCCCCGGGCGCTCGGCTCGGCCGAATGGACCGGCAACCCGGTGCGCGACGAGATCGCCGCACTGGCGCCGCCGGAAGATCGCTTCCGCGCCCGGACCGGGCGGCTCAGGATCCTCGTGGTCGGCGGCAGCCTCGGCGCGCAGGCGCTGAACGAGGCGGTGCCGAAGGCGCTCGCGGTCCTTCCGACGCCGGTGTCGGTGGTGCACCAGTCGGGCGAGAAGCACCTGCAGGTCCTTGAGAAGAACTATGCCGATGCGGGGGTCGAGGGCGAGCTCGTCGCCTTCATCGACGACATGGCGCGGCGCTACGCCGAAGCCGACCTCGTGATCTGCCGCGCCGGCGCGGTCACCGTCGCTGAGCTATCCGCCGGCGGCATGGCGAGCATCCTGGTGCCGTTTCCGCACGCGGTCGACGATCACCAGACTGCCAACGCCCGCTTCCTCGCCGAAAAGGGCGCGGCGATCCTGGTGCCGCAGCGCGAGATGACGGCCGAGAAGCTCGCCGCGCTCATCGGCTCGCTCGACCGGACCAAGCTCCTCGAGATGGCGAAGAAGGCACGCGCGCTCGGCAAGCCCGACGCGGCTGCGCTGGTGGCGCGCCGCTGTATGGAGATTGCAAGGTGAAGCACAAGGTCAGGCGCATCCACTTCGTCGGCATCGGCGGCGCGGGCATGAGCGGCATCGCCGAGGTGCTGGTGAACCAGGGATACCAGGTGAGCGGCTCGGATCTCGCCGCGAACGCGGCCACCCGGCGTCTCGCGCAGCTCGGCGCGAAGGTGCTGCTCGAGCACCAGGCGGCCAACGTGGCGGGCGCCGACGTGGTGGTCGTATCGACCGCCGTCCAGCCGGACAACCCCGAAGTGCTCGCCGCCCGGGAGCAGCGGATCCCGGTGGTGCCGCGCGCGCTGATGCTTGCCGAGCTGATGCGCCTCAAGCAGGGCGTCGCGATCGCCGGCACGCACGGCAAGACCACCACGACGAGCCTCGTCGCAAGCGTGCTGGCGGAGGCCGGGCTCGACCCGACCTTCGTCATCGGCGGCCGCCTCATCGCGGCGGGCTCCCACGCGCGCCTGGGCGCCGGCGAGTTCATCGTGGTCGAGGCCGACGAGTCGGACGCCTCGTTCCTGCACCTGCAGCCGATGATCGCCGTGGTCACCAATATCGACGCCGACCACATGGATACCTACGAGCACGACTTCGAGGAGCTGAAGGGCGCGTTCGTTCAGTTCCTGCGCAACCTTCCCTTTTATGGCGCCGCCATTCTCTGCGCCGACGATCCGCAGGTGCGCTCGATCCTGCCCCTGGTGACGAAGCCGGTGATCACGTACGGCACCGGCGAGGACGCCAGCGTACGCGCCGAGGCGATCCGCCACGACGCCGGCCGCATGCGGTTTCGCGCGCGGCGCGAAGGTGCCGCCGCGTTCGACGTGACGCTCAACCTGCCGGGGCGGCACAACGTGCTGAACGCGCTCGCCGCCATCGCCGTGGCGGGCGAGCTCGGCATCAGGGACCAGGCGATCCTCAAGGCGCTCGCCGAGTTCCACGGCGTGGGGCGGCGGTTCCAGCGCTACGGCGAGGTGCCGCTCGCCGCCGGCGGCAGCTTCACGCTGATCGACGACTACGGCCACCATCCCGCCGAGATGGCGGCGACACTCGACGCGGCGCGCGGCGCCTTCCCAGGTCGCCGCATCGTGCTGGCCTTCCAGCCGCACCGCTATACGCGCACGCGCGATCTCTTCGAGGACTTCGTAAGAGTGCTGTCCACCGCCGACGCGCTGCTTCTCGCCGAGGTGTACCCGGCGGGCGAGGCGCCGATCGTCGCCGCCGACGGCCGCTCGCTCGCCCGGGCGCTGCGCGTCGCCGGCGGTGTCGAGCCGGTCTTCGTCGAGGACGTCGCCGAGCTGCCCGAGGCGATCCGCCGCGTCGCGCAGGGCGGCGACGTCGTGGTGACGATGGGCGCCGGCTCGATCGGCAACGTCGCCGCGCAGCTCGCATGAACATGGCCGAGACCCTCCAGTTCCGCGAGCCGATGGCGCGCCACGTCAGCTGGCGCGCCGGCGGCTTGGCCGATCGATTTTTCATGCCCAGGGAGATCGAGGATTTGAGCGGCTTCCTGCGCACCCTTCCGCGGGAAGAGCCGCTGCTGTTCGTCGGCCTGGGATCGAACCTCCTGGTGCGCGACGGCGGCTTCCGCGGCACGGTGATCCTTACGCATTCCGCGAAGAAGAGCGCGCGCATGGAGCGTGGCCGGATCTACGCCGAGGCCGGCGTGGCGAGCCCGAAAGTGGCGCGTTTCGCGGCGACGCATCACTTCGTCGGCGCCGAATTCCTCGCCGGCATCCCCGGCACCGTGGGCGGTGCGCTCGCGATGAACGCCGGCTGTTATGGCGGCGAAACCTGGGACATCGTCCACAAGGTCGTCAGCATCGACCGCTCGGGCTCGATTCACGAAAGGGAAAAGCGCGAGTACGAGATCGCTTACCGCCATTGCCGTCTGCGCTCCGGCACGGAGGAATGGTTCGTGGCCGCGTGGTTCGAGCTGAAGCAGGGCGACGGCGAGGCCTCGCGCGCCCGCATCAAGGAGCTGCTCGCGAAGCGCATGGCCACGCAGCCCCTGCAGCTTCCCAATGCCGGCAGCGTGTTCCGCAATCCGCCGGGCGATCACGCCGCGCGGCTGATCGAATCCTGCGGCCTCAAAGGCCTGGCGCGCGGCGGCGCGCGCGTGTCCGAAAAGCACGCCAACTTCATCGTGAATCCCGATGGAGCCGCCAGCGCCGCGGACATCGAGGGGCTGATCGTTCAAATCAAGAAAATCGTGCTTGAGCGGACCGGAGTCGACCTCGTTCCCGAGGTGCGCATCGTCGGAGACCCGGCGTGAACGCAGCCACGAACCTTGGAAAAGTGGCGGTGCTCCTCGGAGGCAAGTCGGCCGAGCGCGAAGTCTCGCTGAAGAGCGGCGGAATGGTCCTCAAGGCGCTGCGCAGCCGCGGCGTGGACGCGCATCCGTTCGATCCGTCGGAGAAAGGCTTCGAGGCGCTGGTGAACGAGCGGTTCAAGAAAGCGTTCATCGCGCTGCACGGCCGCTTCGGCGAGGACGGCACGGTGCAGGGCATCCTCGAATGGCTCGGCATTCCCTACACCGGCAGCGGCGTGCTCGCCTCGGCGCTCGCTATGGACAAGCTGCGCACGAAGCGCATCTGGGCCGCGGAGAAGCTGTCCACCCCGGATTACGAGCTGCTTACGAAGGACACGAATCTGCGCATCGTGGCCCGCAGGCTCGGTCTTCCGATCATGGTCAAGCCGGCGAGCGAGGGCTCGTCGATCGGCATGTCGAAAGTGCGCGCAGCCGCCGATCTCGACGAGGCCTACGCCCTTGCGGCGAACTACGACCGCGTGGTCATCGCCGAGCAGTTCATCGACGGCACGGAGCTCACCTGCGGCATCCTGGGGACGCAGGCGCTGCCGCTCATCAAGCTCGAGACGCCGCGCGACTTCTACGACTACGAGGCCAAGTACATCGCCGACAACACGCGCTACATCCTGCCGAGCGGCCTGCCGGCGAAGAAGGAGCGCGAGCTGCAGGAGCTTTGCTTCGCCGCGTTCCGCACCCTGGGATGCGAGGGCTGGGGTCGCGTCGACCTGATGCTGAACCAGCGTGGCCGGCCGTTCCTGCTGGAAGTGAACACCACGCCGG
>DATLUZ010000194.1:0-14929 GCA_035577785.1 Burkholderiales bacterium | reverse complement strand
GGTGTCCTCGGTGAGGTGTCGAAGGATACTTCGGCGGGCTCGACTATCCTGAATACTGAATACAAGAAAAAAATGAAACGCGTTGTCGTTGGGCTATGACCGAAGTCGAACGATTGCGACGGGCACCTGCTTCGATCGCGTGCTAGAACGGCCACGCTTCGCTCTGCGGTCGGGAAAGTCCCGCTACACGCGCGCGGCCCGTGTTCCTAGAATTGCGCTCCATGAATAACCGGGCGACACCGGCGGAAGGGCAGGTCGATTACCTCGAGGGGCTGTTCGAGGGCTTCGTGGCGTACGACGCGGACTGGCGCATGACGTACATGAACGCCTCGGGCGAGCGGCTGCTCGGGCGGCGGCGGGAGGAGCTGATCGGGAGGACGTGGCACGAGTGCTTTCCGCACGCGGTGGGAACGAGCGTCGATCTGATGTACCAGCGCGTGAAGCGCGAGCGCAGGCCGGAGCGGATGGAGCTCTTCTACGAGCACTACGGGCGCTGGTTCGAGATCAGCGCGAGCCCGCTCGCGAACGGCGGCGTCGGGGTGTACTTCAACGACATCTCGGATCGCCGGCGCGCGGAGGCGGAGCGGCGCACGCTCGCGGCGGTGGTGGAGTCGAGCGGGGATTTCATCGGGCTGTGCACGCCGGACATGGTGCCGTTCTACGTGAACGAGGCGGGCCGGCGGATGGTTGGGCTCGAGGGCGCCGACGTGTCGAAGACGCACGTGATGGATTATTTCTGGCCCGAGGACCGGCCGCGCATCGAGAAGGAGGCGGTGCCGGTACTGCTGCACGACGGGCGCTGGGCGGGGGAGGTGCGCTTCCGCCACTTCCGCACCGGCGCGCCGATCCACACCATGTGGAACGCGTTCGTCATCCGCGACGAGGCCGGCAACACCGTCGCCTGGGCCACCATCAGCCCGAACCTCGAGCGGGTCAAGCGCGCCGAGGAGGCGCTGCAGCGGGCGAACACGGAGCTGCGCGAAGGTGCGCGGCTCAAGGACGAGTTCCTCGCCACGCTCGCGCACGAGCTGAGAAATCCGCTCGCGCCGATCTCCAACGCGCTGGAGGTGCTCGCGCGCGACACGGAGCGCGAGCCCCTGGTGGAAGCCGCGCACAACATCATCGCGCGGCAGCTCAGGCAGATGGTGCGTCTGGTCGACGATCTGCTCGACGTGGGCCGGATCACGAGCGGCAAGCTCGCGCTGCGCCGCGAGCGCGTGGCGCTCGACGCGGTGATCGAGCAGGCGCTCGAGACCTCGCGGCCGCACCTGCGCGGCTACGAGTTCACGCTGTCGCTGCCGCCGCAGCCGGTGTGGCTCGACGCCGACCCGGTGCGCCTCGCGCAGGTGGTCTCGAATCTGCTCAACAACGCGTGCAAGTTCACGCCGCCCGGCGGGCGGATCCGCCTGGCGGCGGGCCGCGAAGGCGATCAGGCGGTGGTGAGGGTGCGCGACAGCGGCATCGGCATCTCCGATCAGCACCTCGCGCAGGTGTTCGAAATGTTCTCTCAGGTCGGGCCCGGGGTCGGCGGCGCGCAGAGCGGCCTCGGCATCGGCCTCGCGCTCGCGCTGGCGTTTGCGCGGATGCACGGCGGCACGATCGAGGCGCAGAGCGACGGCGAGGGCATGGGGAGCGAGTTCGTGGTGCGGCTACCGGCCAGCGACGAGGCACCGCCGCTGACCAAGGACGTTGCTCCTCACGCCTCGCCGGTGCGGCGCGTGCTCGTGGTCGACGACAACGAGGACGGCGCCGAGTCGCTCGCCATGCTGCTGCGCGCCGAAGGCCACCACGTCGAGGTGGCGCAGGACGGCGCGCGCGCGCTGGAGGCGGCCGAGACGTTCCGGCCTGAGGTCGTCCTGCTGGACATCGGCCTGCCGGGCATGGACGGCTACGACGCCTGCCGTGCGATGCGCGCGCGGCCCGGCGGCGATCGCATCGTCATCGCGGCGCTCACCGGCTGGGCGCAGGAAGACGATCAGCGCAGGTCGCGCGACGCGGGGTTCGACGCGCACCTCGCGAAGCCGGTCGAGCGTGCGGCGTTGTCGGCGCTGCTCGAGGCGAAAGTCGAGGTCAGGCCTTAACTGCTCGCCGCCTCTTCTAAACGGCCGGGCCTCGCAGGTGTCGAAGTGTGAGCGTGAAGGTCTTTGGCCTCGGGTGAGACCTAGGATCAGCGTATTTAGTAGCTCACATCCGGCTGGAAGTTAAGCTCAACGCCCACTCCATCGGGGTCACGAAAGAACACCTGTACCACCCCGGTACGCTGCAGCTTGCGCATCGAGTACTCGATGCCCCGCGAATCCAGCTTTGCAAGGGAATTCTTGATATCGCCGCTCGCTTTGAATGCGAGATGGTCCACTGCGCCCGTCTCCCGCGTTGGGATCGGCTTTCCGAAGATTACGTGAACGACCGGATCGTCGCCGGCGTATAGCCATACGCCGGGAAAGCTGAGCTCAGGCCGGAATCCGACCTTCAAGCCCACGATCTCCTCGTAGAAACGGGTCGTTCGCTCGGCATCCGAGCTCAAAAGCGCATAGTGATCCAGTCCTGCAATCGCCAAAGCTTTCTCCTCTAGTTGCGGATCATCCTCACCCGACCGACCTGGCCATTGGCCGCCATTCCAGCCCAGCCTTCCACACGGTCCAGATCGACGATGAGCGCAATACCGAGCTTGGCCGGGTCATGATTGCGTTCAGCCGGCGCCATCTTGTCGTAAATTCTTCGCCGGTCGGCTTCATCGTCGGATACCCGGGCTCGGCCCTGAAACTGGTAAGTGGCCTTCGTATCCTCGTCCCGGTACATGAGGGCGATCTTCGGGTTCTTTTCAATCGATCGCAAAAGGTAGCCGTCGGAGTTTCGCACCCATATCGCGAGCTGATCGTCGCTGAATGCCTGCGTCGAACCGCGAAACGAAAGGACCGGTTGCCCGATTTCGTCGACGTAGGCCACCACGATGGGATGCCTGGCGGCGAGCGCATTGTCGACGAGGGCCTTGATTTCATCGGTGAGCCTGACCGGCGCTGCCGCTATCGGAGCACCGCCAAATAGCGGCTGCTGGCGGATGGCGGCGATCTGGCCGTCTGCGACCTCGAAAAGCAGAACGAAACCGGCCGTTGGGGAACCGGGCGGCGACTTGCCTATCACCTTGATGTGTTGCTCACCTGCTTCTGCGGGGCCCCAGGTGATGTTGCGGTAGACGCTCTCGTTCAGTTGACGAATCACGCCATCGCGGCCGACAGTGCGTGACAATCCCTGCAGAAACACGTCCTCCTGCAATAACTCCGGTCGAAGCGACTTCAGAAAGTCCTCGACGAGCGCCGTCTGACGTGCCGTGACCATGCGGTCTAAGCGGCCTGGTAGTCGCCGGAGACGACCTTCTGCCCGGTCTCGAGCAGGACTTTCCGGTCGGCGTCTTGCGATTGCGCCTTCGGAATGCGAATGACCGTGTCCTGGGCATAGGTGGTAACGATTTGCCCCGGCTTGCGGACTATACCCATGGGGTCCTTTCCGCTTTTCACATCCTGTATTCCTTGGCGGATCAGCCTGCGGCACATCGAAACCCCACGATCAGAAGAGACGAGATGCTCGTAGCCGTGGACGGCAATCGGCCCCTGGCCGACCTGCGCGTCGTAATCGCCCGGGATTCGCTGCCGTTCTTCATAAGGCCGATCGGCCGTTTGGCCGAACATGATCTTCACCATGATTTCGTCCCAATTCACATCGTCGTTTTCCTTGATGTGAAAGAAGCCCAAGCGGAGCGTATTCGTATCGTCGATAGGCACCGCCCAGTTGGTGAGCATGGGCCGGTTGAAAATCTTTTCCTTGGTCGCCTTTTCCCAGATCGGCGGCACGAGATGCAGGTTTGGCAGGATGAAATCGGAGACCCGAACCCAGACCAAATCGTTGACGCGGCGGCTGGCGACGTAATGCATGCCGATCGGGGTCTCGAAATATTGGGTTTCCGGAATCACCCCGAACTCGTCGGTGAACTGGGTCCCGGTCACGCGCGTGTGGAGAAACGCCGTGTGCACCGGGTCCATTGAGTTCTCCTTCACCTGCAGCCAGTTACAAGGGATGGCACGCTTGCCCCCCGGAACGAAGCGATAGCCCGGTACCTGAAACAGGTCGTACAACGGGAATTCGGGCCGCAGCTCGGGCGGCCCGAAGTATGCGAACACGACGCCGTTGAACTCCATTGTGGGATACGCGGGGTGACAGAGGCGCTCCTTCAGCGTGCTGGTCGGAGGTTCGCTCGGTATCTCGAGGATGGTCCCGTCCACGTCGAACAGCCACCCGTGATAGCAGCAGCGGATGCCGTGCTCCGACACGAGCCCGAATTCGAGCGAGGTGCCGCGATGGCTGCAACGCCAGTCGAGCAACCCGACGTGGCCGCTGCGGTCGCGAAAAAGGACCAGCTCTTCGTCCAGAATTTTTATCCGCTTGGGAAGATCATTGACCTCGGCCGAGAACTCGATCGGTTGCCAGAAACGACGCAGGTACTCGCCGCACGGCGTACCGGGCCCGACGTGTGTCAGTTCGGGATCCTCTGTCACCGTCCGATTGTGTCGATAACCGCTATAACGGTTCAACAACCGGTCCGCTTTGATTGGTCGCGCCTTTTCTGCCATGGTTTACTCCGTCGGTATTCGAATGGACCCGGATCGCGCAAAAGTATAAAAGCAGGCCGTGGGCCGTTGTATGCAAAAGCGACATACGCCCTATGTACGGAGACCTCTATACAGGGCAAGTTCAGTTCGCCTAGTTTGGCCCTTGGATGAACCATCCGGAAACGGGCGTCACGCGCGTCCATTCGATTACCTGGGCGGCGAAGGATATTTTGCTCTTCGAGCTGCGGCCGCTCGCCGGCCATGGTCCCCTCCCTGGCTTTACGGCTGGAGCTCACATCGATCTGCACCTGTCCGGCGGCATGGTGCGCAGCTATTCGCTCGTCAATCCCCAGGGAGAGGCGCATCGATATGTGATCGCCGTGAACAAGGATGCGGCAACGCGAGGCGGGTCGCGCTATTTGCACGAAGCGGTCCGGGTCGGCGATTGCATCACGATCGGTTCGCCTCGCAATAACTTCCCGTTGGCAGAGGACGCTCCCCTTTCGGTGTTCATCGCGGGCGGAATCGGCGTAACGCCGTTGTGGTGCATGATGCAGCGTCTGGCGCAGCTTGGAATGTCATGGCAGCTCTATTACTGCGCCCGCACGCGAGATCACGCGGCCTTCCTCGACGAGATCGCAAGCCTGAGTGCGCGGGCAGGTGCGAATCTTGTCTTGAACTTCGACCACGAACCGGGCGGCCGGATCCTTGACCTTCGTGCAGTGATGCGCGATGTCCCGAGAAACGCTCACGTCTATTGTTGCGGGCCCAATGCCATGTTGGCCGCTTTTCAGGAAGCAACTACGGCGTGGCCGCAGGAACAAATCCACCTGGAGTACTTCTCGGCGTCCACTCCGGCCGCCACTGCCGGCGGGTACACCGTCGTCCTGGCGCGTTCGCAGGTGAGTATCTTCGTAAAGGAAGGCATGACGATACTCGACGCTCTGCTCGAGCAGGGTATCGACGTTCCCTTCTCTTGCGCGGAAGGCGTATGCGGCAGTTGTGAAACGGCCGTGCTCAGCGGTGTTCCGGACCACCGCGACGTCATCCTCACCGAGAGCGAGAGGCGCTCCGGCCACACCATGATGATCTGCTGCTCGGGGTGCAAGTCAAAGGAGCTTGTTCTCGACCTTTAGTCAGCCGCCGCGCCGAACCCGCTGGCCGGCCGTGCATTGGGTATCATGAGCGGCATGCATATTGGCGGCCTGCGATTCAACCAGCTGCAGCTGATCGAAGCACTGGCACGCACCGGCAACATCACCGACGCCGCCAAGCACATCGGCATTACGCAACCCGCCGCAAGCCACGCGCTTGCCCGGCTGCGGCGCTCCATGCGCGACCCCATCTTCATTCGCACGTCGGAGGGAATGAAACCGACTCCCTACGGCGCGCGCCTGGCGGCGGCAGTTCGCGACGCGACCAAGCTGCTCGAGTACGGGCTCGATCGCTCGCCGGACTTCGACCCCGGGCGCTCGACGCGGATTTTCAACGTCTTCCTGAGCGATGTAGGCCAATGGCTCTTTCTGCCGAAGCTGCTGGAGGCACTTGCCGTCAGCGCCCCGGGCATCGGCCTGCGCGTGCGACCGCTACCGGCGAAAGCGCCGCACCTGATGCTCGAATCGGGCGAGATCGATATCGCGGTGGGGACGTTCACCGGCTTGATCACCGGCTGCATGCAGCGGCGGCTCTATCAAGGCCGGTACGTCTGCGTCGTTCGAAAAGACCATCCCAGCTTCGTCAGCGGGATGACCCTCGAGGCGTTCCGCAGCGTGCCGCACGCAGTGGCGGAGGGCGCCGGCTACGTGCACGAGGCGCTCGACCGCTGGCTGGCGCGGCAGAAAATACAACGGTGCGTGAAGATCAACGTCCCGCATTACCTGGTTCTGCCCCTCATCGTCGCCCGCAGCGATTTGCTCGCGATCACGGCGGGCCGGGTCGCGGAAATGTTCGCGACGATGGTGCCGATCAAGATCATGCCGTTGCCGATGAAAATACCCAGCTACGACATCAACGTCTTCTGGCACGAACGGTTTCACCGTGACCCGGCCAATCGCTGGTTCCGGCAGTTCGTGGCAAACGCGCTAAAGGAGTGAGGGCGAAACCAAACGAGCCGACGCCGTCGACGGGCGGGCAGACTAGTTCGGCTTCAGCTTCTTCATCACCGATTTGACGCTGTTGATTTCCTCCTGCAGGGCCGCGAGGGTTGCCTCGGGCCCCTGGTAGTCCGGAATGAGCGCGGCTGTCTCCAATTGCTCCCTCACGGTGCGCTGCCTCATTACGGAAGCGAGGGCCGCTCTCAGGCGGGCCAGCGCCTGCGGTGGAACCTGCGCCGGTACGAGAACCATCATCACGGTGTTCAGCGCGGCGCTCTTGATGCCCTTTTCCTGCATGGTCGGCACGTTTGGCAGATTTGCCAATCGTTTCGGCGACGTGACGATGAGGAAGACAAGCTTGTTCGCCTGCACCAGCGGCGTAAAGGCCCCCATCGCGCTGGTCGCTACATCGACGTGCCCGCCAAGGATCGCCGTCTTGACCGGCCCGGTGCCCTGGTAGGGCACATGGGTGATCTGAAGATCCTCGGTCATCTTCAGTATTTCCATATTGAAATAGCTCACGCCCCCGGTTCCCGAAGAGCCGTACGAGAGCTTGCCGGGGTTTTGCCTGGCATACGCGACGAAGTCCTCGATGGTTTTCCATCGAGAATCGGGCCGACTGATGATTGCCTGGTAGTCGACCGCATAGCTTCCTACGGCCGCAAAATCGCCTAGGCCGTAGGACACGTTGGGATTGACGGCCGGCACCGTGACCAGCGTCGCGTTCGCCGTGGCGGCAAGAGTGTAGCCGTCCGCCTTGGCTCTCAGCACAGATTCCATGCCTACCACGCCGCCAGCACCGGCGCGATTGACTACGACGACCGGAATGCCGAGCTCCTTCGACAAGGGCGCCTGAATAACACGCGTGGCGACATCGACCGGACCGCCGGGCGCGTAGGGCACGGCAAGCTCTACGGTCCGAGCCGAATCCGGAAAATCGCCGGTCGCATTCGCGCAGAAGCCCGCGCCACCGAGGGCGATAAAGGCGGCGAGCGGCAGCACCCCGACTCGTACGGGCATAGCACTCCTCCTGCGGCGAGAGTATAGAGTCGGACTTTCCCTTCCTGATCATGCATGTCCTGCATAGGGCACATGCGCCGCGAGCCCTATGCACTCGACAGGCGCTGCATTTACCTTGCTGCCTTCGAGAAGGGCCATTTCGTACCTCGTCAACGCCCACTGCTACGGAAGGGAAGCCATGCGCAACAGACCGACCTTGACCTCGAGCGATGCGCAAAAAATGATGGCCGCGTGCAAAGCGGAAGCCGCGAAGCACGACTTCATCGTTTCCATCGCCATCGTGGACGACGGCGGCTATCTGCTGCAGCTCGAGCGCGCGGATGGCGCGCATCTCGAGAGCCCCGGGATCGCCACGCTCAAGGCGAGGACGGCGGCGGTCAGCCGTCAATCGACGCAATACTGGGAACAGCGCGTCGAGGAGCGCAAAGGATTCCTAGCCCTGTCCGGCTTCATTCCGCTTCAGGGCGGGATTCCGCTCCTCCATCAGGGCCAATGCGTCGGCGGAATCGGCGTATCTGGGGTCACCTCGCCTCAATGCGAGCAGATCGCGAGAGCGGGAGCGGCCGTCCTCGGATGAGGGCTCCCGCCCGAGAGCAGCTCCGGGAACCGCGCAACCCCGCCCGTGCCCGAGATTCATTCCTTCTAAAAAGGAGAAGACGTGACCAAGGACTTCCGAATTCTCAGCACAGCCGCAGCGGGCCGTTCCGCCTTCCCTACGTCCCAGGGCGCCGTCGTGGGCAGCCTCGTCTTTACCTCCGGTCATGGACCCCTGACTCCGGGAGGCTCCAGGTCCGAGCAGGCGAGCTTCGCGGATCAGGTGAGACGCACCATGCATAACATCCAGGCGGTGCTGAAGGACGCGGGCACCTCGCTCGAGAACTGCGTCAAGGTGGAGGTGATTCTTCGCCGCGCGGAGGACTTCGGCGAGTTCAACGAGATCTACAGGACATTCTTCGAGCCGCCGTATCCGCCGCGGATGACCTTCGTTGCGGGCCTGGTGCGTCCGGACATCGACATCGAAATGTCCGCGATCGCCGTCATCCCGGGTAAGGCGCGCGAAGATCAATGAAGCGCGCCGAGCTGCGCTCGCGCTATGAACGCCGCCAGCCGGCGCACTGCCTGTTCGTGACGATTCCCCACCACATCACGGTCGAGGTGGCCGGGCTTCTGGGCTTCGATCTGGTCATTCTGGACGAAGAACAGATCATCGCGGACGCGGAAGCGATGCGGGGCATGATCATGGCCGGCGAGCGATACGGACTCAGCACGCTGGTGCGGCTTGCGGAAGCGACGCCTTGGCGGATCCAGAGCGTCCTCGCAATGGGTGCGCAAGGCGTTCTGCTGCCGTCCCTGCGTGCGGTCGACGAGGTGCGCCGCCTGGCCGCGGCGGCGAAGTATCCGCCCGAGGGCACGCGAGGCCTGGGGCACAGCCGGGCGACCGCATACGGCCTGAGGGAGGGTTGGACCGCTCTCATGCCGCGCATCAACGACGAGACGATGGTGCATGTCATCGTCGAGACGAAGGAGGCGCTCGACGAGATCGAAGCCGTCGCGGCCGTCGACCAGGTCGACGCAGTGGACATCGGTCTCCTCGATCTCTCGGTCGCCTTGGGCTGCGCGGGCAACACGGGCGATGCGAAGGTGCAGGCGGCCATGGACCGCATCATCGCCGCGGCACACGCCGCCGGCAAGCCGGCCGGGGTCGCCGCGCCGAGCCCGCAAGCGGCACGCCAGCTCATCGCGCGCGGTATCGACATGCTGATCATCGATGCGGCGGCAGTCATGCACGTCGGCAGCAAGGCATTCATGGAAGCTCGACCTTGAGGCTGATCGCCGAGCCCGGTGCCGTCGAGCGCTTTCTCGGCTTTGCGCCTCGCGAGCGTTTTCTCATGCCGAACACCGCGCTGGACGCGCGGCACGTCATTTATCCGCCACTGCTCATCGACGGGGACCGCGGATTCATGCTGCTCGAGGAGATCGAGCGCGGCAGCGTTCCGGCTGCCGCGCTTCCGCCAGGGGTCACGCCGTCCTACTACGCCCCCTACTTTCGCTGGGACCCGGCCGAGCGCTCGCAAATCCCGCACACCGTCTGCGATGCGTTGCGCCAGGTGGCGGGCGACGTCGAAGTGGCAGTGGACGCCTTCGCATCGATTTTTCTCGTGCGGGCGATCCGCGCCTCTGTCCCGGCCGAGCTCGCCGCCCCGTGGCGCAACCGGACCTGGCGGCGCCGTCGCATCCGCACGCACGACGTAGAGGCGCGCTTCCGGCGGACGCGTTCCGCGGCAACCGAAGCCGCGCTTCTTTCGCTAAAGGGAGACCGCGACGAACGACGCCTGCGCAACGCGGTGGAGGGCGCCCGGTCCGGGGGACGGTTTGCTTCGCTCGATGCGCTCCTCGGCGAGGTCGGGCTGGATGTCGTCGTGCTGAGCGCACCGCTCAATGTGCAGGACGTCACGGGAATCACCGTCTCGGACTTACTGTGGCCGGCGATCGCGCTATATGAACGGGGCGCGGATTATGTCGAGATGCTCGAGCCGTGCGCCGGCGAAGCTGCGACGATATCGCTCGCCGAGGTGGCAACGCGGCTGCGCGGTCGTCGATTCGGCATCGACGAGCAGTACCTCACCGTCGGGCAAGCGCTCGCCTGCGGCTTGGCCATAGACGAAGGTGCCGCCGTCTCGGACGCCGTGCGCGCGTGGCGGGAGCGCGCGAGCGCATTCGACACTCCGTACTTCGTCCTGGCGGCCAAGGTGACGACCGCCGCGATCGCAGCCACGCTCGAGACGTTGCGCGGCCGCCTCGGAGCGGCCGGCATGAGCGAAGTGGACGTTGAACGTGTGCTCGGGGGTGAGTACAGGCGAGCGCTGGGTCGCTTCGATAACGCGGGCTCGTTTCGAGTTCGCAACGCCCACATGAATGTGCACGCGGGTTCGCGGACGACGCGCCCGTCGCTGCCCACCGATTACAGGATGGGATCGGCGGAGACGTCGCTGAAGATCGATTCGGGCGTGTTCCTCATGGAGCCCGACGGGCTGGTTCGTGCGGCGACCGACATGGGCCGCACGCTCGTTCAGGGCGGCGCAGCCTCAGAGATGTACGACGTTCTTCGCAGAGCGGTCGCCGATCATGCAGTGCCGGCCGCACGCGCCGGCGCGAGTGGCCGCGATGTCTTTCTCGCCGCGACAGGAGGGCTGGACGCTCAGCGCGAAGCGATCGATCGTACGGGGCTTGGGC
Organism: Burkholderiales bacterium; assembly: GCA_035577785.1. Lineage (GTDB taxonomy): Bacteria > Pseudomonadota > Gammaproteobacteria > Burkholderiales > SG8-39 > SCGC-AG-212-J23. Next base: position 3,978 of record DATLUZ010000194.1, on the reverse strand, counting down.
CACGCGTCGGCCGCTTTCAGGAGGCGTACGCGCGCTACGTCGGCCATACGATGGACAAGCAGCGGCATGTAAGCGTGCATTTCACGTCGACATCGACGGAACGCCTGGAGGTCGGGATGACCGGGTCGATCGAGCTGCCATGGGCCTGGGATCGTTACGGCCTTCAATACGAGGACATGTTCTGGGCCGGCGAAGACGCCGGTCTCAACCTCACGCGGGACATCCCCTAGGAGGATTCGCATGCGATTACGCCTGATACTCGCATTCGTCTGTTCGCTGCTTGTGTTTCACGTCGAGGCGCAGTCCCCCTCGGCGCCTTATCCGTCCCGACCCGTAAGGCTGGTCGTCCCCTATCCTCCAGGCGGCACCACCGACATCATCGGTCGCATCCTTGCGGAGGCCTTGACCGCCCGGTTCAAGCAATCGTTCGTCGTGGACAATCGCCCGGGCGCGGCAGGTCAAATAGGAACGGACGTAGTGGCGAAGGCAGCGCCCGACGGCCTGACCTTGTCCGTCGCTGGCTCCGGACCTGTGATGTTTCTTCCGGGACTCTCGAGAAAGCTGCCTTACGACGTTGTTGCTGATTTCGACACGATCGCCAACCTCGTGACCGTGCCGAACATCATGATCGTCAATGCGAAGTCTGCGTTCGGCACGCTGACCGACCTCATCCAGGCGGCGCGCGCGCATCCGGGCAAATTCACCTATGGATCTGCCGGAATAGGCTCGAGCGGGCATCTGGCAGGCGAGCTGCTCAGCGCCCTTGCAGGCATTCAGATGCGCCATGTGCCCTACAAGGGCAGCGCTCCAGCCACCGCCGATCTCGTGGGCGGGCAGATCGACGTCATGTTCGACAATCTACCGGCGTCCGTTGCGCACGTCCGCGCGGGCAGGCTCCGCGCGGTCGCAGTGCTCAGCAACTCGCGTAGCCCGGAGGCACGCGACCTGCCGACGACAGCCGAGCAGGGCGTCCCCGGCTTCGTCATTGCGAGCTCGACCGGCTTGCTGGCGCCTGCCGGAACGCCCAGGTCCATCATCTCCGCGCTTGAGGCCGCGGTGCGCGATTTCAGCACCGACAAGGAAATGACCGGAAAGCTCGCGGCGGTCGGTGCCGACATCGACTTCATGGACGCGGCGCAGTACCGCACATTCATCCAGGACGAGATCCGCCGCTGGGCCGAGCTCGCCAAGAAGGCCAACATCAGCCTGTAACCCCTAAGGAGATCGCCCATGGGACGAAGCGAAACAGCATGGCAGACGCCGCCGAAGCTCCCCAAAGAGGACTTCATCAGCAACCTGGTCTATGCCGATCCGGAGATTTTTGCCCTCGAGATGGAGCGCGTGAAGAAGGCCACCTGGAAGTTTGCCTGCCACGAAAGCGAGGTACCGGAGCCGTTCGACTTCAGGCGGGTCAACCATGCCGGCATGCCTCTGGTGGTCGTACGCGGCGATGATGGCGCCATCCGATGCTTCATCAATGCCTGCTCGCATCGCGCCGCCCTGGTGGTTCGCGAGCCGAGCGGCAATGGCCGGCAGTTCACTTGCCTGTTCCACCACTGGACCTACAACACGCGTGGCGACTGCATCGGCATTCCGCGCGAGGAGGCGTACAAGCCGGTCGGCTTGGGCAAGGAGTCGCTAGGGCTGCGCGAGGTGCGCTGCGAGACGCGCCTTGGCCTGGTCTTCGTCAACCTCAACGATCGCGCCCCGGGCCTCGACGAGTACCTCAACGGCGCGCTCGAGAACCTGGTGCCCGTGATGGGAGATCCGGAGCAACCGCTCGAGGTGTTCAGCTACCACAAGACGGTCGTGCCTACGAACTGGAAGAACTGGCACGAGACCAACATGGACCCCTACCACGAGTTCCTTCACTACATCAACCGCCGGGTGGCGATGCGCGGCGACGGCTATCACGAGCGCAGCTGGAAGATCTATCCCGGCGGACACGCGACCCTGAGCCCAATGCGGCAGAAATACGAGCACATCAAGGGCTGGCGGCCGCGCGACAACAAGCCCATGCCCGGAATCATGGCCGACGAGTTCCGAACCGTGAAGATCTTTCCCGACACCAACATCATCGCCCGGTCGACCGTTATGCGTATCGACACGTCGACTCCCATCAGCCCGGGCGAAACCCTCGTCGAGCTGCGCGGCCTCGGGATCAAGGGCGAGAGCGCCGAGGACCGCGCGATGCGCGTCAAGCACCACAACCAGTTTTGGGGTCCGTTCGGCCGAAATCTCTACGAGGACGCGCATGCGGCGGAATGCGTGTCGGAGGTGAATATCGGCGGGGGCGGAAGCTACTCCATCCTGGCGCGTCACGAAGGGCAGAAGACCCAGGACGACGTCCTCCTCCGCACGTACTACCAGGAATGGTCGCGCCTCATGGGCCGGCCGGCGCAAAACCCCAAGGCCGAGGGAGCCGCCTGATGTCGACGACTTTGCCGTGGATGCAGGCCTGGGACTTGGTTGCCAAGTCGTGCGTTTATCTCGACCGCGAAGCGTATCCCGACTATCTCGGGCTGCTCGACGACGACTACCAGTACAGCATCACCTGCTACAGCCCCGACCTGCGCAAGGACATGATTCATTTAAAGGTCAACAAGGAGGAGCTTGCCGATCTCGTCGGGAACATACATAACCACATCCGGCTGTCCGGGTCGTTGTTCCGGCAGGTCTCGCTTTACTCGCTGGAGCAGCGCGAGGCCTCGTACGACGCGATGAGCTACGTTTCGGTGACCCACACCAACCTGGATGGCGTCTCGAAGGTCTTTTGCGTCGGCCGTTACTTTGACCGCATAGCCGTGCGCAATGGCGAGGTGCGCCTCAAGTCGCGCGAATTCCGCATGGAGACGCGCGATATCGGCGCGGGCTGCCACTACCCCATCTGAGGACGGCACAACCATGCTGAAGATCTTCGGACAGGCGAGATCGCGCACGTTCCGCGTACTCTGGCTGTGCGAGGAATCGTCGATTCCTTATGAGCATATCCCGGTCAGCATCAAATCCGACGATGCGCAATGCAAGGAGCCATGGTATCTGGCGCTGAACCCGAATGGCCGGGTTCCGACGATCGACGACGACGGTTTCGTGATGTGGGAATCGTGGGCGATCAACATCTACCTGGCGAAGAAATACGGCAGCCCGCTCTACCCGCCATCCCCGAGCGGCGAAGGGCGCATGCTGCAGTGGGCGTTCTATGTCGCAAACGACATAGAGGCGCACATGAATACGCTGAACCGCAACCGCGTCATCTACCCGCCGGAGAAACGCAATCCCACGCTCGCAGCCGAGGCCGAAAGCGCGCTGCGGCCGAAGCTCGCGGTGCTCGATGACCAGCTCCGCCAGGCGGCCTATTTCGGCGGCGAGCGCTGGGACATGTCGGATTTCATGGTCGCGAGCGTGCTCTACACCTTTTTTGCCGGAAAGCATGATCTGTCGGCATTCCCCAAACTCAATGCTTGGCTTCTTGGAAGCGTCGAGCGGCCCGCGGCCCGGCAGGCAAGGAAGCTCAGGGAATAGTCTCCGCGCTAAATGACGGCAACCCCCTGTATTTCGCTCACGATGGCCCGTCATCGCTCTAGAATTTGACGGGGGCGCGGAACATGCTACGCCACATCACCGCAGGGGTTCTGGAAGTCGCTTACGAAGAAAGCGGCCCTGCGCGCGGCACGCCAGTGTTCCTGCTGCATGGCTTTCCGTACGACGTACACGCCTACGACGAGGTCGTGCCGCTTCTCACCGCTGCCGGTTGCCGCACGATCGTGCCTTATCTGCGCGGCTACGGTCCGACGCGATTTCTCTCCGCGAGCACGCCGCGCTCGGGACAGCAGGCGGTGCTGGCGCACGATCTGCGCGCGCTGATGGACGCGCTCGAGGTCGAGCGGGCGCTGCTCGCGGGCTTCGATTGGGGCGGTCGCGCGGCGTGCATCGTGGCGGCGCTGTGGCCGGAGCGCGTGCTCGGGCTGGTCTCGGGCG
>DATLUZ010000193.1:0-6888 GCA_035577785.1 Burkholderiales bacterium | reverse complement strand
GAGCAGAGCGCGCGCATGCAGATGCAGGCGATCGCGCTCGCCGGCCCGGGCGGGGACATCGCCTATCTGGACGACGCCGAAGTGCAGGCTTCGGTCGCGCGCCAGGATTACTACCGCGCCTGGCCTCTCTGGCGCGCCAAGGCGCTTAAACGCCCCTAATCAGGGACAGACCACGTTTTTCTTCCTTGTCGATGTCTGAAGAACTCTGCCTGCTGAGTGCCAGTGCACTGCTCGAGGGGTATCGAACCCAGGCGCTGTCGCCCGTCGAGGTGACGAAGGCGGTGCTCGCCAGGATCGAGTCGCTCAATCCGCGACTGAACGCCTTCAACCTGGTCTCGGACCAGGCGCTCGAGGAAGCGAAAGCCTCGCAAGCGCGATGGTTGTCGGGGCAGCCGAAAGGCCTGCTCGACGGCGTGCCGGTGTCGATCAAGGACCTCATCCTCACCCGCGGCTGGCCGACGCTGCGCGGCTCGAAGACGGTCAATCCGAAGGGCCCGTGGAACGAGGATGCACCCGCGACCGCGCGGTTTCGCGAGCACGGCGCGGTGCTGATCGGCAAAACCACCACGCCCGAGTTCGGCTGGAAGGGCGTGACCGACAGTCCGCTCACCGGCATCACGCGCAATCCGTGGAATCCGAGCAAGACGCCCGGCGGCTCCTCGGGCGGCGCGGCAGTGGCTGTGGCCTGCGGCATGGGTCCGCTCGCGGTGGGCACCGACGGCGGCGGCTCGATCCGGATCCCGTCGAGCTTCACCGGGATCTTCGGCATCAAGCCCTCGTTCGGCCGCGTGCCCGCCTGGCCGCTGTCGCCGTTCGGAACGGTGGCGCACGTCGGGCCGATGACCCGCCACGTCGCCGACGCCGCGCTCATGCTGAGCGTGATGTCGCTGCCCGATGCGCGCGACTGGCACGCGCTCCCCTACGAGCCGCTCGACTACCGCGCCGGCCTCGACGCGGGCATCCGCGACCTGCGCATCGCGTACTCGTCGAACCTGGGCTACGCAGACGTCGATCCAGAGGTCGCCGCCATCGTGCGCGGCTCGATCGGCGTCTTCGCCGACCTCGGCGCCCGGGTGGACGAGCGCCATCCGGGATTCGAGAACGCGGGGCCGATCTTCCAGACGCACTGGTTCTCGGGCGCCGCGGCGCTGATCCGCACCGTGAAGGACAGGCAGCCGGTGGACCCTGGTTTGCTCGAAGTGGCCGAACAAGGCGCCAAGATCACCGCCGCCGAGCTGATCGACGCGCAGATGAAGCGCGGCGCCCTCGGCATGCACATGAACCTCTTTCACCGGGACTACGACCTCCTCGTCACGCCGACGCTCGCAGTGGCAGCCTTCGACGTCGGGCAGGAAACGCCGGTCAAAGGCCGCTGGACCGAGTGGACGCCTTTCACCTACCCCTTCAACCTCACCGGCCAGCCCGCGGCCTCGATCCCGTGCGGGCTCACCAAGGCCGGCCTGCCGGTCGGCCTGCAGATCGTCGGGCCGCGCTTCGCCGACGCGCTCGTCCTGCGCGCGGCGCGCGCGTTCGAGACCGTGCGGCCCGTCGCGCTTCCCGACCTCTCTCGCCTGCCGTCTTAGGTGTGCGCACGGCGCTTGCTATGGGCTGTCCATTTCACTTGAATAGGACCGCAACATGAACATCGGCATCATCGGATCAGGCGACGTAGCGAGGACGCTGGCAGGCGGCTTTCTCAAACACGGTCACGACGTCGTGATCGGGACCCGGGAGCCCGCAAAACTGAAGGCCTGGGCTGCCGAGAATCCTCGCGCCCGCGTGGGCAGCTTCAGCGAGGCAGCCCAATTCGGAGCCGTCGTGGTCCTGGCGGTCAAGGGAGCGGCCTCGGCCGAGGCGCTGCACGGGGCGGGGTCGTCCAATCTGGCGGGCAAGCCGGTCATCGACGCGACCAATCCCATCGCCGACGCGCCACCGAGCCACGGCGTGCTGCAGTTCTTTACCACCCTGGACGAGTCGCTGATGGAGCAATTGCAGCGTGAATTTCCCGCCGCGCGCTTCGTGAAGGCGTTCAACTCCGTCGGCAACGCGCGCATGGTGAATCCGCGGTTCCAGGGCGGAAAGCCGACGATGTTCATCTGCGGCAACGACGAAGGCGCAAAGAAGACCGTCGAAACGATCCTGGATCAATTCGGGTGGGAAACCGCCGACATGGGCAAGGTCGAGGCCGCGCGGGCAATCGAGCCGCTGTGCATGCTCTGGTGCATTCCAGGCTTCCTGCGCAACGAGTGGACGCACGCGTTCAAGCTCCTCAAGGCAGGCTGATAGAATTGCAGCCGCCATGCTTGACGCTGAAAGCGCACGGATCGCCGCCGCCGGCCGGCGCTTTCTGAGCCTCTTCGCGCTCAACGACGCCGCAAGCATCGCGGCCTGCTACACCGACGACGCCGAGATCCTCGCCTCGAACCGCGGGCCGATCCGCGGACGCGCCGCGATCGAGTCCCTGTTCAAGTTCACCAACCGCCCGGGACACAGCCTCGACTTCGAGACCGCGGAGCTCGACATCCACGGCGGCACGGCGATCGAGATCGGCACTTACCTGCGCCGGCTCGAGGACGGCTCGACTTTCGATCGCGGCAGGTACATCGTCATCTGGAAACGCATCGACGACGAGTGGAAGATCCATCGCGACATGTTCACCAGCCAGCCGCGCCCCAGCGTTGGGCTGCAGCCGTGAAGGTCGACGGCGGCTGCCACTGCGGCAACATCGCCTTCGAGGCCGAGATCGATCCGGCCGACGTCGGTATCTGCCACTGCACCGACTGTCAACAGCTCACGGGAACGGCGTTCAGCACGTTCGTGTTCGCGCCGCGCGCCGGCTTCAAGCTTCTCTCCGGCTCGCCGAAGATCTATTTCAAGACCGGCTCGAGCGGAGCGAAACGCGCGCAGGCTTTCTGCCCGGAGTGCGGCTCGCGCATCTATGCCTCCGCGGCGGTCGCGGAGCCCGAGCGCTACAACCTGCGCCTGGGCACGATCCGGCAGCGGCGCGAGCTGCGGCCGCAGAAGCAGATCTGGTGCCGCTCGGCGTTCGACTGGGTGATGGAGCTAGGCCCGGTGAAGCAGTTCCCGCGCGAACCCTAGGTAGCCGCCAGCGGCCACGGCGAAGGCCTGGCACGCCGATACGGTGCAGGCCCAAGCGAAGCCAACCGCGGCGTTGAATTCGCCGACCGCCTGCGACGCTCCGGTGACTGCCTTCTGCGAGCGCAACCGCACGATGAGGAGCGTGCCGTCGACGCGCTGGGTCAGCTCGCCGGCAGGAAAGAAGCGCTCGATGCCGCCCGAATCGGGCCCGAGGAATCTCTGGTACGCGGCCGGCACGTTGCGGTACGGACAGACCGGGTAGCGGATTTCCTCGTACATGCCGCTACCGTAGCCCCGGAGGAATTAATTCACCGGCACGCCGCCCAATCCGCGCGTGGTCCGAACTGCCAAGTCACCTGCGCACGACAGGCTCCCCCGGAGGCGCATAGTTGGAGGGCACTTCACCGGTGAGCGCCTCGAGGAACGAGACGACGTCGGCGACCGTGCGCTCGTCGAGCGTGCGCCCGAGCTGCACGCTCGCCATCACGCGCACCGCGCCCTCGAGCGTCTCGACCGAACCGTCGTGGAAGTAAGGCGCGGTCTTCGCGATGTTGCGCAGCATCGGCACGCGGAACACGTAACGGTCTTCCTCCTTCTTCGTGACCGCAAAGCGGCCCGGATCAACCTTCTGCGAGCCGGTCTCGAGCCAGAAATCCTTGACGATCCCGAACCTGCTCAGCATCGCGCCGCCAAGCTGCGGGCCGTTGTGGCAGGCCGCGCAGCCGATCGAAAGAAACGCGCGCAGGCCCGCCTTCTGGCGCTCCGAGAGCGCGCCGTCGTCGCCGGCGAGGAAGCGATCGAACGCCGCGGGCGTGACCAGCGTCGCCTCGTAGGCCTGGATCGCCAGCCCGTAGTTGCGCGTCGACAGCGGCTCGGCATCCGTCGGAAACGCGGCGCGGAATTGCGTCGCGTAGTCGAGCTCCCGCAGCTTGGCGAGCCCCGCATGCAGCGAGGGGAAGCCGAGCGAGCCGGTGAGCGAGCCTTCGGCCTGGTCGGCGGCGCTCTTGCGGTCTGCGAGCCAGCGGATCATCGGCTGGTCGACCGAGTTGAATACCGTCGGCGAATGCCGCGAGGTCAACGCGCCGCGCGCGTCGGGCGAGAACCGGCGCCGGTCCGCACCCCAGTCGGCTGCGGGATGGCAGCTCGCGCACGCCGTCCTGCCGTCGAGCGAGACCCGGGCGTCCCAGAACAGCGCCCGGCCGAGCTCGACCTGGGGCGACGAGCCGGGATTCGCCGCCTTGATCTCCGACAAGATGCCCGCGGCGTCGCGCCGCAGCGCGTCGTCGGCGCTCGCTCGCAGCGCGACCAGCGCCGCGAGTACCGTCGCTGCCGCTATGCTCCACTTCATGGTTTCCCCCTTCCCGCCCAATGCTACGCAAGCTTCGTTTCAGTGGTGTATCGATGTCGTTTCTGAAAAAACATCGGCGGTATACGAGCCTGCGTTCCACGCTGAAGGAAAGGCGCTGTTCGTCGCGGGGCATGGGGCCGGCAGCCACATGAACCATCGCAGCACGCTCAAGCTGTCAGAAGTCTTGCGCGCCCGGGGATTCGACGTCGTGCGGTTCAACTTCCTCTATCGCGAGAAGGGCGGCGGCCCGCCCGACCGCATGCCGAAGCTTCAAGCGTGCATGAAATCAGTCATAGAAAAAGCGCGCGCCCACGCTGGTCCGGGAAAAAAGCTCATCATCGGCGGACGCTCGATGGGCGGAAGGGTCGCGTCGATGCTCGCCGCCGAAGGCTTCGCCTGCGACGGGCTGCTGCTCCTCGCCTATCCGCTACATCCCGCGGGAAAGCCAGAGCGCCTGCGCGACGAGCATTTGCCGCGGATCAAGGTGCCGGTCCTGTGCATCAACGGCACCAAAGACACGTTGTGTGAGCGGCCCTTGATGGAGCACGCCCTCGAGTCAGTGAAGACCCGCTGGGAGATGCAGTGGCTCGAGGGAAAGGACCACTCCTTTCCCGTCACAGCGGAAATCGGCGAGCTCGCAGCGCGCTGGCTGGACGAGCTTTAGCGCAAAAACAGGGACAGACCACGTTTTTGTTCGGTTCCGTGGATCTAAAACGTGGTCTGTCCCTGAATTACGCCCTATTTAGGCGCCGTTGAGCTTCAGGAGCTTTGCCGCCGTGCCGCCAAGGATGGCGACGCGGTCGGCGTTGGTCAGCTCGGGCGTCTTGAGGATGTGGTCGACCGTGTTCTTGTCCCAAGGGAACGGATAGTCGCTGCCCAGGACGAGCTGGGAAGTTCCGACTTGCGCCGCGAGGTGACGCAGCGCTTCGGGCGTGAAGACCAGGGCGTCGAAGTAGAGCTGCTTCAGGTACTCGGTCGGCTTTTTCTTCAGCGGCACCGCGGCGCAGCGGTCGGGGAACGTGAGGCAGATATGGTCGGAGCGGTCTGCGTAGGAAGGCAGGTAGCCGCCGCCGTGCGCGCCGCAGACCTTGAGTCCCGGGAAGCGGTCGAGCGTGCCCTCGAAGATGAGGTGCGAAAGCGCGAGCGTGGTTTCGAGCGGATTGCCGATGGTGTTCTCGAGGCCGCCATTGCCCTGGAGGCGGCTCTTGAGCTCGGCGGTGCCGATCGGATGGATGAACACCAGCACGCCGAGCTCCTCGGCCTTCTTCCAGAACGGGTGGAACTTCGGGTCGGAGAGCTCCAACCCTGCGACGCTGCCGCCAACGCCCGCGCCGCGCAGGCCGAGCTTCTTCACGGCGTGCTCGAGCTGCTGCGCGGCGAGATCGGGATGCTGGAGCGCCACCGAGGCGAGGGCGACGAAGCGGTCGGGCTGCTTGGCGACGATCTCGGCGAGCTTGTTGTTCTGCACCTCGATCAGCTTCTCGGCAACGTCCCGGTTGGCGGTGTACCAGTAGGCGTTGATGGTGAGCGCCTCCATGTCGATGCCCTGCTCGTCCATCGCGCGGATGCGCTGCTCCATCGTGGTGGTGAGCTGCGTGGGGCCGAACTTCAGGCCCATCAACGCCATCGCCTCGGGGAAGCCGACGTGCGCGTGCACGTCGATGGTCTTCACGCGCTTGCCGTTCACCACGACCTCGCGGCGGCGCGGCGCCTGAGCTTGCGCCGGATGAGTGGCGGCCGCGCCCATCAGAGCGCATCCCGTAAAGAACATGAAGTCCCTGCGTGTCGTCATCGATCCTCTCCTAGCCTCCTCGGGGCAGAACCGGCAAGATACAGCGATGGCGATGACTTTGAAACCGATCCGGCGAGTCGTCACCGGCAACGACACGCTGGGCCGCTCCAAGGTGCTCTTCGACGGCCCGGCGCCGAACGTGAACCCCGGTGCCGTCGCCGCGAGCGCGGCCATGACCGACCTCTGGGTATGGGACCGCTGCCCGGCGCCGATCTCCGGCGAGCGCGACGACGGCAACCTGCCCTTCAATTTCGAGCCGCCGCACACGGGCGGGCATTTTCGGATCGTGCAGTCGGCCGGAAAACCGCCCGGCTACGACCCGGCGACCGACAAGAGCGCCGTGCCCCTGCACGCGCCGCGCCAGCGTCCCGGCGGCACCTGGGACAAAGGCGGGCAGAACGCCTTCAGCTCGCCGGTGCACCAGTCCGAGACGCTCGACTACGGCATCCTGCTCGAAGGCGAGCGCGTGTTGCTCCTCGACGACGGCGAGCACGTCATGCGGCCCGGTGACGTGGTGGTGCAGCTCGGCAACTGGCACGGCTGGACCAATCCGCGCGGGGAAAGCCTCATGGCGTTCATCATGATGGGAGCCGAGCCGAAAGCAAAATGAGGCCTGAGTGAAGCCAGTACGAAGGCTCGTCACCATCGA
>DATLUZ010000192.1:0-7946 GCA_035577785.1 Burkholderiales bacterium | reverse complement strand
ACTACGGCAAGATTTTCCGCCTCGACGGGTTCAACATGACCTCCGAGAAGGAAGAGTTCGTCTACCACGAGAACCTCGTCCACCCGGCGCTCACGGCGCACGCGGCGCCGAAGAAGGTCCTCATCATCGGCGGCGGCGACGGCGGCTCTTCCGAGGAGGCGCTCAAGCACCCCTCGGTGGAGAGCCTGACGATGGTCGAGATCGACGCCGATGTGATCGCGGTGGCGAAGGAGCATTTCCAGGCCGTCCACAACGGCGTGTTCGACAACCCGAAGCTGCGGGTCCTGGTCGACGACGGCATGAAGTTCGTGCGCGAGACGCAGGAGCGCTTCGATTGCATCGCGCTCGACCTGAACGACCCGGTCGGCCCTGCGGCGGCGCTCTACTCGCTCGAGTTCTTCCAGCAGCTTCGCACCGCCCTCGCCCCGGGCGGCGCGCTCACGCTGCATCTCGGCTCGCCGGTGGCGCAGCCGCAGCGCGTGGCGGAGCTCGCCCAGCGCCTGAACAGCGTGTTCCGCATCGTGCGCGTCTACACGATGTACATCCCGCTGTACGGATCGCTCTGGTCCATGGCGGTGTGCTCCGACAAGCTCGACCCGAAGGCCTTCACCGCCGACGAGATCGACCGGCGCATCGAGCAGAGGAAGCTGCAGGAGTTGCGCTTCTACAACGGCGAGACTCACGAGGGCGTGTTCGCGCTGCCGAACTACGTGCGGGAGCTTGTGATCCCGGCGCGCCTGAAACAGCCGGCCCGCGGCCGCCGGCTGGGGGTCGTGAGAGCCGCAGCGAAGTAGCCCGAAAGAAGAAGAAAGCGGAAGGGGGCTGCGGCCCCCTTTTTATTTGGCGGCGTACATCGGCCTGCCTTCGTTGAGCTCGATCCAGCCGCGCACGATGCGGTAGACGAACCAGACGCCCGAGCCGATCAGGATGAATATGCCAACCACGACGATGGCGGTGGCTATGCCGAGCACGCCCCAGGCAAGCGACCACCAAAAAGTTCGGATCTGCCAGGTGAAGTGCGACTCGAGCCAGGTCCCGGCGGCCTGCTCGCGCCTGAGATAGTTAACGATCACTCCTGCAAACAGCGTCACACCGACTAGCATCGACGCCGCCTGCAGGCCGTAAACCAGCCCCGCGAGCCTGCGCAGCGAGCCCTGCGCGTCCTCGCCTGACGCGGCCGCGCCTGGCGCTGCCATGGTGCGCAGGAATCCGTAGAGACCGATCGCCATGGCGGAGCAGAACGCAAGGACCAGGATGAGAAACAGCTCGCCGGCGAGCTTCATGATCGGCCAGGCGCGGTTGGGGCCGACCGCCATGACCCGAGCGTCCGTCACGCCCTCGACCGAGATGCGATACACGCCGGCGGATGACGCGGCGAAGTGTGCAACCGAGACGCTGCGCTCTTCGTTCGATTCGGAGCTCATTCCGGACTGGGTCTCGACCGCGACCGCGCTTCCGTCGGGTGCCTGAACCCGGTAACGCGTCCCATGGGGCATCGTGGCGTCGACGTTGAACCCGCGGCCCTGATAGACGGTTCGATGCTCGTGCCAGATGACCTGGTCGCCCGGCACGGCGACGGAGACCCGCGCCTCGCCAGGCGCGAGAAACCGTACCGCGGGCTCGAATCCGGCGACGAAGCGCCAGACGAGGATCCCGCCAAGGGCGAGTCCGGCGAGAAACACCGAGCCGGCGAGCGCGTACCAGCCGAGTCCCGGAATGCGGGGCACTGCCCTTACCTCAGCGGGTGTAGCGCTTGAGGAGCGCGACCATTTCGCCGTTGCCGCGCTGTTCTGCCACCCGGACGGCGGGACGTGGACTGGCGCCCCCGCGGAGCAAGGCCTCGGCGGTCGGCACGTCGTCCTGAGCGGTCGCGACCATGAGCGGCGTGCGGCCGCGGCTGTCGGGCTTGTCGACCCACCTGCCGAGCCTAAGGAGCTCGTTCACCGCAGCGGGATCCTTGGCGAGCACTGCGGTCATTAGGTCGTTGTACTTCGGCCCCGAGCCACGCATGGCCTCCGACGTGGCCGCCGGTGGGCGATTCGCTACCCGCACGACGGCCGGTGCAGGCGTGGGTTTTTGCTTCGCCGCCGCCGCTTTGGGCTTTGGCGCCGCGTTCGACTTGTCGACCATCGTCTTTGCCGGCTCTGCCGCCGTTTTCGCGGGATCCGGCAGCGTTTTCGCCGCTTCCGTCGCCGGCTTCGCGGGTTCGATTACCGGTTTTGCGGGCTCGGCGATCGGCACGTCGACTTTCGGCGCTTCCGGCGCCTTTGCGACCGGCGCAGGCGCGGGCGCCTTTGCCGCCGGTGTCGGCGCAGGCGTCGGTTTCCGCGGCGGCACCTTCGTCGCCGGCATCGTCCCAGGGCGGTTCGGCTCCTTCATCGGGTCGTACTGAGACACGGTGTCCGTGGCCATTTTCTCCATCCCCGCCATGACGGAGGGGTCGACCAGCATGGGAGCCACGAAAACCGGCGTTGCAAAACCGGCCAGCGCTACAAGAACCGCGGGAAATACGCGCGACACGCCTTCGCGCGACACGTAGGTCGCCGCCATCAGGTCGTGCAGTGCCTGCTTGCGCGGCGTAACGGCGGCGATGACGTAGCCCAGCATGAAGACCGCGCCCGAGAAGATCTTCGCGATCTCGCGCCAGAGCGCCCGCGGGAAGGAGATGCGGCGACCGTCGAAGCGCGAGACACGCAGGCCGAGAATCGCCTTGCCAAAGGTCGCGTTCAGCCGCGACGCGTGCAACACCGGCCAGTAGAGGAAACCGAGAATCCAGATTGCGATTACCGCCAGCGTCAGGTCGCCCGGCGCGAGCGCCAAGGCGGCGCCCACGAAGAGCGCGCTCGAAATGACGAAAACGATGGCAGAGTCGGCGAGGAAAGCGAGAAACCGGACCCAGAACCCGCCGTACTGCGTACCCGTTGGCTCGGACATTGTTGTTTTGACCTCCGAGCACAGCCTATGCTGGGTGTGTCAATAGAATCAAGGCACTATTTACAGCTTGAGGCCACGAAACCGTGGCCGGCCCAGGTGGCCCTCAGGCCGCTGCGGGGATGACCTCGCGTAGCGTCTGGAACAACCGATCGATCTGCGGCTTTTCGACGATGAGGGGTGGGGACAGCGCGATGATGTCCGCAGTCACCCGGATCAAAACCCCCATCTCGAAGGCCTTCACGAACGCCTCGTAGGCGCGCCGGCCGGGTGCTCCGGGGCGCGGCTCGAGCTCGACCGCCGCGACCAGCCCGCAATTGCGGACGTCGATCACATGCCGCGTGCCCTTCAGCGAATGCGCCGCTTCTTCCCAGTACGTTTCGAGCGACTGGGCGCGCGTGAGCAGACTTTCGTCCTCGTAGGTCTCGAGCGTGCCGATACCCGCAGCGCAGGCGACGGGATGGCCGGAATAGGTGTAGCCGTGGAAGAGCTCGATGCCCGATAAGGAAGATTCGGGCCCCTGCATGAAGGCCTCGTAGAGCGACTCCTTGAGGAACACGGCGCCCATCGGCACCGTGCCGTTGGTCAGGCCCTTCGCCGTGGTGAAGAGGTCCGGCATGACGCCGAAGCGCTGCGAAGCGAACGGATGGCCCAGACGCCCGAACCCGGTGATCACCTCGTCGAAGATGAGCAGGATGCCGTGCCGCGTGCAGATCTCCCGCAGGCGCTCGAGATAGCCTTTCGGCGGCACCAGCACGCCGGCCGATCCGGCCACCGGCTCGACGATCACCGCCGCGATCGTCGAAGGATCATGCAGCGTGCAGAGCCGCTCCAGCTCGTCGGCGAACTCCAGACCCCTTTCCGGTTGCCCGCGGGAGAACGCATTCCGTTCGAGGTCATGCGTGTGGCGGATGTGGTCGACGCCGGCCACGCCGGGACCGAATGTCTTCTTGTTCGCCTGCAGGCCGCCTACCGCCATGCCGCCGAAGTTCACGCCGTGGTAGCCGCGCTCGCGGCCGATCAGGCGGAAGCGCTGGCCTTCACCGCGCGCGCGGTGGTAGGCGAGCGCGATCTTGAGCGCGGTGTCGACCGATTCCGAGCCGGAGTTGGTGAAAAACACGCGCGAGAAGCCCTCGGGCGCGATGCGCGCGAGCCGGTCGGCGAATTCGAACACGATCGGGTGGCCCATCTGGAACGTGGGCGCGAAGTCCATCGTCGCGACCTGGCGCTTGACGGCTTCGACGATCTTCGGCCGGCAATGCCCGGCGTTCACGCACCAGAGGCCCGCCGTGCCGTCGAGCACTTGGCGCCCGTCGGGCGTCCAGTAGTACATGCCCTCGGCGCGCGCGAGCAGGCGCGGCGCCTTCTTGAATTGGCGGTTTGCAGTGAACGGCATCCAGAACGCCGACTGCTCGAGGTCCGAACCGAATTCCGCGCGCTTGTTCATGAAGAGACATTACACTGTCCAAGGGAGAAAAATGCATGCGGCAGCGCAGAAAAAGAAGTGCCGCGATCACGCTATTGCTCGCTGGGACGATGTCGGGTTGCGGGGAGCCCGTACCTCAGCAGGATGTGTACCGGTCGCTTTCCGATTGCCAGCGCGACTGGGGCGATCCACAGCGGTGTCAGCCGGTGCGCGACGGCCGGTATGCGCCTTCCTACTACTACGGGCCGTCTTACTATGGCGGAAGCTACAGCGGCGGTCGCCCCAAGCCGAGCAACAATGCCATGGACGCAGTCAAGAGCAGCCAGCCGGTCAGTCGCGGCGGGTTCGGCAGCACTGCGCGTTCCTTTTTTTCCGGCAGCTAGTGCAGCGTCAGACGATCGAGCCGCGTTCCGACTGGCGCCGCCGCTGCGCGGAGGTCGGGTTCTCGTGGCATTCGATGGGCGGCGTGTACTGGGACGAGTCGGCCTGTTATGCCTTCGACGAGGCGCAGATCGACCATCTCGAGTCGGTTACCGCCGAATTGCACGCCATGTGCCTGCGCGCGGCGGCTGAGGTAGTGGCGGCGCGGAGCTTCGCCCAGTTCGCCATCCCCGAAGCGTTCCACGATCTCGTGGTCCGGTCCTGGCGCAACGCCGACCCCACGCTCTACGGACGGTTCGACCTGAGCTGGGACGGCCGCGGCGAGCCGAAGCTGCTCGAGTACAACGCCGACACGCCCACCGCGCTGCTCGAGGCTGCGGTCGTGCAGTGGCAATGGCTCGAGGACGTGAAGCCGAAGGCTGACCAATTCAACTCGCTCCATGAAAAGCTGGTCGAGCGCTGGAGGGCGCTAGCCGCCGTTGCCGGATCCAATCGTGTGCACGTCGCCTGCGTGCGCGACAGCGAGGAGGACTTGGGCAACGTCGACTATCTCCGCGACTGCGCGTTGCAGGCGGGCTGGGACGCGCGGCCGCTCCATATCGAGGATCTGGGCTGGGACGGTGAGCGCTTCGTCGACCTGGACAACGAGCCGGTTCAGACGCTCTTCAAACTCTATCCGTGGGAATGGCTGGTACGCGAGCAATTCGGCGCGCACCTGCGTTCGACGAGGATGAGGATTCTCGAGCCGGCGTGGAAGCTCCTGCTGTCCAACAAGGCGCTGCTCGCAGCGCTGTGGCACCTCTATCCCGCACACGCGAACCTGCTTCCGGCCTACTTCGACGCGGACGCCTTGTCCGGCGAGTATGTGAAGAAGCCCCTGCTTGCGCGCGAGGGTGCGAATGTGACCCTGAAGACGAAGGATGGCGAGCTCACCGAGGACGGCGGGTACGGCGCAGAAGGCTTCGTCTACCAGGGCGTCGCGAAGCTGCCCGACTTCGGCGGCCGCTACCCGGTGATCGGCTCCTGGATCGTCGGCGACCAGCCCGCCGGCATCGGCATCCGAGAAGACGCGAGCCCCATCACCCGCAACAGCAGCCGCTTCCTGCCGCATTACTTCACCTAGGAACCTGAATGGAATTCCTCAAGTTCTCGCTTTCCGGCTTCGACGACTTCCTGGTCTACTTCGGCCTGTCGATCGGCTTCGTAGTTCTGTATCTCGCGATCTACGTGCGGGCGACGCCCTACCGCGAGTTCGCGCTGATCCGGGCCGGCAACGCCGCCGCGGCCGCGAGCCTCTCCGGAAGCCTGATCGGCTTCGTGCTGCCTCTGGCGAGCGCGGTCGTGCACAGCGTGAATCCCTGGGACATGGCGCTCTGGGCCGCGATCGCGCTAGCGGTGCAGATCGTCGTCTATCTGGTAGTTCGGCTGCTCCTCCCGGACGTCGTAGCGCGTCACATCCCGGAGGGCAAGGTGAGCGCGGGCGTGCTTCTCGGCGCGGTCTCGCTCGCGGCCGGCATCCTCAACGCCGCCTGTATGACCCCGCCCGCCTAAAAAAGGGGTCAGAGGAATTTTAAAATTCCTCCGACCCCTTTTTCTATCCCTGGTAGGCGACGACGCGCTGCTTCTGCACGCCCAGGTGCTGGATGCTGAGCGTCATGACGTCGCCCGCCTTGAGAAACACCGGCGTCGGCTTGATGCCCAGGCCCACGCCCGGCGGCGTGCCGGTGGCGATGATGTCGCCGGGCAGCAGCGTCATGTACTGGCTCACGTGCGCGATGATTTTCGCCACGCCGAAGATCATGGTGCGCGTGTTGCCGGTCTGCATGCGCCGGCCGTTCACGTCGAGCGACATGTCGAGGCTCTGCGGATCGGGAACCTCGTCGGTGGTGACGAGCCAGGGGCCGATCGGGCCGGCGGTGTCGAAGCCCTTGCCCTTGTCCCACTGGCTGGTAGCCATCTGGAACGAGCGCTCCGAGACGTCGTTGACGATGCAGTAGCCGGCGACGTGGCTGAGCGCCTCGGCCTCGCTCACGTACTTCGCGGTAGTGCCGATGACCACGCCGAGCTCGACCTCCCAGTCGAGCTTGGTCGAGCCCCTGGGCTGGATCACGTCGTCGCTCGGCCCGCTGATGCAGGTGGTGGCCTTCATGAACACGATCGGCTCCGACGGGATCGGCATGCCGGCTTCCTTGGCATGGTCGGAGTAGTTGAGGCCGATGGCGACGAACTTGCCGATGCCGACGTACGGCACGCCCAGGCGCGGGCTGCTGTTCACGAGCGGCAGCGTGTCCGCCTTGAGGCGCGACAGCGTCTTCAGCTGGCGCGGCGAGATCTCGTTCGGGCCGATGTTGTCGATCACCTTGGACAGATCGCGCAGGCGGCCTTCGCCGTCGATCACGCCCGGCTTCTCATAGCCGGGCTTGCCATAGCGGCACAGCTTCATATCGTCATTCCCCCGTCGATCGAGTAAGCGTTTCCGGTGGCGAACAGCGATTCGTCCGAGGCGAGGAACACCAGGATCCCCGTGATGTCGTCCACCGTGCCCAGCCGCCCCATGGGCTGGCGCGCAACGAAATCCTTGCGCGCCTGCACCGGGTCGGCGAAGGCGTTGATCCTTCCCTGCAGCGACGGCGTATCGACCGTCCCGGGGCAAATCGCGTTGCAGCGGATGCCTTTGCTTACGTAGTCGGCAGCGATCGACTTGGTAAGCCCGATGACCGCGGCCTTGCTCGCGCCATAGACGAAGCGGTTGGGCAGCCCGCGGATGGACGAGGCCACCGAAGCCATGTTGATGATCGACCCGCGCCCCTTCTTCAGCATCCCCGGAATGAACGCGCGCGACACGAGGAACATCGACTTGACGTTGACCGCGAAGCCCTGGTCCCAGTCCTTCGGGGTGGCGTCCAGGATGCTGCCGTGATGGACGATGCCGGCGCAGTTGAACAGCACGTCCACGTCGCCGGCTTCGCGCGCCACCCGGGCGATCGCCGCCTCGTCGGTGACGTCCAGCGCCCGGATTTGAATTCCCTGTTTGCCTTCCAGGTCGGAAAGAGCGGAGGCGTTCATGTCGGTGGCCCACACCCGCGCGCCCTCGCGAGCGAAGGCGAGCGCCGCGGCGCGTCCCATCCCCTGAGCCGCCGCGGTGACGAACGCGACCTTGCCTTGCAGACGTCCTGCCATGAGGGCAGCGATTATACTTCGCGTAACC
>DATLUZ010000191.1:0-6324 GCA_035577785.1 Burkholderiales bacterium | reverse complement strand
CCCTCGGCGTGGATCACCTTGGCGCGGCGCTCGCGCTCGGCTTCCGCCTGCCGCGCAATCGCGCGGATCATCGACTCGTTGATGTCGACCTGCTTGATCTCTACGTTCGACACCTTGATGCCCCAGGCGTCGGTCTGCTGGTCGAGCGTGGCTTGAATATCGCTGTTCAGCTTCTCGCGCTCGGCGAGCAGCTCGTCGAGCTCGTGCCGGCCGAGGATCGCGCGCAGCGTGGTCTGCGCGAGCTGGCTGGTCGCCTCGTTGAAATTCGCCACCTGGATGATGGCGAGCTGCGGGTCGACCACGCGCAGGTACACCACCGCGTTGACCTTCACCGAGACGTTGTCGCGCGTAATCACGTCCTGCGGCGGCACGTCGAAGACGCGCGTGCGCAGGTCGACGCGCACCGTCTGCTGCACCACCGGGATGACGATGATCAGGCCCGGCCCCATCACGCGCTGGAAGCGGCCGAGGAAGAACACCACCGCGCGCTCGTACTCGCGCAGGATCTTGATCGACGCCATCACGGCGATCGCGACGATGATGACCACGCCCAGCGCGAAGTACGGCATGCTCGATCTCCCTCAGCTCAGTTTATCCCCGGGGCCGGCGGGTTCTACGTTGAGTACCAGACCCTCCATGGCGGTGACGCGCAGCTTCTGTCCGCGCCGCACCGGGCGGCTCGAGCGCACCTTCCACTGCTCGCCGTGCACGCGCGCCCAGCCCTCGGCGTCGAAGTCGCCGAGCGCCTCGCCGGTCGCGCCGAGCATCTCCTCTCGGCCGGTGACGACCGCGCGCCGGCGGCTCTTCAGCAGCATGCCGGCCATAACAATGAGAAACCCGGCGCTCGCCGCGGCAGCGCCGCCGATCAGGCCGTACGGGATCTCGAAGCCGGGCAGCTCCGTGTCCTCGATGAGCAGCAGCGATCCGAGCACGAACGCGACGATTCCGCCCACGCCGATGGCGCCGAACGTGGGCAGGAACAGCTCCGCGATCATGAAGGCAATGCCGAGCAGCATCAGCGCGAGGCCGGCATAATTCACCGGGAGTAGGTGCAGCGCGTAGAGCGCAAGCAGCAGCGCGATCGCGCCCACCACGCCCGGAAGGATCAGGCCCGGGTTCATGAACTCGAAGATGAGCGCGTAGATGCCCACGAGGACGAGGAGGTACGCCACGGTCGGATTGGTGATGACGGCGAGCACGCGCGTGCGCCAGTCCATGTCGAGGACCTTCACCTCGGCATTGGCCTTGCCGAGCTTGGCGAGAAGCGAGGGCACGTCGGCAGCGATGTGGTCGATCACCTTGAGCTTGAGCGCGTCCTGCGCCGGCAGGCTGACCCCTTCGCGCACCGCCTTTTCCGCCCAGTTGGCGTTGCGTCCGCGCAGCTCGGCGAGCCCGCGGATGTAGGCCACGGCGTCGTTCGTCACCTTGCGGGTCATCGTATCTTCTTCTTTTTTTCCGTCCTTTTGAGGACCGCCGCCGCCGATGGACACCGGGGATGCCGCGCCGAGGTTGGTGCCGGGTGCCATGGCCGCGATGTGCGCGGCGTAAAGGATGAACGTGCCCGCGCTCGCGGCCCGGGCGCCGCTCGGCGCGACGAACACGACCACCGGCACCGGCGAGGCGAGGATCGCCTTGATCACTTCGCGCATCGAGGTGTCGAGGCCGCCGGGGGTATCGATCTGCAGGATGACGAGCTCGGCGCCTTCCTTGGCGGCCCGCTCGATGCCGCGCCTGGCGAAATGCGCGCTGGCCGGACCGATGGCGCCCTCGAGCGGCACGAGCACCACCGGGGCGGCCGAAGCCACGGCGCAGGCGCAGCCCAGGACGGCGAGCAGGATCGCGCGCATTGCAGCGGATTATGCTCCGCTGCGGCGGCGAAGGCCCTATCTACCTTCCCAGGTGCTGCGCGCCCTGCGGCGTGTCCGTGGAAGCCACGTATTGACGGTAGGACATGCCGTCCGGTTTCTGGCGCGACACGAAGCGCCTGGCGCGTGCCAGCCGGTCGCGGACCAACGTCCGCCGGCCTCGGCCGTGCTGCGGATCGAGGAGGTACATCGCGAGCGCGCCCAGGCCCAACGTAACGAGTGTTCTCATGCTCGTGCCTCCTTCACCGGATTGCGCCGCCCCGCCACGGCGCCGAGCGCCGCGGCGAGAAGCGAAAGGAGCAGCGCGCCGAACGTGATCCAGGCCGCGCGCGTCGCCTCGGGCTTCACTTCCTCGGCTTTCTGCTGCAGCGCGCCGCCCGCCTTCTCGATGAGCTGCGCAATACCGTTCTTCGCGTCGGCGGCCTGTTGCGCGGGATTGCCGCGGTTATTCTCGATCCGCTGCGCGGTTTCGCCCTGCCCCAGGGCTTTCGCAGCGCCGCCGACCAGCCCAAAGGGGCCGTCGGCTAGCATGCCGATGCCGCTGCTCGCCATGTAGAGCATCAGCAGGACGCTCACCACCCACACCAGGGCGCCTTCGAAGAAGCCGGTGGTGCCGTCGAAGATCGCGCCGATGCGCGTCGAGACCCAGCCGCCGATGAAGAGCGCCACGAGCAGCGACACGCCGGCCCAGATGCCGGCCCCCGCGCCGAGCGTGCCGGTGTCGGTTTCGCCCGGTTGCGCGGCGCTGATGCCCACCGCCACGCCGAGCGCGGTCATGAGGAGCAGAAATCCGAGCGCAACCAGCACGCCGCCGAAGACGCCGCCCCACGAGACGCGCACGCCGTCGGCGCGCAGCGCAGCCGGGTAAGCGATGCGCCTGCGCTCGGCGATGCGGCGGTCGTGGTACGGGATGTCACGAACTACGGTTGCCATCGTTTTTCCTCCGAGAAAGGTTCAACGCGGCGTCGGGACGCTGTACGCAGGCTGCGGCGATGCGCTGTCCGCAGGCGGCTGCATCGTCTGCCCGCTCGACGGGGACTGCGGAAGCGCGCGCGAGTCCAGTTCGAGCTGCATGCGACTGCGCTGCTCGTTCGCCATTGCGTACGACGCCTCGGCGGCGCGCATCTCCGCGGTCTTCATCGCGATGCGCGCGCGCTGCGCCGCGAGATACGAGAAGTGCGCCACTCGCGCCGGCGCGGCATCCGCGCTGTGCAGATTCTCGGCATCGCGCAGATCGCGCTCGGCGAGCTCGAGCTCGACCGGAGCGCGCGCCTGGACCTGCGGGTTCGCGGCCGCGCTGCGGTACACGGCGCGCGCGGCCTCGAGCTCATTGGTGGCGCGCGGAACGGACGTGCATCCCGCGGCAGCCAAGGTACAAGCGCAAACCGCGGCAAGCGTGATGTGTCGAATCGCCTCAGGCCTCATTTCGCCCTCCTGTCGAGTTCGTCCTGCAACCGCCTCACGCCCAGGTTTGCGTCCGCGGCGGCGCGCTCCACGCGCGCGTTCTCCGCGATGGCCCGGGCGTAGTCGGCGTCGACCTGCGCCTGCTCGGCATAGATGCGCGCGTTCGAATAGTCGCCGCGCTCGGCCTGCTGCTCGGCACGGGCAAGCTTGTACTGGGCTACCCGCAGCTCCATGGAACCGTCCTGCACCACGACGGGCTGCGCCTTCGACACCGCGGCCCGGGCGGCGTCGATCTGCTCGTCCGGGCGCGGCATGCTGCTGCACGCGCCCAGCCCGACGACGAGCGCGAGCGCGACGACCCTCTGTAAAACGGAGTGGTCGGTGCAAGCTTTACAGGCGATGTAGGGCATTTGGTGGTCCTCCGGAAATCCTGAGCGGAACGCAGCAATCTGCGGTCCACGGCCGGGTTCGAAGCTTGCAAGGGTGGCGGTGGGAACCGATATGCGCTGGCTTTCGCTTTTGATCCCCCCTCTCCTCCTGGCCGCGGCCGTTGCGGCTTGCGATGCCCCGGAGGACAGCTTGCGTCTGGTGACGGTGGAAAGCCAGGACCGCCTCGGGCTGTCGCTGCGCGAGCTGCCCGAGGCGACGCTCAAGTCGATCGGCCTAGGCTACGGGCTGGCCGTCATCCGGGTCGGGAGGGAGGGCGAGCGCGCCGGCCTACGCCTCGGCGACGTCGTCTACGGGGTGAACGAAACGCTGATCCACAACCTGCAGGAGTTCAGCAGCGCGCTCGGGCAGCCGCGGGAAGGCCGCCTCAGCCTGCTCGTGCGTCGGGGAAAGGCGGACTTTCAGGTGCCGCTCGAGGGCGGCGCGCTGCCTTCCGAAGACGGAGTACTGCGCATGCCGCGGCCGGCTACAGATACTCTTCTGCGCACCTGATGATCGCGTCGTTGTTGGGGCGCTCCAGGCAATGGCGCGCGTCCATGTGGCGCCGCGCCGTCGCCGTTGCATTGCGCGGCGACTTGGCGGCCTTAGCCTTCGGCGCCGGCTTTGCCGTTTCCGTCGGGGTCGCCGCCGCGGCCTTCTCGCCCGGGGCCTGCGCCCAAACAGGCAGCATGAGGGCAGGCAGCATGAGGGACAACGCGAGCGCGAGGGCCGCAGCCAAGATCGTTTTTTTCATGGAGCTTCCTTTTTCGCCTAGCCCGGGTCCCCAAGGATAGCCCGATTCACCGCGGGCGTCTCTGGCAGACGCGTTGCGCCGTGCATTAGTTCTCATCCGGCCTGCTAGAGCTGCGAGCTGAGCAGGCCCAGCGCGTGGTCCCAGAGCTTCTCCGAGAACGGGCGGCGCTCCCATTGCTCCAGCGTGATGCGCCGCGAGCGCTCGAGGTCCTGCTCGAAGATGCGCTCCTGCGCGGCTGCGAAGGCGCGGTCGTAGACGTTCAGGTTCGCCTCGTCGTTGGTGCTGAACGAGCGCGTGTCGAAGTTGGTCGAGCCCGCCGTCACCCACAGACCGTCCACCGTCATGACCTTCACGTGGTAGAAGGTGGGCTGGTATTCGTAGATCTCGACTCCCGCCCGCAGCAGCTCTCCCCACGTGGACCGCGACGCGCGGCGCACCGCCGCCGTGTCGGTAATCGGTCCGGGCACGATGATCTGGACCCGCACGCCGCGGGCCGCGGCCTCGACGAGCTGGCGCACCTCGTTGTCGTCGGGAACGAAGTACGCCGCGGACAGCTGGATCGAGCGCCGCGCCGCGGCGATCGACATGAGGTACAGGAGCTGGGCGCTCTCGCCGCCGCCGCCGGGGGAGCTCACCATGAACTGCGCAAGCTCGCCGCCGGCCGGGCGCAGCTCCGGGAAATAGTCCGGCCCGTGCAGGACCTCTCCGGTCACCTCGATCCAGTTCTCCATGAACGCGGCCTGCATCTGCGCCACGGCGGGACCCTCGAGGCGAAAGTGCGTGTCGCGCCAGTGGGCCGCGTCCTGCGCGTCGCCGCTCCATTCGTCGCCGATCCCGGCGCCGCCGGTATAGCCGAGCGCGCCGTCGATCACCATGATCTTTCGGTGGGTGCGGTTGTTCATGCGCGCGATAGTGTCCCAGCGCACCGGGTTGTAGAGCACCACCCGCGCGCCGGCGTCCCTCAGGCGCCCGATCACGCTCTTCTCGATCTTCTGGCTGCCGAGCGCGTCGATGATTACGTGCACCTTGACGCCCGAGCGCGCGCGCTCCTCGAGCGCGGCGGTGAACTGCTCGCCGACCGAGCCCTTCCAGTAGATGTACATCTCGAAGCTGATGCTCCTGCGCGCGCCGCGGATGGCCGCGAGCATCTCCGGGAAGATCTCGTCGCCGTTGACCAGCGCCCGCGTGCGGTTCCCCGGCACCAGCGCCGGACCGAGCATCACGCTCATCGTGCGAACGAACTCGGGATCGGCGACGCCGTAGAGCGACGTCACGCTGGTGTCGATCTTCTTGTCGCCGAGCGAGAGGTTGGCCGCGGCGAGCACCGCGAGCCCCGTGGCGAGGAACGTCAGGATCCCGATGCGCCAGGTGGTTTGGCTCCACCTGCGCACCGCGCCTAGGTGCCGAGCAAGCTCCACAGCCACCGGGCGATGAAGAAGCCTGCGACGCAGGCAGCCACGAGGAATGCGGCGGTGCCGGCGACGAGCGCCGCCACGAAGGCGCGGCTCGAGCGCTGCGCGGCGCGCGGCGCGTCGAGCCACGCGCCGAGCAGGCGCACATTGCGCTGGTTTGCCTTCCAGGCCGCGTCGAACACGTCGCCAGCGAGCGGGATCATGCCTATCAATCCTTCCAGCGCGACGTTAAACGCCATGCGCGCGAGGATGCTTCTCGGGGCGCCGAGCGCCGCCGCCTCGCGCACGATATAGCTCGAAAGGAGGACGTCGACCGCGTCGCCGAGCACCGGCACGAGGCCGATCAGCGCGTCCAGGCCTATGGTGAGGCGCGTCCCGGGGATCGGGATCGAGCTGTCGAGCAGCCACGCGAGCCAGGTAAGGCGCTCGCGGACCTGCCAGGTAAGGCGGCGCTGGTCCATAC
>DATLUZ010000190.1:0-38558 GCA_035577785.1 Burkholderiales bacterium | reverse complement strand
GATCGCCGAGCTCACCCCGCCGCTCGGCTTCAATATCTTCGTGCTGCAGACGATGACCGGCCGCGACAGCAACTACGTCGCCCTCGCCTCGGCGCCCTTCTTCCTCATGATGGTGCTGTGCATCGCGATCATCACGCTCTTTCCGGAGACCGCGACCTGGCTCCCCGATGCGCTGATCGGGGTTACCAAGAAATAGCGTGTTCTACCTGAACACGTAAGCCGCGCCGGAGAAAGCAAACGCCGGGTTGGCGGTCTGGTCGCCGTTGATTCCGGTCGCGGCGCCGGCCTCGCCGAGAGCGCCTACGGCAAGCTCGCTGCCCGCGCCATTCAGGGCGACGTGGAAGCCGAACAAACTGCCTAATGCAGTGTTCGAGGCCTTGACGTAGGCGTCCTGCGCCCAGGTCGAGCCTGCGCGCGAGAACACATAGGTCGCTCCGGAAAGGAAGGTGTCGCCGCTGTGGTCACCGCCGATCCCGGTAGCATCGCCCGATTCGAGGGGCGCGCCGACCGCCAGCACGTTGCCGTCCTGACTCAAGGCCACGGCGGCGCCGAAGAGCTCCCCGAAGCCGCCACTGTCGGTCACCCCGGTGTTCGAAGCTTTGACATAAGACTGCTGGCTCCACGTCGACGCGCTCCGGACAAAGACGTAGGCCGCGCCGGCGTCGACGGCCGTATCGTCGAGCGGCTCGCCGTTGATGCCGCTCGAAGCACTGTCCTCCCGCGGAGCACCGACGGCCAGCGTGTTGCCATCCGCGCTGAGCGAAAGCGAGACTCCGAAGAAGTCGCCTTCACCCGCATTCGATGCCTTGACGTAGGCTTGCTGCACCCACGATGTCCCGCTGCGAACGAAGACATAGGCTGCTCCGGCATCGGGCGCCGCATTGTTGGCCTGGTCTCCGGCAATGCCGGTGGCCGCGCTTGCCTCGCCGAGCGCCCCCACGGCCAGCGTCCCCCCGTCGGCGCTTAGCGCGACCGCCGCGCCGAACAGGTCGTTCGCGCTGGCGTTCGATGCCTTGACATAGGTCTGCTGCGTCCAGGTGCCGCCGCTGCGCACGAACATGTACACCGCGCCGGCAAATGGCGCCGTATTTTTCGCCTGATTGCCGTCGATGCCCGTCGCCGCGCCCGACTCGCCCTGCGCGCCTACGGCGAGCATGTCGCCATCGCCGCTCAGCGCAACGGAGATGCCGAATTCTGCGGCCACCTGCGGATTGGAAGCCTTGATGTAGGCCTGCTGCGTCCAGGTCGTGCCGCTGCGGATGAAGACGTAGGCCGCGCCGGCGGCCGGAGCCGCGTTGTCCGCCTGGTTGCCGCCCCCCGCGCTCGACTCGCCCGGCGCGCCAACGACGAGCGTATCGCCATCCGCGCTCAGCGCGACGGAGGTACCGAACTCGTCTCCCGCATCCGGATTCGATGCCTTGATATAAGCCTGCTGCACCCAAGTGGCACCGCTCCGCACCAGGACATAGACCGCGCCGGCGGCCCCCAGCGTATTGTCGGTCTGGTCGCCGTTGACGCCGGCGGCGCTGCTCTCGCCCACGGCGGCGACCGCAAGCGTATTGCCGTCGGCGCTCAAGGCGATCGCCGCGCCGAAAAGGTCGCCGAACCCGCTGTTGGAAGCCTTGATATACGCTTCTTGAGCGCCGACGATGGCGGCCGCGCCACCACCGCCGGAGGCGACGCCACTTCCGGCGGATGGCACGCCGCCGAGGCCGCCCCCGCCCGCAGATGGAGCGCCTGCGGGCGCAGTCGCGCCGGCTCCGCTGGGTGGCGCGTCGCCGCCCCCGCCGCCGCTGCACCCGACCAGCAGCGCGAAAGACAGGCCGAGACAAACCGCCCAGCCCACGATCCTCTCCTTGCAACCCATGGTCGTCCCTCCCACCACGTGCTTTTTTCTTCGAAGCGCCGGCCCTCACCGCACGCTTAGAATTGCTTGAGCGCCTCAAAACACTAGCGCAAGGGGTCTGGGCTTTGAATACGGGTCAAAGGGATCAATCCGTGGCGCCGAGCGGAAGCATCTACCTCACCAACGACATTCGCCGGATCGAAAGCGAGATGGGCAATGCCGCTCCGCCGCTCATGGAGCGTGCCGGACGGGCGGCGGCGGATCTCGCTGCTTCTTTGGTAAAAGAAAGTAAGAAAGACATCCTCGTGCTCGCCGGGCCCGGGAACA
Organism: Burkholderiales bacterium; assembly: GCA_035577785.1. Lineage (GTDB taxonomy): Bacteria > Pseudomonadota > Gammaproteobacteria > Burkholderiales > SG8-39 > SCGC-AG-212-J23. Next base: position 36,385 of record DATLUZ010000190.1, on the reverse strand, counting down.
ACGGCGGCGACGCGCGGATCGCGGCGGCGCGGCTCGAGGAGAGCTTCTTCCGCGTCAAGGTGGTGAGCCATCCGCGCGAATTGCCGCTCGACAAGGCCTGGGGCCTCGTAATCGACGGCCTCTTCGGCATCGGACTCGCGCGGCCGATCGCCGGGGAATACGCCGAGCTCATCCAGTACGCGAACCGCCAGGATTGTCCCGTGCTCGCGCTCGACGTACCGAGCGGGATTCAGTCGGACACTGGCCAAGTGCTCGGCTGCGCGGTGCGCGCGACGCACACGATCACGTTCCTCGCACTGAAGCCCGGCCTACTCACCCTCGACGGTCCGGACCACTGCGGCGAGATCCGGGTCGCATCGCTCGACATCGACTTCTCGAAGGCCAAGCCCAATGCGTGGGTGGCCGACCGCACGCTCTTCCAGAACGCGGTCAAGCCGCGGCCGCGCAATTTTCACAAGGGAAACGCCGGCTCGCTCGGCATCGTCGGCGGCGCCAAGGGAATGAGCGGTGCCGCGCTGCTCGCCGGCCGGGCAGCCCTGAAGCTCGGTTCAGGCAGGGTCTATGTCGGGCTGCTCGAGCACATCGCGGTCGACTTCGGCGCGCCGGAGCTGATGCTGCGTCATGTCGACGACGTGCTCGGCCAGGACCTCGACGCGGTCGTCGCGGGACCCGGCCTCGGGCGCACCGAGCATGCGGCGACGCTGGTCGGCGCGGTGCTCGCGAGCGACTGGCCGTGCGTGGTCGACGCCGACGCGCTGAACCTCCTTGCTGAGGACGCTGATCTGCGGAATGCCTGCGGGCGGCGCAGCGCCGATACGCTGCTTACGCCGCATCCTGCAGAAGCAGCGAGACTTTTGAAGTCAAGTGTTTCTGAAGTACAAAACGACCGCATCGCTGCGGCACGCGCGATCTCACAGCGCTACAACGCGCACGTGGTGCTCAAGGGCAACGGCAGCGTGCTGGTCGCGCGCGACGGTCATCTCTTCATCAACACCACCGGCAACCCCGGCATGGCGAGCGCCGGGATGGGCGACGTGCTCTCCGGAATCCTCGGCGCGCTCCTCGCGCAGCGCCTCTCCGGCGAATCGGCGCTGGTGCTCGGCACGCACCTCCACGGCGCGGCCGCCGACGAGCTCGCGGCGACTGGCGCCGGCCCCGTGGGGCTCACCGCCGGCGAGCTCGCCGATGCGGCGCGGCGCGTCTGGAACCAGTGGCTGAAGGAAAAGGGGTCTGACCCCTTTATTTCTTCTTAGCCAGCACGCAGCGGATGCCGCCGCGTGGATCCGGAACATCACCCACGTAGCGCGGGATGAGGTGCACGTGGACGTGCATGCGAGACTGGCCCGCGGCCGCGCCGACGTTCACGCCGATGTTGTAGCCGTCCGGCTTGTATTGTTCCCGGATCATTTTTTGTGCCCGATTGAGCAGGGCGATGACGGAGCCCTGCTCGGCGCCGCTCATGTCGAAGAAATCGGCCACGTGGCGCTTCGGCACTACGATGACGTGCCCCTTGCTGAGCGGGTTCGCCTCTTCACACACATAAGCGAAGTCGCTCTCGAACAGCACCTCTTTCGGCGCGCACAGCTCGCAGCCCTTCATGACGGCTCGCGGATCCGCTCCTGCAGGAACTTCAGCACGATGATCTCGTCGCGGCGCAGCGACGCGGCCTCGCGGTGGCGCCGCCGGTCGCGCTGCCGCCCCGGCACCTCGGGCAGCGGCACCGTGTCGCCCATCAGGTAGGCGCGCAGCAGCTCGGGATGCACGTAGTACTTGCGGCACACGGCCCGCGTGTTGCCGAGCCGCTCGGCCACGGCGTCGATGGCGCGCAGGATGTTGCGGTCGGCCTCGCGCCGGCTCGCGGCCGGTCCCATCGCGCGCAGCTCCACCGCCGCGAGCATGGTGCCGCCCCAGGTCCGAAAGTCCTTCGCCGTCACGTCGCGCCCGGTGAGCTCGCGCAGGTAGGCGTTCACGTCGTCGGAAGAGATCGCCTGGCGCTTCTTTTCCGCGTCGAGGTACTGGAACAGCTCGTGTCCCGGCAAGTCCTGGCAGCGCTGGATGATGCGCGCGAGGCGCAGGTCCTCGAGCATGATGCTGTGCTCGACGCGGCTCTTGCCGCGGAAGGTGAAGCGCACGGTCTCGCCGTTGACGCTCACGTGGCGGCGGCGCAGCGTGGTCAGGCCGAAGGACTTGTTCTCGCGCGCATACTCGTCGTTGCCGACGCGGATCAGGGTGCGGTCGAGCAAGCGCACCACCGTGGCGAGGAGCTGGCGCCTGGAGTGGTCGGGCGCGCGCAGGTCGTGCTCGATGCGCTCGCGCAAGGTCGGCAGTACCTCGCTGAACTCGAGCATGTGGCGGAACTTGGAGTGGTCGCGCGCGTCGCGGTAGGCCGGATGGTAGCGGTACTGCTTGCGGCCGCGCGCGTCGCGCGCCGTGGCCTGGATGTGGCCCGCGGGATCGGGGCAGATCCAGACCTGCGTCCACGCCGGCGGAATCGCGAGCGAATTGATCCGCTTCCGCTCGCGCCGGTCGGTGATGCGCGCGCCGTCGGGCAGGTAGTAGGCCCAGCCGGTGCCGACGCGCTTTCGCGTGATGCCGCCCTGGTCGTCGGTGACATAGCGCAGCCCGGCGTGCGCCGCCGAGGCGCGCCGATGCGTGATCGCGGCGCGGCGGTGCTCGCCGGGATGGGCGCGCGGAGTTTCGCTTAGTCGGGCGCGCGGATGCTCGCGGTGCAGATCAGCCGTGTCCATTTGTCGAGGTCTCTTGCGACCATGGCTTCTGTGTCCTTTGCCGAAAGCGTACCGTGCGCTCGCCCCCTTTCGTCAAGGCAGAAGCGTTTCCGGCGAGCACTTTTGCAGAATCGGCAGGCCGCAGCGTGACAAATTACTGCAGTTGCGACCTCAGTCGGACGCGCGGATGCCCGCGCTGCGGATCAACTGCGTCCATTTGTCGATATCCCTCGCGACCATGGCTTCCGTGTCCTTGCCCGACAGGCGCGGCGTGCGGTAGCCGCGCTTCTCCAGTCCCGCGGTGATCTCGGGCATCGCGAGCACCTTGTCGAAATCGGCGCGCAGCCGCGCGACGATGGGCGCCGGCGTGCCGGCGCGCACGAAATAGCCGATCCAGGTCTCGTTGTCGAAATCGAGCCCGCTCTCGCGCACCGTCGGCACGTCGGGAAGCGCGGCGAGGCGCTCCGTGCCCGACACCGCGATGGGCTTCACGCGCCGCGCCTCGATCTGCGGCTGCGCGGTGGCCGAGTTGTCGAAGAAGAGATCCACGCGTCCCGGCAGCAGGTCCTGGTAGGCCGGCGCCGCGCCCTTGTACGGCACATGGGTCACCTGCACCCCGGCGAGGTGAAACGTCACCGCGGCGGTGATGTGCTGGCCGGTGCCGTTGCCCGCGCTCGCGTAAGTCAGCTTGCCTGGATTCGCCTTTGCATAAGCAAGAATTTCATTTAAAGAAGCAAAGGGCAGATCGTTGCGCGCGACCAGCGTGTACGGATTGAAAGTAGCGATGCCCACCGGCACGAAATCGGTGCGCGGGTCGTACGGCAGCCTGTCGTAGAGGCCGGCGTTGAACGCGAGGTTGGGCTTCGCGCCGAGCAGGATGGTGTAGCCGTCGGCGTCGGCCTTGGCCGCCGCTTCGGTGCCGAGCAGCATGCCCGCCCCCGGACGGTTGTCGACCACCACCGGATTGCCCATCACTCTTGCCAGCGGCTCGGCGATCACGCGCGCGACCAGATCGAAGCCGCCGCCGGGCGGCTGCGGCACGATCACGCGGATCGGGCGATTCGGATAACTCTGCGCGTACGCCGGCATCGAAGCGATCGCAACCACGGTCAGCGCCGCGGCGAGCAACGGGGCTCTCATTGCGCTTTCATCTCCTTGGTCGGAACCTGGGCAACCAGAAACCGCTCGACGATCGGTTTCCAGAGCGGCATTCCCCGCGAGAACAGCGAGTGCCCGTCCTCGCCAAATGGAGGGAGAAGCACGAACTCGCCGGCTCCGCCCTGGGCGCGGAAAGCCTCGTACCAGCTTTTCGTGTACCTGGGGCCGGCGTAGCGGTCGTTCTCGGTGTAGATCCACAACGTCGGAATGCGCGAACTCCTGCCGTAGCCGGCGAACATCTCGGCCAGCTTGTACGGCTCGCACGGATTGCCGGGCCGCGTGTCGGGATTGCCGCCGCCGCCGCCGGCGAAGTTGACCGTGGCGAGGAGCCCCGGCAGACCGCGCGCCGCGAGCGCGATGCTGGTCGTGCCGCCGAACGACTGGCCAACGGCAACGATGCGCGAGCCGTCGATCTGGGGCTGCCGTCTGGCGTAATCGATGACCTGGAGCACCTGCTCGGTCGCGGCGGCGTACGCCGGCGGGTAGTCCTTGTTGCCGCACTCTCCGCTATATTCCGGGTCTTCGTCCGTTCCGCTTACGCCGTAGCCGATCCGCGTCGGCACCCAGACCGCATACCCGAGGGAGGCGAAATACTTCGAAGCTTCCGAAAGGCGCACGCGCCCGTAGCGCTGGCGACCGGCCTGGTTGATTGCGCGTCCATGGTTCAGGACGAGCAAAGGATACGGCGCGCGCCCGCGCTCCTCGAAGACCGTAACCGTGATCTCGCGCGCGATGGTCTTGCGGTACATGTCGTCGAACTTCACCGGGACTTTGAGCACGCGCTCCGTGATCTCGGACGCGCGCGCGCACGCGAGCCAAGGCGGCGCGAGAAAAGCGAGCAGCAGAATCGTTGCGGCAGTGCGCGGCATTGCCCCCTTCCCTAGGGCAATGATACCCCGCGCTCGATTTCCTCGGGCCTGGCGGCCCGAACGCTAATTACTTCGCACGAAAACCGTAAAGCGATTCCTGCGAGCGGGTGGTTGCCGTCGAGCACCACTTTGCCCGCGGCCACGTCGGTCACGGTGTACAGGTGCTCGTCCTCCTCGATCTCCATGCCGACCTCGAGTCCCTCGCCGTAGCGCTCGGCCTCCTCGACGCGCAACAGCTCCGCGTCGTATTCGCCGAAGGCCTGCTCGGGTTCGAGCTGCACGCGCACCTGCTCGCCCGGCCCTTTGCCCTCGATCGAGCGCTCGAGCGCCTCGAACAGCCCGCCGTAGCCGCCGTGCAGGTAGGTATGCTGGTCCTCGGGCGCGTGCAGCAGGCCGCCCTGCGCGTCGTACATCTGGATCTTCAGCGAGACGACCGTGTCCCGGCCAACGTGCATCAGGACCGCAGTCTTTTCACCAGGTCGAAGACTTCCGCGGCGTGGCCGCGGGGATTGACGCCGTATTCCGCGTGGCGGATGACGCCTTTCTTGTCGATGACGAAGGTGGAGCGCACCAGGCACTCTCGCCGCCCGCCGTCCTCGGTCTGCTTGTCCTGGATCACGCCGTACTTGCGGCACACCTCGCCCTCGGTGTCGGAGAGCAGGCCGATGGTGACGCCGTTGCGGTCGCGGAAGTCGGCGTGCGTCAGGCAGTCGTCGCGCGACACGCCGAGCACCACGCAGTCGTGCTTGACGAACTGCTCCTCGTGGTCGGAGAAGTCGGTGGTGACCAACGTGCAACCGGGCGTGCCGTCCTTCGGATAGAAGTAGAGCACCACGTTCTTCTTCCCCTTGAACGTGGACAGGTCCACCGTCTGCATGTCCGCATCGGGCAGTTCGAATTCCGGCGCCGGCTGTCCGGGTTCCAGCATGGTGCGCCGATTCTATGCCAAATCATTTTCGCTTTGACAAGTGGCGCGCGCGGTGTGTAGTTCGCGCGCTACATATAATTCCGCGTCGATGACACTCGAGTTGCTGGGAGGACTTTCGCCACGCGCGTTTCTGCGTCGTTATTGGCAAAAACGCCCGCTTTTCGTGCCGCAGGCGCTGCCAGGCTTCGGCGGCGTGATCGGCAAGCGCGCGCTCGCTCGGCTTGCGGCGCACGACGACGTCGAATCCCGGATCGTGGAACGCCGTGGCAAACGGCGGGAAACGCGCCACGGACCTTTCGACAAGGTCAGGCTCGAGAAAGGGCGCTCGACGCTGCTCGTCTCCGGCGTCAACCTGCACGTGGCCGCCGCCGACGCGCTGCTGCGGCGCTTCGCGTTCATTCCGCAGGCGCGTCTCGACGACGTGATGGTGAGCTACGCGACGCCCGGCGGCGGGGTCGGGCCGCACGTCGACTCCTATGACGTGTTCCTGCTGCAGGGGCCGGGCCGGCGCAGGTGGCGCGTCGTACAAAAAGAATACATTGCGCACCCCGGCGACCTGCTCTACCTTCCGCCAGGGATCGAGCACGACGGCGTGGCGCTCGACGAGTGCTACACCTACTCGATCGGCTTTCGCGCGCCGCGCGGCGCCGAGCTCGGCGCCGCGTTTCTCGACTGGCTGCACGAGCGCGGCCTCCCCGATGCGGCGTACCGCGACCCGCGGCTTGCCCCGGCAGCGCGGCCGGCGCGCATCCCGCGCGAGCTCCTCCGGTTCAGCGAAAAAGCGCTCGCGCGCATCCGCTGGTCGCGCGGCGACGTGATCGATTTCCTCGGCCGCTACCTCAGCTCGCCCAAGCCCCACGTGGTGTTCCGGCCCGGCGCGGGGCGCGGCGCCACGGTTCGCCTCGATCCGAAGACCTCGCTCCTCTACTACGGCGAGCGCTTCTTCGTGAACGGCGAGGCGCTCTCGGTGCGCCACCCGCGGCTCCTGCGCGAGCTCGCCGACCGGCGCCGGGCCGACAGAGCGTTCCTTGCGCCGCTCGCGGGCCTGATCGCAGAATGGTGCCGCGCAGGGTACGCGCATTACACAAGCGAGGAGCACGATGGCTGACGCGGTGTACGAAAGCTTCGATACTCGCGAGGGCTTCCAGGCCGCGGTCGATCGCCTGCTCGAGCGCCCGGGCCGGGAGCTGCGCATGTTCGACCCGGACGGCGCGGGCCTGCGGCTGAACGACGTCGCGCGCCTCGCGCGCCTGGAGGGCTTTCTGCGCGCGAGCCGCACGCGCCGGCTCTACCTGGTGCTGCATGAGCCGCAGCACCTCCAGCGCGAGTGCCCGCGCATGATGGGCCTGCTCGCGCGCTACAGCCACGCGATCCAGATCAACCGCACCCAGGAGGAGATCCGCGAGCTGCAGGATGCCTTCCTGGTGCTCGACTCGATCGACTACGTGCGCCGGCCGGTGGCGGCGCGCTGGCGCGGCGCCATCGGCCTCGGGGACGAGACCGAGGCGCTCGCGATGCGGGCACGCTTCGACGAGATCTGGGCCGCCTCGTTCCCGGCGGTTTCCAGCAGCACCCTGGGGCTCTGACAGTCGAACCAGCGGTCCAGGGACGAATTCAGGGGTGAAATTTCATCCGGGGCAGCCTAAAATTGCGCCCCCAACCCTTTAAGGACCCGCAATGACCAAAACTCTGCTGATCGCGGTCGCCGCCGCGCTTGCCCTCGCCGCATGCGGCGAGCAATCGGCTTCGAAGAAGGCCCCGAGCTCGGGCTCCCCGGGCATGGCACCTTCGTCCTCGGCGCCTTCGTCACCTTCGTCCTCGTCGCCGTCGTCGTCGTCCGCCGCGCCCAGCTCGCCCTCGAGCAGCCCGTCGACCTCCGGGTCGTCGTCGGCGCCCGCGACGCCCGCCGCGCCAATGGAAGAGAAGAAGGACGAGAAGAAGTAACGCACTGGAAAAAGGGGCAGAACAATTTGTTCTGACCCCTTTTGTTTCACCCTACCTTCAGCCTTTCACAGGCTGCGCCAGCCGAAGCCCTCGTCCTGCGTGGCGAGGCCGATCCAGCTCTCCTCGCAGTTCAGCGCGCGCGCGAGCGCAGTGCGCACGATCTCCGGACGGTTGTTCTGCTGCGAGAGGTGCGCGCCGACGACGTGCTTGAGCCTCGAGCAGTCGAGCGCGCCGATGAGCCGCGCCGAGTCCTCGTTGTCGAGGTGCCCGAAGGGGCCGGCGATACGCTGCTTGAGCCACTTCGGGTAGGCGCCGTTCCACAGCATGTCGCGGTCGTAATTGCACTCCAGGACCAGCGCATCGAGCCCCGAGAGCATCTGCGCGACATGCGCGGTCGGCGTGCCGATGTCGGTCAGCACCCCGAGCTTGCGCTCGCCGTCGGAGAGCACGAACTGCACCGGCTCGCGCGCGTCGTGCGGCACGGTGAACGGGATCACCTGCATGCCGCCGAGCGCTTCGCTCTGCCTGCCGTTGACGAACACCATGCGCACGCCCTCGATCACCTTGCCCTCGGCCTTCATCGCGAGCATGGTGCCGTAGGTCAGGTAGACCACGATGTCGTGGGCGGCGGCGAAGTCGAACACGCCGTGCGCGTGGTCGCCGTGCTCGTGGGTCACGAGCATGCCGTCGATGTCGCGCGGCGCGAGGCCGAGCCGCGCGAGCCGCCGCTCGCAATCCGTGAGGTTGAGCCCGCAGTCGAGGAGCACGCGGGTGAGCGAGGCGCCTTCGCCCGCCTCCACGACCAGGCAGTTTCCCCGGCTGCCGCTCGCGAGCGAAGCGAAACGCAGCAACGCTATTTCAGCTGTTCGTGGAGCAGCACGAGGATGCGCTGCGCGGTGGGGTTGGTCTCGGCGCCGCCTTCCTTGTTCAGGACGTTCACCGTGCTCGCTTCCTTCTCCTTCTCCGGCCGCACCTGCACGCGGTATTGCTCGGCCTTCACTTTCGAGTCGCTCGAGCCGAAGATGCGGGAGAACAGGCCCTTCTCGTTGTTCTTCTGCGCCATCTCGCTCTCGGGATCGGCGTAGCGCACGAAGTAGATGCCGTTCTGGCGGTCGCGGTCCTCGACCGTGAAGCCGACGCGGTCGAGCGCGAGGCCCACGCGCCGCCACGCCCGGTCGAACGGCTCGTTCACCTGCAGCGCCTGCGTCCCGTCGCTCGACTTCACGATCGCAGCGCGGTCGGGCGAAGGCGCGGCGGCCGCGGCCAGCTTGGCGCGCTCCTCGGTCGACCCCAGGCGCACCATCAGGCGCCGCAGGAACTCGGCCTCGAGCCCGGGATCGGCCGCGCGTGGCTGCCAATAGGTCTGGCCGGTCTGGCCCTCGCCGCGGTTCTGCGAGATCGTGTAGACCTCTTCCATGCCGCGGTGGCTGATGTAGATCTCGGTGCCATTGCCGTCGGGCGTGCGCTCCAGGCGCGTGCGGAACTTATCGCGCAGCGAGGTCGAATAGACGCTGTCGGCGAAGCGCCCGAGGAGGCCCCGAATGCCGTCCTGTGGAAGGTTGGCGCGGTTCTCGGCCCAGTCGGTCTCCATCACGCCCGCCTCGGGCGATTCCTGCTTGATCAGGAAGCCGCGCTCCAGCCAGAACTCGCGCACCGTCGACCAGACCCTGTCGGGCGGCTCCTGCACGACCAGCCAGCGCTCAGCGCCGAGGCGCTCGAGGCGGACGTTTTCCACCTGCGGAAGCACGCCGGCGGCGCCGGTGCGTCCCTGCTCCTTGCGCTCCTGCTGGTAGCCCGAGGCCGTCGCCGTTTTCTGCTCGGGCAGCTGGAATCGGCCGTCGCGCTGCGGCGCGGTCAGGTCGGGAGGAATCTCGAGATTCGGTAGCTGCGACGCCGTCTTGTAGTCGACGTTGCTGTCGAACATCGAGGTGCTGCAGCCCGCGAGGGCGAGCGCGGCGACGAGCGCCAGCCGGCGCATCCTAGGCGCGGCCCCTGAACATGTTATGCGCGTCCTTCCACGACCCGCAGGCCGGGAAGTGCGATTCCAGCCTCGTGCAGCGCCTCGCGCACGGCGCTCTGGTTCTTCTCCGACATCGGCACCAGCGGAAGGCGCAGGCCGTTCTCGATCAGGCCCATCTCGGCCATCGCCCACTTCACCGGCGCCGGGCTGGTCTCGACAAACAGCCGCTGGTGCAGCATGAGCAGCTTGAGGTTGATATCGCGCGCCTTCTTCACGTCGCCCACCAGGGCGGCGGCGCACATCTGGTGCATCAGCTTCGGCGCCACGTTGGCGGTGACCGAGATCACGCCGTGGCCGCCGAGCAGGATCAGCGCGAGCGAGGTGACGTCCTCGCCGCTGTAGATGGCGAAGTTCCTCGGCATGCGGCGGATGAGGTCGGTGCCGCGCTCGATGTTCGCGCTGGCGTCCTTGATGCCGATGATGCCCGGCACCTGCGAGAGGCGCAGCACCGTGTCGTTCTGCATGTCGGCGACGGTGCGCGTGGGCACGTTGTACAGGATCATCGGCAGGTCGACCGTCTCCGCGATCTTGCGGAAGTGCCGGTACATGCCTTCCTGCGTCGGCTTGTTGTAGTAGGGCACCACCGAAAGCGAGGCGGTGGCGCCGGCCTTCTTCGCCGACTCGGTCAGCTCGATCGCCTCGACGGTCGAGTTGCCGCCGGTGCCGGCGATGATCGGGATGCGCCCGCGCGAATGCTGGACCGCGACCCGGATCAGCTCCTTGTGCTCGTCGACGTTGACCGTCGGCGACTCGCCGGTGGTGCCCACCACCACGATGCCGTCGGTCCCCTCCTCGACATGCCAGTCGATCAGCCGCTTGAAGGCCCCGAAGTCGAGGTGTCCGTCCTGCCCTCCCCCCGACTTCATCGGGGTGACGATGGCAACCAGGCTGCCGGTAATCATGCGGGGATTCTAACGCTTCCGGCCGGTTCCCGGATGACGCAGATGCGCTGCACCACCGCCTTCTTCGGCCGCTCCACCGTTCCCTGCTCGAACGCCACGACGCCGAGCGTGGCAAATGCCTCGAGCAGCTCCCCCGGCCGCAGCAAAAAGTTCGGATTCGACGGCCTGCCGTAGCGCTCGTTGCCCAGCATGAAGGTCTCGTAGATGAGCACCGCGCCCGGCTCCAGGCTCTCGACGAGGCGCGGGAAAAGTGGCCGGTGAAGATAATTTGTAACCACGATCGCGGCGAAGCGCTTCCCGTGCAACGGCCATGGACTGCCGTCTTCCAGGTCAGCTCTCACGAAATGGATCGAACCGGGGAGCACCTGGTCGTCGCGGTCCAGCGCGTACACTTCGAAGCCGCGCTCGGCGAAGAGAGTGGCGTGCCGCCCCGCGCCGCAGGCCACGTCGAGCACTGGCCCGCGCTCGACGAGCTGCGCCCAGCGCAGCACCCACTCCGAGGGGGTTTCAGTCGAATGCATTGCTTTCGATCTTCGCTCCTTCCTCCTCGAGGAGCTTCCGAAGGATCGAGCGATGACAGCGGTCCTTGCGCTCGCAGTAGCAACCGACCGAAAAATTCACGTGCCGCGACATCTGCGCAAGAAGGGCGATGAGCTCCCTCGGCACCGGCCGGCGCATCTCGGCGCGATAGTCGCGCTCGAACTTCGCCCAGCGGGCGTCGGTCCACGGCTGCGACATCGCGCGCGTGACGATGACTTGGCTAGGAGAAAGAAGCGGAAGCCAGAGATCGTAGTAGTCGCGCCGGGCGAAGTCCGCCTTCTTCACTCCGCGCGGCGGGCGCCGGACCGTGCCCAGGCGCATGCCTTCGCCCGGCGTCCTCGGCGTGCCCAGGCGCACGACGCGAACGGCCATCAGACGGGCGCTCGGCGGTGCCAGTCGGTCGCGCGCTGGTAGGCGCGTGCGGCGGCGAGCAAGGTGGCCTCGGCGAAAGGCCGGCCGACGAGCTGCAGCGAGAGCGGCAGGCCGCGCGTATCGAAGCCGCATGGGACCGCAAGCGCCGGCAGGCCAAGATAGTTGACCCAGCGAGTGAGGCGGGTGAGGTCCGCGAGCAGGCGCGGCATGCGCTCGCCGCCTTTAGGCCCGGTCTCCTCGCGCGTCGGGACTCGAATCGCGATGCCGGGCAGCGCGTAGACATCGGCGGCGCCGAGCGTCTGCGCGCAGAAGCGCTCGAGCGCGGCGCGGCGCAGGCGCAGCACCTCCAGGTACTGGCTCGCCGGAATGGCGAAACCGGATTCGAGGCGCGCGCGCACAGACGAGGAGTAGTCGCCCGGACGCTCACGCATCCACCTCGCGTGCTGTGCCGACGCCTCCGCCTGCATCACCACCAGGCAATGCGCCGAAAGCGTGTCGAAGTCGGGCGGCTCGACTTCGATCGGATTGCGCTCGAGCGTCTTCACGGCCGCGAGCACCGCGGCGGCGACTTCCGGCTCGGCGTTGCGTTCGATCCAGTCGGACGAGATCGCAATTCGACTCTTGCGTTGATCTTGCAAGTAGTCGTCCACCGCCTCGCGCGAGCTCTGCGGATCCCTGGCGTCGAAGCCCGCGATCGCTTGCAGCAGGATGGCGCAATCCTCTGCGCTTCGCGCGAGCGGGCCGACGGTATCGAGCGAAGGCGAAAGCGGCATCGCGCCATGGCGCGACACGCGGCCCCAGGTGGTCTTGAGGCCGGTGATGCCGCAGGCCGCCGCGGGTAGCCGCACCGAGCCCCCGGTGTCCGAGCCGAGCGCGCCGAACACGAGCCGCGCCGCCACCGCGGCGCCCGAGCCGCTGGAAGAGCCGCCGGTAACGCACTCCGGATTCCACGGATTGCGGCAGTCGCCGAAGTGCTCGTTGTGACCCGTGGGCCCGTAGGCAAACTCGGACATGTTGAGCCGGCCCAGGTCGGCGAAGCCCGCGGCGTCGAGGCGCTCCAGCGCCGCCGAGGTCTCGCCCGGGATCCAGCCGCGCAGGATCTTCGAGCCGCAGGCCGCTTCCCGGCCGGCGCGGTAGAACATGTCCTTGTGCGCGAGCGGAACGCCCGTCGTCCGGCTCTCTTCCAGCTCGACGAAGGCGTTGAGCCGCGGCTGCCACTCCGCGATGCGGGCGCGGCAGGCCTGCACCAGCTCGCCGGGAGGAACCTCGCGCGCCTGCGCAAGCGAAAGAAGCGCCGGGTCGCTCACTCCTGCTTCCTCAGCGCGAGAAGAAACCCCGAAGGGTCGGCCTGGAACTCGAGCATGGCGAGCAGCGGGTCGGCCGCGGACGCGCCGAGCAGGGCCTCCTGCGCCCGCGCGATGCGCTCGGCGCGCCCAGGCGCCAGGGCGATGCCTTGCGCCGCGAGCGCATCCTCGATTGCGGCGCCGCTCCATTGTTTCGCCGTCATCGCTTTATGGCCCTCCCGCCTTATGATAAGTCTCGACGCACATGGTACGCGAGGTGATCAAGGGCTCAGGCACGCCGGCACCGATGGCGCACTACTGCGAGGGCGTGCTCGCGGGGGAAACGCTGTACGCCGCCGGCCAGATCGCGTCCGACTACAAAACCGGCGTGCCGCCGGAAGCGCGCCAGGATCCGGCGTTTCCCTATTACGGCTCGGACATCGAGAAGCAGGCGCGCTACATCCTCGGCAACCTGCGGAAAGTGCTGCAGGCCGGAGGATGCGACCTGAAGGACGTGGTGAAGTCCCAGGTGTTCCTCACCGACCTGGACGACTTCTACCACTTCGACCAGGTCTGGAAGGAGCTCTTCCCCTCGCCGCCGCCACGCACCACGGTCCAGGTGAGCGGCCTGCTCGTGCCAGGCTGCAAAGTCGAAATCGACCTCTGGGCCGTTCAACCAAAAATAAGGCGGGAAGTCCTCAAAGGCAAGTCGACCCCGACGCCCATGGCCCATTACTGCCAGGGCATTCTCGCCGGCGAGACGCTGTACGCGGCCGGCCAGATTGCTTCCGACTACCGGACCGGCGTGCCATCCGAGGCGCAGCAGGATCCCGCGTTCCCCTATTACGGGTCGAACATCCAGAAGCAGGCGCGCTATGTGCTCGAGAACCTGCGCAGCGTGTTCGAAGCCGGGGACTGCAGCTTCAAGGACGTAGTGAAGTCGCAGGTCTTCCTCACCGACCTGAACGACTTCTATTACTTCGACCAGGTGTGGAAGGAGTTTTTCCCTTCGCCGCCGCCGCGCACCACGGTGCAGATCGGGAAGCTCCTCGTCCCGGGCTGCAAGGTCGAGATTGATCTCTGGGGTGTCCAGGCAAGAACAAAGAGGGAAGTCGTCAAAGGCAAATCGACGCCGACGCCCATGGCCCATTACTGCCAGGGCATTCTCGCCGGCGAGACGCTGTACGCGGCCGGCCAGATCGCCTCCGATTACAAGACCGGAGTTCCCCCTGAGGCGCGGCAGGATCCCGCATTCCCCTACTACGGCTCGCATGTCCAGAAGCAGACGCGCTACGTGCTCGAGAATCTGCGCAGCGTCTTCCATGCCGCGGGTTGCGATCTCAAGGACGTGGTCAAGTCGCAGGTCTTCCTGACCGAGCTCGACGACTTCTACTACTTCGACCAGGTGTGGAAGGAGTTCTTCCCTTCACCGCCGCCGCGCACCACGGTGCAGGTAAGCGGGCTGCTGGTGCCCGGCTGCCGCATCGAGATCGACCTCACCGCGGTATTAGCCTAGGAAGAATTCCGATGCCACAAGCGAACGCCAGGGACGGCACCCGACTCTACTACGAGGAGACCGGCACCGGCACGCCGCTCATCTTCATCCACGAGTTCGCGGGCGACCACCGCAGCTGGGAGCCTCAGGTGCGGTTCTTCTCGCGCTACTTCCGCTGCATCACGTACGCCGCCCGCGGCTTCCCGCCTTCCGACATCCCTGACGACGCCGAGCGCTATTCTCAGGCGATCGCGCGCGGCGACGCGCTGGCGATCCTCGACCACCTGAAGATCGACCGCGCCCACGTCGTGGGCCTCTCGATGGGCGGCTTCGCCGCGCTGCATTTCGGCATCACTTATCCGCAACGCGCGCGCTCGCTCGTCATCGCGGGCTGCGGCTACGGCGCCGAGCCCGACAAGAAGGAGAAGTTCCGCGCCGAGTGCGAGAGCGCCGCGGCTTCCTTCGAGGCCAATTGGGCCGAAGCGGCGAAGAGGTACGCCCTCGGCCCCACCCGGGTGCAGTTCCAGAACAAGGACCCGCGCGGCTGGGCCGAGTTCGCGGCGCAGCTCGCCGAGCACTCGCCGCGCGGCCAGGCGCTCACCATGCGCGGCGTGCAGATGCGCCGGCCCTCGCTCTACGAGCTGGTCGAGGACATGAAGCGGATCAACGTCCCGGCGCTCGTCGTCACCGGCGACGAGGACGACCCCTGTCTCGAGCCCGCGCTCCTCATGAAGCGCAGCATTCCGAATTGCGGCCTGCTGGTGCTGCCGCGCTCGGGCCACACCATCAACATCGAGGAGCCCGAGGCCTTCAACCGGGCGCTCTTCGAGTTCTTCACGCTGGTCGACGAGGGCCGCGCCGCAAAGCGCGACCCGCGCTCGCTCTCTTCCGGGATCCTCGGCTACAAGAAGTAATTGTTACGACGGAGGTGGCTGCGGCGCGACCGGCTGCCAACCGCTCGGACACTGCTGGGCGTAGGGGTAATACTGGTTCGAGTCCGGGCAGTAGTACCAGTAGCCGGGTTCCGGCGTCGAATTCGCCGGAGGAGGCTCGACATATAGCACCGCCGGCGGCGGATCTGCGTAAACGGGCGGTGGGTAGAAAAAAGAAGGCGCAAGGACGACCCCGCCGCCGATAAACGCGTGGTTGTGAAAATGAGGGCCGCCGAAGTGGTGGAATCCATGGGCGCCGCTGAAGTGGTGGAAGCCGCCCGAGCCGTGAAAACCACCCGAGCCTGAATGCCCACCGCGCGCGTAAGCGATGCCGCTGAGACCGAATGCCAGCAGGCAAACCGTGAAGAGCCGCGCTCCTTTGCGCCTAATCATCCTGATGGGTAGACAGCGTCCGCGCTCCATAAGTCCGATCGGGTTGTTACCATTGGTAACACCCACATGCTCGTCATGGACAGCGTAGGCCCATGATCCTGCTCACCGGCGGCGCGGGGTTCGTCGGCCTGAACGTCGCCGAGCAGCTCCTCGAGCGCGGCGGCGAGCTGCTGATCTTCGACTTGCGCGCGCCTCCGCGAGATTTCGCCAAGGCCGTTTTCGTTCAGGGCGACGTCACCGATCGCATTTCACTCGAAAGACTTTTTCGGGAGAACAAGATCAAGCAAGTCGTTCACATGTCCGCCATCACGGCGGGCCCCGAGCGCGACGCGCGCGAGCCGCGGCGCATCGCCGAGGTGAACCTCATCGGCACGCTCAACCTTCTTCAGGAAGCAAGAAATTTCGGAGTCGAGCGTTTCGTTCACGCGAGCACTGGGGCTCTCTACGGCGCGGCGGGAATCGGGGTGGCCGAGCCGCTCGACGAGGAGCGTCACCGCCCGGTTCCCGAATCGATGTACGGGATCACCAAGTACGCGGCCGAGCGAAGCTGCCTGCGCCTCGCGGCCCTGTGGGGCCTCGACGTGCGCATCGGGCGCTTGGCCATGGCCTTCGGCCGCTGGGAGCACGAGACCGGCGTGCGCGATCGCCTCTCCCCGCCGACCGTCATTGCGCGCATCGCGGCCGCAGGCGGCGAGGCAGTGTTTCCGCCGCTCGGACCCACCGACTACATCTACGGCCCCGAGGTGGCGAGCGCGCTCATCGCGCTCCTCGACGCGGAGTCGCCTTCGCATCGGCTGTACCACCTCGGCACCGGCGCGGCGTGGGCGCTGCCGCAATGGTGCGGGCTGCTCGAGAAGCGCTTCCCGAAGTTCCGCTGGCGCGAATCGAGCGAAGGCTGCAACGTCGTGCCGCTCGCTCCAGGCACGCGCACCCGGTTCTCCAACCGTCGGCTGGTCGAGGATCTCGGCTGGGCGCCGCGCTTCGATTTGGCGGCGGCCGCCGACGATTTCATCGAGTGGATGCAGGCGCACTCCACTCCCTGAAGATCAGCTCTGGTGCGGACCGCGCAGCTCGCGCAAGACCCCTTCCACACGCTCCCACACGTTCGCCTGCTCGCTATCTCCGGCCTGCCGGCAGGACTCGGCCTTCTGCGCGGCTTCCGCGATGGCCTTGGCGCCTTGCGCCGCAAAAAGCTGGTGGGCAAGCGTCGAAATGTCCGAAGCGTTCATTTCCGGATCCTTTCAGGAGAGGTCCGGAAGCGATGCAAATCGCGCGCCCGCTCTATTCGACCTTGATGCCCCCGGCCTGGATCAGCTGCCCGGTGGTCTCGGATTGCCGGTGCGCAACCGCAAAAAAGACGAGCGCGAACGAACCACGGATCCACGCAGCGAAGCGCATGGTCCACCTCCCGATGGCACGCTACGCCGCCGCGACAGGGCGGTCAACGGTGCGCGGCCATCCGTGTTTCGACCAATATCGTTCCGGTCTGGGCTAACCTACCGACCACAGCCCTGGAGGAGAGTCCCATGAAGCGTAGAAGCGTTTTGTTTGCCGCCGCGGCACTCACTGCCTGCGTGATCACGTCGAGCGCATGGGGACAGGCCGGCTATCCGGACCGCCCGGTAAGGGTGATCCTTCCCTACGCCGCCGGCGTCTCGCCGGACATCGTGGCGCGTCTCATCGCAGAACGGCTCAGCCCGGCGCTCGGGCGACCGGTGATCATCGACAACCGGCCGGGCGCCGGCGGAATGATCGGCGCGGAAGTGGCCGCGACCATGCCGCCCGACGGCTACAACCTGCTCTTCACGGTCAAGGGCGTGATGGCGATCGTGCCGCACGTGTACCCGAGCGCCAAGTTCAACTCGCTGAAGGACTTCAAGGCCGTCGTGGAGATCCTCCAGGTGCCGCACATCATCGTCGCGACGAACAAGGCGCCTTTCAACAACATGAAGGAGCTGGTCGACTACGCCAAGAAGAATCCCGGCAAGATCAACTACGCCTCGAACGGCACCGGTTCGCACCCGCACGTGGGCATGGAGACGATCGCGAACCGCGTCGGCATCCAGCTCGTGCACGTACCTTACAAGACGGTGCCGGGTCCGGACGTGATCGCCGGCGTGGTCGACATGTTCCTCGAAGCCTCGACTACCGCCATCCCGAACATCAAGGCGGGCAAGATCAAGGCGATCGCCACCTCGGGCCCGGAGCGCATCCCGGCCCTGCCCGACCTGCCGACGCTCACCGAGTTCCGTGCCGACCTCGATCCGAACGGCGCCACCGGCAACTCCTGGCACGGCATCTTCGCGCCCGCCGGCACGCCCGACCCGATCGTCGCCCGGCTGAACAGCGAGATCGTGAAGATCGTGAAGACGCAGGAGGTGCAGAACCGGCTGCGCGAGTTCGGCCTGACGCCGACCGGCACCTCGGCGGAGTACCTCTCGAAAGAGCTCGCCTCTGACCATGCCTACTGGGGCAAGATCGTGAAGGAGCTCAACGTCAAGGTGGACTAGGTCTATGACTTCCGAAGTGCGCTGGCCGCGAAACGACTATTCGCGGGTCCCGTTTCGCCTCCATCACGACGAAGAGCTCTACGCGCTCGAGATGGAGCGCATCTTCCGCGGCCCGGCGTGGAGCTATCTCTGCCTCGAGGCCGAGATGCCGAACCCGGGCGACTTTCGCACCACCTGGGTCGGCGATACCCCGGTCGTCGTGTCGCGCCACAAGGACGGAAGCAGCCACGCGTTCGTGAACCGCTGCTCGCACCGCGGCGCGATGATCGTACGCACGCTGCGCGGCAACGCGGATCGCCACGTCTGCCTCTATCACCGCTGGTGCTATTCGACCGCGGGCGAGCTCACCGGCCTGCCCTTCCGCAAGGGACTCAAGGGCGAAGGCGGCATGCCGGAGGATTTCGACCTGAAGTCCAATTCCCCGAGAAAAATGAAGGTGGAGAGCTGCGCCGGGATGCTCTTCGGTACGTTCCAGCCCGAAAAGGCCGAGCCGCTCGAGCAGTACCTCGGCGAGTTCGGCACCGGGATGGTCAGGCGCTTCCTCAATCGCCCGATCCGAATCCTCGGCTATTCGCGCCAGCTCATCCATGGGAACTGGAAGCTTTACGCGGAGAACCTGCGCGACACCTACCACGCGAGCCTGCTGCACGAGTTCTTCGTCACCTACGGCGTCGACCGCGCCACGCAGAAGGGCGGCGTGAAGATGGATGGGCGCCACCGCCACAACATGAATCATGCGTACGCCGCGACCGACACGCAGGAAGACGCGAAAGCCGCGTACGCCGATACCGCGGCACGGTTGGATCGAATGCAGCTCAGAGACAAAAAATTGTTGTCTTTTGCCAATGAGTTCCCCGATAGCATGAATCTCGCGGCGCCGACCCTGTTCCCGAACGCGCTCCTCATCCAGATCAACAACACGATCGCCACGCGCCAGATCCGGCCCAAGGGCGTCGGCGCCCACGAGGTGTTCCAGACGGTGTTCGGCTATGCCGACGACGACGAAGCCATGACGCGCCACCGGCTCATGTCGTCGAACCTGGTCGGCCCCGCCGGCTTCGTCAGCATGGAGGACGGGGAGGCGATCGAGGTGGTGCAGAAGGCGACGCGCAGCGCCGGCGAGGCGAGCGCCGTCGTCGAGATGGGCGGCCGCGGCGCGCTGCGCGACCTCGCCCACCGCGTCACCGAGAGCCCCATCCGCGGCTTCTGGTCCTACTGGGCCGAACTGATGGGCGTCGAGCCTGAGGGCGCGATCCGTTGAACGTCCCGGCCGACGTGCGCGAAACGCTTACCGCGCTGATGGCGGAGTACGCCATGGCCATCGACGAGGATCGGCTCGAGGACTGGGTGGCCCTGTTCGACGAGGCCTGCGACTACAAGGTCGTCACGCGCGAGAACGTCGAGCAGGGCCTGCCCAACATCCTCATGTGGTGCGACAACAAGAACATGCTGCGCGACCGGGTCGAGTCGTACCGGCACGTCAACCTCTACAACCTGCACTATGACCGGCACGTCCTCGGGCCTTTGCGCTTCACTGGGAATGACGGATCGACCTGGCGTCTCGACGTCTCCTACAGCCTCTTTCAGACGGAGCTCGAGGGTGCGTCTCGGCTGTTCAGCGTGGGGCGTTACCGCGTCGAAGCGTTTGTGGAAGGCGGCGCGGCACGCCTCAAGTCGGTGACTGTTGTCGCGGACACCGGCCTGATTCCGTCGCTGCTCGCGACACCCATCTAACTCGTTGGACTCGATCGCCATGAGACGAAGCCTGGTCCTCGCAGTAGCAATCGCCGCGTTTGCCGGCATCGCGCACGCGCAGCCCTATCCGAACCGGCCGATCAAGTTCGTGGCGCCCTTCCCGCCGGGCGGGTCGAGCGACGTGCTGTGCCGGCTGCTGGGCGCGAAGCTCGCCGAGGGCCTCGGCCAGCCGGTCACGATTGAAAACCGCCCGGGCGCGGCCGCCGCCATCGGCCACGAGTACGCGGCGAAGCAGCCGCCCGACGGCTACACCATCGTGATCACGAGCTCGAGCACGCTCGTGAACAACCTCTACCTGTACAAGCACCAAGCCTTCGACGTGTTCACGGACTTCGCGCCGATCTCGATGATCGCGAGCGCGGGGCAGGTGCTGGTGGTGCATCCGTCGGTGCCGGCGAAGAGCGTGCGCGAGCTGATCGCGCTTGCGAAGGCGCAGCCGGGCAGGCTCAACTTCGGCTCGGGGGGCAAGGGCATCCAGTCGCATATCTCGGGCGAGATGTTCAAGGCCGCGACCGGCGTCGACATCATCCACGTGCCGTACAAGGGCACGGTGCAGTCGGTGTCCGACCTCGTCGCGGGGCAGGTGCAGATGGTGTTCTCCGACATGGTCCCGGCGCTGCCGCACATCCGCGCGGGCAGGCTGCGTCCGCTCGCCGTGACCACGCGCGAGCGCGCGGCGGTGCTGCCCGACGTGCCGACGATGATCGAGGCCGGCGTGCCGGGGTACGACTCGGCGGTGTGGTGGGCGGTGCTCTCGCCGAAGGGAACGCCCGCGGCGATCGTCGGCCGCCTGAACGCCGAGTTCGGTCGCATCGTGAAGCTGCCCGACGTGCTCGAGAAGTACGCGAGCCTCGGCGTCTCCCCCGAGCACAGCACGCCCGGCTATGTGTTCGAGCGGGCGAAAGCGGAGGGGCCGCGCATGGCGGCCGTGCTCAAGGCGGCCGGCATCGAGCCGGAATAGCCTGTTATCCGTTCCCGCACTGACACGGACCGATGCGCAAGGGGAAAACAATTCGGCTGGCGGCGGTCTGCATTCTGCTCTCCGCAGTTGCGAATCACGCCCGCGCGGAATGGTTCGCTGACTTGTACGGCGGGGTCGCCTATACGCCGCGCAGCGACATCCTCATGGTGATCGGCTCGCCGACCGGGCCGGCGAACCACACCTTCCACGACGTGAAGTGGGACCAGTCCGGAGTCTTCGGCGCGCGTGCCGGCTACTGGTTCGATTCGGCTCCCTGGTACGGCGTGGGCATAGACGTTTTTCGCTTTAAGGCCGACGTGCCGACTCAGACCGTAAATCTCACGATCTCCGGAACAACCGCTCCCGCGACCCTCAGGGCGATCGACTTCTCGGCCGACGTGGTCGCCCTGGATTTGGTCCGTGTGCGCTACGGATTCCTTGCGAGCCCCGGATACGCCAGGGGAAGGGCCCAAGCGTACGCAACCGCCGGCCCGGCCGTCTTCAGGATCAAGGTCACGAACAGGGAGAACGGCGAGCTGACCAACGAGCCTGCCACCGATACGACGACCGGGTACAAGGTCGGCACGGGCCTTTGGTGGCAGCTCAGCCCCACCGCGGCGCTTTTCGGGGAATACCGGTTCACGCACGTCCATTCCGAGCCGGTTCTCACCGGCACCATCACCGGCGCGCGCGTGCCGACCAAGTTCGACCTCGACACGCACCACCTCGTGGCGGGCGTGTCGTTTAGCTTCTAGCGCGCCCGGCTGGCGCGGATGACGTTCCAGGCGGTGCCGGCGACGAGGACGATCGCCATCAGGAACAGGACGTCGGACAGGTCGAAACGCCAGGCCCAAAGTTGAATCGCCTCGCCGGCGAAGTAGCCCAGGCCGGCGACCACCAAGGCCCAGATCACACCGCCGATCAGATCCAGGAAGGCAAGGCGCCACGGATGGATGCCGCAGCTTCCGATCACGATGGGCGCGGCGAAGCGCAAGCCATAGAGGAAACGCGCGACGATGATGGCGAGCAGGTCCCAGCGCCTGACCAGCGCCTGCACTCGCGGCACACGGGCCGCGACGCCGGGAAACCGCGCGAACACGCGCTCGCTGTAGCGCCGGCCGACGAAGAACAGGATCTGGTCGGCGATCGAGCCGCCGACGACCGAGATCGCCACGACCGCGGGAAACGAGAGATAGCCGTGGTGCGCGGCGAGGCCGGCCAGGAAGACGATGGTCTCGCCCTCCAGCAGCGTGCCGATCAGCAGCGCGAGATAGCCGAGCTCAGATGGCGTTGTAGCCGCCGTCGACGAGAAGGTTGGAGCCGGTCATGAAGCTCGAGGCGTCGGAGGCGAGAAAGAGCGCCGCCTGAGCGATCTCACGCGGCTGGCCTAGCCGCTGCATCAGGTGCTTGGGGCCGAGCGCCGCACGCGCCTTGTCCATCGAGCCGAAGCGCAGCATGCGGTCGGTTTCCACCGCGCCGGGTGAAAGCGCGTTCACGCGGATTTTCTGCGCGGCGTGGTCGGCGGCCATGGCCTTGGCCATGGTGATGAGCGCGCCCTTGGTGGAGCAATAGGCCACCCGGCCGGGGGTGCCGACCGT
The DNA here is from genome assembly GCA_035577785.1 of Burkholderiales bacterium. Classification (GTDB taxonomy): domain Bacteria; phylum Pseudomonadota; class Gammaproteobacteria; order Burkholderiales; family SG8-39; genus SCGC-AG-212-J23. The sequence continues at coordinate 13,999 of DATLUZ010000190.1, read as the reverse complement.
GCCAAGCTGCGACGCGATGTGGATGATCGAGCCGCCGCCTGCCGCCGCCATGTGCGGGATCGCCCAGCGGCTCATCAAAAAGGCGCCGCCGACGTTCGTGGCGAAGACCTTGTTCCACGCCGCGAGGTCGAGCTCGAGCACCGTCGCGCTCGGGTCGGTCATTGCCGCGCCGTTCAGCAGGATATCGACGCGCCCGAAACCGTTTGCCGCGCGCTCGACAGCGGCCTTGGTGTCGGATTCGGAAGACACGTCGCACCTGATCGCGACGCTGTCCTCCCCTCCCAGCCTGGCGGTTTCCTCGGCTTTGTCCAAATTCAAATCGACACAGGCGACTTTGGCGCCGGCCTGCGCGAAGGCGATGGAAATGGCGCGGCCGATGCCGCCCCCGGCGCCGGTGACGATCGCAGCTTTGCCCTGAAGCGAATTCATCATTTTCTCCCGAGGTAAGCTTCCTTTACGCGTTCATCCCGCTTGAGGTCCGCGCAGGCGCCCGAAGCAATGATCGCGCCGGTCTGCAGCACGTAGCCCCGGCTCGCGGTCTCGAGGGCGTAGCGCGCGTTCTGCTCGACGAGGAGGATGCTGGTGCCGGCGGCGTTCACTGCGCGGATGCTCCTGAAGATCTCCTGCACGACGATGGGCGCCAGGCCGAGCGAGGGCTCGTCCATGCAGAGCAGGCGCGGCTCGGACATGAGGGCGCGCGAAAGCGCGAGCATCTGCTGCTCGCCCCCCGAAAGCGTGCCGGCGGGCTGCGAGGCGCGCTCGCGCAGGCGCGGAAAGCTGCCCATGGCGCGTTCGATCAGCGCATCCACTTTCTTCCGGTCCTTGCGGTACTTGAAGCCGCCCATCTCGAGGTTCTCGCGCACGGTGAGCGCCGGGAACACGCGCCGGCCCTCGGGCACGAGCGCGATGCCGGCCGCCGTGCGCGCGTGCGCCGGCAGCCGGGTCACGTCGACCCCATCGAAGAGAATCTTTCCCTTCCTGGAGGACATCGAGCCCGCAACGCCGCGCATGGTGGTGCTCTTGCCCGCGCCGTTGGCGCCGATCAGGGTCACGATCTCGCCTTCGGCGACCTGGAACGACACGCCGCTCACCGCGGCGATCTCGCCGTACGCGAGCTCCAGGCTCTCCACTTCAAGCAGCAAACTCGCCTCCGAGATAGGCCTCGATCACGCGCGGGTTCGCCTGCACCTCGCGCGGCGTGCCTTCGACGAGCCGCAAGCCATGGTCCATGACGAGTACGCGCTGCGCCACGTTCATCACCAGGTCCATGTTGTGCTCGACCACGACGACGGTCACGTTTCGTTCCTTGTTGATGTTCTCCAGTCTTTTCAGAAGGAACCCCACCTCCGCGGCGTTCAGGCCGGCGGCAGGCTCGTCCAGCATGAAGAGCTTCGGTCGCGTGGCGAGCGCCCGGGCGATCTCGAGCATGCGCTGCTGGCCGTACGGAAGTGCCCCCGCCCGATCCGTTGCCCTGTTTCCAAGACCGACAAAAGACAGGAGCTCCATCGCTTCGTCGCGGAACCGCCCCGTCGCACCGGGAAGGAAGCACTTCCACAGCGGCAGGTCCTGGTGGATGTGGAATCCCGCGAGGACGTTCTCGAGCAAGGTGAGCTGCTTGAAGAGGCGGATCTTCTGGAAGGTGCGGGCGATGCCGAGGCGGACGCGCGCGTGCGCGGGCAAGCCCACGAGATTCGCTTCCTTCAATTGAAGAAAACCTGAATCCGGCTGGTAGATGCCGGAGAGCAGGTTCAGCAGCGTCGACTTGCCGGCGCCGTTGGGACCGATCAGCGCAAAGATGGATCCCTGCGGGACGTCGACCGAAACGTCGTGCACGGCGCGCACGCCCCCGAAGCTCTTGTGCAGCCTTTCCGCTCGGAGGAAGGCGTTCATGCGATCTTGTTCTTCAAGGAAGCCCATGCCTGGACCATCCCACCCGGCATGAAAAGCACCACCAGGGTAAGGGCGACGCCGTAGATCATGAGGCGCAGCTCGCCGAAGTCGCGCAATACCTCGGGCAGGAAGGTGAGCACCACGGCGCCGATCACGGGCCCGATCATCGTGCCCATGCCGCCGACGATCACCATCGCCATCATGGTGAACGACTCGACGATGCCGAAGGCGTCGGGAACAAGGGTCCCGACGAAGCCCGGATAGAAGCATCCCGCAAGGCCGGCGATCGCGGCGCCCAGGCCGAAAGCGAAGGCCTTCCAGACGGCGGCGTTGACACCGAGCGCGGCCGCCGACACCTCGTCCTCGCGGATCGCGCGCAGCGTGTCGCCGACCGGGGAGCGCACCAGGTTGTCGAGGAGGAAGTACACCACCAGGCCGAGGCCGGCGACGAGATAGAAGAGCGCCACGGTGTCCGGCACCGGCGCCAGGATGCCGTAGATGCCGCGCACGCCCTGCGTCATGCTCTCCCAGTTGACCAGCACCTGATACGTGATGACGGCGAAGCCGAGCGAGGCAATCGCCAGGTAGTGCCCGCGCAGCCGCACCGCAAACGCGGCGAGCGCCACACCGACGAGCCCCGCCGCGGCGACCGCCGCGCCGGCGGCGAGCCAGAAGTTCCAGCCATAAGTCTTGATCAGGATGGTCGAGACATAGGCGCCGATGCCGAAGAACGCCGACTGGCCCAGGTTCAACTGGCCGGTGTAGCCCATCACCAGGTTGAGCGACAGCGCAAGCAGCACGTTCATCGCGCACAGCACCAGAATGCCGCGCCAGTACGCGGAACCGAGCAGCCATGGGGCGGCGGCGATCATGACAGCGGCGATCAGGAACGCGATCCTGTTCCTGCCTGTCAAACCCGAGGTCAAACGTTTTCTTCCTTGCGTTCGGCGATGAGCCCGGTCGGCCGGATCACCAGCATCAGGAGGAGCATCGCGAACACGACCAGGTCGATGAGGCCCGATCCGAGGTATTGGACCGTGAAAGCCTCGATGATGCCGACGAGAAGCCCCGCGATGATGGTGCCTTCCATGTTGCCGAAGCCGCCGATGATGACGCAGGCAAACGCCTTGACGATGAGCGAGCCGCCGGTGAAGGGCGTGAGCACCACCACCGGACCCAGCAGGGCCCCGGCGACGCCGGCGAGCGCCGAGGCGATCACGATGGTGAGCGCGATCACCAGGTTCTCGTTGATGCCCATGAGGCCCGCGGTCTCGCGGTCCTGCGCCACGGCGCGCAGCGCCTTGCCCATGAAGCTGAAGCGCATGAAGGCGTAGAGCGCGGCAATCGCGGCCACCGAGACGATCACGACCAATGCACTTTGTGCACTGAAGAAAATCGAACCCATCCTGATCGTCTGGCGGCCGAGCGGCGAGTCGAACTGGTACGGGATCGGGCCGAAGAGCGCGAGCTGGCCGTTCTCGAGCAGCACCGACACGCCGATGGTGGCGATGAGCGGTCGCAGCTCGTCGGCACCGCTCCGGCGCAACGGCGCGAACACCGCGGCGCTCACGAGCCAGCCGAGGAGCGCGCCCGCTCCCAGGGCCGCAAACAGGGAGAGCAGGTAGGCGCCGGTGTCCGGCATGCCGAGCGCCTTGGTGGCGAAGCGGGTCGCGGTGAAGAAGGCGGTGAAGGCGCCGACGGTGACGAAATCGGCGTGCGCGAAATTGATCTGGTTCAGCACCCCGTAGATCAGGGTGAGCCCCAGGGCCACCATCACATAGAGGCAGCCGAGGTAGACCCCGTTGACGGACTGCTGGACGACGAGCGTCAGGAGGTCCGTCACCTAGAGGATTACTGCCAGCTCATGCCTTTCCAGGAGAGATCGGGCTGGGTCTCGACGAAATGCACCACCGACAGGTCGGAGTTCTGGCCCTTCTTGTCGAAGCTGATCTTGCCGGTGGTGACCTCGACGTCCTTGAACTTGGTGAACTGCTCGCGGATCGTCTCGGAGTCCTTCGCGCCGCGGCGCACCGCCTCGGCGACGAGCAGGATCGTGTCGAAGGCGTGCGCGTTGATGTGCGTCGGTGTCTTGTCCGCGCCGTATTTCGCCTGGAAGGCCTTGACGAAATCCTGCACCACCTTGCGTTTCTCGTTCGGGTCGAACTGCACGATGCGCACATACCCCACCGACGCCTGCCCGGCCTTCTGGTCGTAGCCGAAGGGCAGCCAGATCGAACCCATCTGCACGCCCGGCCCGCCGCCGCCTTTGACCACCTTCGCCTGCGCAAGCGCCTGCGACAGGCGCACCTGCTGGCCTTCGAGCGCGAAGGTCGGCAGCACGTCGACCTTGCCGAGCGAAGCGATCCGCGTCGCGATGGCGGTAAAGTCGTTGACGTCGCGGCCGAAGTCGATCTTCGCCAGCACCTTGCCGCCCGCGGCGACGAACGGCTTCTCGAAGCCCTCGGCGTTGTCGTTGCCGGCGTTGGTCTTCTCGTACAGGATCACCGCGGTCTGCGCCTTCAGCTTCTCGCGCGCCACCTTCACGAGCGGCGCGCTCTGCTGCTCCGCGTTCGGGAAGATGCGGAACACGTACTTGTAGCCCGACTCGGTGAGCTTCATGGTCACCGAGCCGGCGTTCAGCTGCACCACCTTGGCCTGCTCGAGGATCGGCGCGATCGCGAGCGAGGCGTCGGAGCACTCCTCGCCGATCACGATATGCGGCTTCAACTGGTCGAGCACGCGCTTCACGGTATTGGTCGCCTGCAGCGGGCTGCACGCCGAGTCCTCGTACTGCACCTGCAGGCGGTAGCCGTTGAGGTTCGACTTCGCCACCTGCTCGAGCGCGAGGTCGATCCCCTCCTTGCCCATCACGCCGAAGTACGAGCCGGGCCCCGAGATCGGCATCAGCACGCCGACCCGGATGACCTTATCTTGCGCAAGCGCAGCAAACGGGAAAGCGCCGATTGCAAAGATGATCGTAATGAAAGCGCGCTTCATGGAACCTCCTCCGTGTGGACGGGCCACTGTACAGAAAGCAAAGCGCCTGCGACAAGCCTCTTTCGCAGGCCCGCCCTATAGGGCGAGCCAGGCGAGCACCAGCGCGATGGCACCGGGAAGCGCCTGCACCATCAGAATCTTGCGGCTGACGGTGGCCGCGCCGAAGATCCCCGCGACCACCACGCAGGCGAGGAAGAAGAGCGTCACCGCGCGGCCGGCGTCGCCGAGCGACAGTCCCCAGGCGATACCGGCGGCGAGGAAGCCGTTGTAGAGGCCCTGGTTCGCCGCCAGCGACTTCGAGGCCGCGGCGAACTCGGGCGTCAGCCCGAAGCTGCGGCGCCCGAACGGCCGGTCCCAGAGGAACATCTCCAGCACCATGAAGTACACGTGCAGCAACCCGACCAGCGCGGCGGCGATCTGCGCGGCGAGCTTCATGTCATTGCGCAAGAATCAGCAGCGAAGCGGCTCGACGCATCGGCGCCAATCCTCCAGCGTCGCGTTGGAAAAAGCGTTGCCACTGCCCTTGCGCACCGGCCTTGCCTGTAAGACCGCCGCCCCTCACTGCATCGTGCAGCCGAGTGATGCCCGACATGAGCTCCCCTGCCGGCGATTGTAGCCGGACCGGAAAAGTCCCGGCACCGGCGGCTGCCGGAACGTCTACATCTGCGATCCGAGCAGGGATGCCGCGTGCTCCCAGAGCTTCTCGGAGCGCGGCCGGTTGTTCCATTCCTGCAGGCTGACGCGGCGCGAGCGCGCCAGATCGTCCTGGAAGATTCCGATCTGCCGCTCGGCGAACCCGGCATCGTAGACGTTCAGGTTCGCCTCGTCGTTCAACTGGAAGGAGCGGTTGTCGAAGTTGGTCGAGCCCACCGACACCAGGAGCGAGTCGACGATCATCACTTTGCAGTGATACATCGTCGGCAGATACTCGTAGATCTCCGCGCCGGCCCCGAGCAGGGCACCCCAGCGGGCGCGCGATGCCCGCCGGACGGATTCGGCGTCCGCGTGCTCTCCCGGCACGATGATCTGCACCTTCACCCCGCGCCTCAGGGCGTCGGCAAGCGTATGCAGCGTCAGCCGGTCCGGCACGAAGTATGCCGTCGACAAGTGAATCGAGCGCTGCGCCGCCGTGATCGCGAGCAGGTACATGAGCTGCATGCTCTCGCTGCCGCCCGAGCGCGAGCTGCTGAACATCTGCGCCGAGCTCGGGCCCGTCCGTTTGAGCGCAGGGAAATAGTCGGGCCCGTGGAGGACCGCGCCAGTGGCCTTGATCCAGTTGTCGAGAAACACGGCCTGCATCTGCGCGACCACCGGTCCCTCGGCTCGGAAATGCGTGTCGCGCCAGTGATCCGGGTCCTGCGCATCGCCGGCCCACTGGTCGGCGATGCCTACGCCGCCCGTGAAACCCACCCGGCCGTCCACCACCAGCACCTTGCGATGGGTACGGTTGTTCATTCGTCCAAGGTTGTACCAGTGAAGCTGGTGGAACCTTCGAACTTCTATGCCGGCGCGCGCCATCTCGTCGAGCTGCGCCGGATCCATCTTGTTGCTGCCGATCCAGTCGAGCAGCACGTGCACCTTCACGCCGGCGCGCGAACGCTCGGCGAGCGCGTCGGCGAACTGCCTGCCGACCGTGCCGGACCAGTAGATGAAGCTCTCGAAGTTGATGCTCGTGCGCGCGTCCTGGATGGCGGCGAGCATGGCCGGGAAGATGCGGTGGCCATTCAACAGCACCTCCACGCGGTTGCCGCCGACGATTGCGGGTCCGAGCAACACGCCCATCGCGCGCCCGAAGTCCGGATCGCCGGCGGAGTAGAGGCGGCGGATTCGCTGCCCGATTCGCTTCTCGCGATGAGTAAAATTCAGGGCGACGATTGCCGCCGCGAGCGTAAGGCCGGCCGTGGCGAGCGCAACGAGCGGCAGCCGGGTCTTCATTCGAACTAGGGGTCTGACCTCGCCCTGCGGCGGGGAATCGGGTTCTGTCCCGGATTCTGCGTGGCGAGCGCGCGCGGGACGGTGAGCTGGCGCAGCTGCTCGACAGCGTCGCCGAGCCGCGTAACCACGACATCGACGCCGGCGTCGCGCAGGCGAGACTCGAGCTTGTCCGAGCCCTCCGCGGCCCACAGGGCGACCATAACCTTGACCTCCGGGAAGCGGTGCTTGAGCCGCTTGCAAAGCTGCCCGGCGTGGGCCGCGGCGTGGGGGGGAACGGCCGAGATGCACACGACCTTGCACGCTTTCGCTTCGATCTGCTCCAGGGTCTCGGCCGGGCGCGGATACGCGGTCAGCTGAGGATTGAACTCGGGCGCCTCGAGCATGCGCGCAAGCACCAGGGCGGCGACGTGATCGGCCTCGTCGCGCGCGGCCAGGATGCAGAGCGGCGGCGCGGGCCGGTGCACCACGTTCTTCGGCTTCGCCTCGACCTCGTCCGCGGGTTCGCCCTCCTTCCTTCGGCGGTCTTCCAGGTATTCCACCAGTCCGCGGACGGTGTCGAAGATGAAGCGCTCGCGCTGCTCTTCCAGCGTGTGCGCATGGCGGTCCTGCTCGGCGAGCGCGAGCGCCGGAATCACCATCTCGTCATAGAGCGCGAGCAGGCCTTTCTCGTTGGCGAAGTCTTCGGCGAGGTCCTCGGCCTCGTCCTCGTCCATGGCGAGCAGGCGCTGGTAGAAGCGCGCCGGCGCTGAGAGCACCGGCTCGACGCCGAGGATCACGTTCAGGTACCCGAGCTCCGGCATGTAGCGGCCCATCACCGCGACGCACACGGTGAGGGGGGTCGCAAGCAGCAGGCCGACGGGCCCCCACAGCAGGGTCCAGAAGAGCGCCGCCAGGATGACGGCGATCGGCGAGAGCCCGGCGCTGCGGCCGTAGACCAGCGGCTCGACGATGTTGATGAGAATGAGCTCCAGGGCGAGGAACACCCCCGCCACCCACGCGACCTGCGACCAGCCGTCGGAGATCGCGAACGCCAGCACCAGCGGCATCGCCACCGCGATCCACACGCCGGCGTACGGAATGAAGCGCAGCAAGGTGGCGAGCAGCCCCCACAGCGCCGCGTTCGGAATGCCGATGAAATAGAGCGCAATGCCGAACGGGATGCCGAAGCACGCGTTCACCACAAGCTGCATGAAGAGGTAGCGGCTCACCCGGTAGGAAGCCTCGTCGAGCGCCTGGGTGGCGACGTTGATTCGCCGCGGCCCGATCAGGCCGATCAGCTTCTCGCGCATGCTTTCGCGGTGCAGCAGCATCAGGATCGTGAACACGATCACCGCGAGCGCCGTGCCGAGCGGCTTGGCGAACGGCGTGACGAATTCCAGCAGCTGTCCGTACGGCGATTGGGGCGTCGGCGTGACCTGCAGCGGCGGCCGCGGCGTGGGATCGGCCTGCTTCTCCAGGTCCTTGAGCGCCTTCTGCGCCTGCGCGATCTTGCCCTCGCCCGGCTTTTTCAGGTCGCGGATCTTGGCGCTGATGTTCTTGCGGTACTCCGGAAGCTTCGCGGCGAGCGAGACCGCCTGCGTTCCCGCGACGTATCCCACAGCGCCGATCAACGAAAAGCCGAACACCACGACGATGACCGTCGAGAGCACCCGGCCGAGCTTGAAGCGCTCGAGGCGGCGCGCCGCCGGCGCGAGCAGGAAGGCGAGCAGGATCGCGAGCGCGAAGGGAATCAGCACGTCGCGCGCGAGATAGAGCACCCCAGCCGCGATCAGCAACCCGATTGCGGACGCGGCGCCGTTCTTCACTTCAGGTGAGCTGGAAAAGAAGCAGCGAGCGCGCCGTCACCTCGTACTCGTGGCCGATGGCGAACTGCGGCTCTTCGACCGCGTCGGGGAAGTTGGTGTCGGCGCGCAGCGTCCAGGCGCTGCCCCCGGTGGCGGCGGGGAGCTTGAATTTCACCACGTCCTGCCAGGGATTGAAGATGATGAGGAGCGTCGCGAGCTCGCCGCGGCGCCGAATGCCGGTCTCCTGCGCGCGGCCGTCGAGCAGCATGCCGAAGACGCGCGTATGGGGATCGTCCCACTGGTCCTGGCGCATCTCCTCGCCGGCGGTGTTGATCCAGGTGACGTCCTTGACCTCGAGCTCCTCGTTGTACTCGCCGGTCAGCCAGCGCGCGCGGCGCAGGATCGGATACTTCTCGCGCAGCCCGGTGAGCTTGCGCACGAAATTGATGAGGCGCTGCTCGCGGTCGTCGTGGTTCCAGTGCACCCACGAGATCTCGTTATCCTGGCAGTAGGCGTTGTTGTTGCCCTGCTGGCTGCGGCCGAACTCGTCGCCGGCGAGCAGCATCGGGGTGCCCTGCGACAGGAGAAGCGTCGCGAGCAGGTTCTTCATCTGGCGCTTGCGCAGCGCGCGCACCGGCTCCTCGACGTCGGGTCCCTCGGCGCCGTGGTTCCACGAGCGGTTGTGCGAGTGGCCGTCGCGGTTCTCCTCGCCGTTCGCCTCGTTGTGCTTGTCGTTGTAGCTCACGAGGTCGTTGAGGGTGAAGCCGTCGTGGGCGGTAATGAAATTCACGCTTGCCCAGGGCTGGCGCCCGCGCCGGCGGAACTCGCCGGGCGATCCGCACAGCCGCGGCGCCAGCGCCTTCGGCGGGGCTTCGCCGCGCCAGTAGTCCCGCACGGTGTCGCGGAACTTGTCATTCCACTCCGCCCATCCCGGTGGGAAGCCCCCGACCTGATAGCCGCCGGGACCGCAGTCCCACGGCTCGGCGATCATCTTCACCTTGGCGAGCAGCGGATCCTGCGTCACCACCTTCATGAAACCGTTGTGCGTGTCGAAGCCGCCCGGCTCGCGCGCAAGGATGGTGCCCAGGTCGAAGCGGAAGCCGTCGACGTGCATGTCCTCGGCCCAGTAGCGCAGGCTGTCCGCCACCAGCTGGATCGCCGCCGGGTGCGACAGATTCAGCGTGTTGCCGGTGCCGGTGTCATTGATGTAATAGCGCTTCTTGTCCGGCATGAGCCGGTAATAGGAAGCGTTGTCGATCCCCTTGAAGGACAAGGTCGGGCCGAGCTCGTTGCCTTCGGCGGTGTGGTTGAAGACGACGTCAATGATCACTTCCAGGCCCGCATCGTGGAAACGCGCCACCATCTCCTTGAATTCTTGCAGCGTCTTGGCCGGGTCGGCGGCATAGCGCGGATCCGGCGCGAAGAAGCCGATCGAGTTATAGCCCCAGTAGTTCGTCAGGCCGCGTTCCAGGAGGAAGCTGTCGTTGACGAACGTGTGCACCGGCAACAGCTCGACGGTCGTGATGCCGAGCGACTTGACGTACTGCACCACGTGCTCGTTGGCGAGCCCGCAGAAGGTGCCGCGCTGGTGCTCGGGAACCTTGGGGTGGAGCTTGGTGAAGCCGCGCACGTGCGTCTCGTAGATGATGGTCCGGTCCCAGGGCACCGGGCGCCACACCCGCTCCTTGTGCCAGTGGAAATCCGGATCGACCACCACGCACTTCGGCATGAAGGGCGCGCTGTCGCGCTCGTCGAACGAGAGATCGGCCGCCGGGTCGCCCACCTTGTAGGCGAATACCGCCGGATCCCACTTCAATTCACCGATGTGGGCGCGAGCGTAAGGATCGAGCACCAGCTTGTTCGGATTGAAGCGATGGCCTTCGTCCGGCGCATAAGGTCCGTGCACCCGGTAGCCGTAGATCTGGCCAGGCCTGATCTCGGGCACGTACCCGTGGAATGTCTCGTCGCGATACTCCGGCAATTCGATTCGTTCCGTTTCTTTTCCGGAAGAATCGAAAAGGCAGAGCTCGACCTTCGTAGCGTGGGCGGAATAGACGGCGAAGTTGACACCCTTGCCGTCCCAGCTGGCGCCGCGCGGATAGGGCAGGCCCTCGCGCACGCGGGACACGATCTTCAGTTCGGGAGCATTCATGGCGGGCAGGAAGCTGACAATAGGCTGCAAGCTCCATGCCGCGCACCCGGACGCGATGCGCCGACCAGCCTACCGTGTCAGGGCGCGCCCGACCGGCCGCGCGCAAAAGACGCTAGAGCTTCTCGACCTGCGGCAGGTTGCAGGCGAGGATCGCCTTGCGCAGGGCCTCGATCGCCTCGGGGCGCGGGAAGCTTTTTCTCCATGCCAAGCCGACGCGGCGCATCGGCACGGGCTTCGCGAAGGGAAGCACCCGGATGAGATCGCCCGGCGTCGCGGACCCGGACACCGACGTGGCGGGAAGAACGGTCACGCCGACGCCGCCCGCCACCATCTGGCGGATGGTTTCGAGCGAGCCGCCCTCCACCGTCCTGGCGAGCGGGCTTCGTTCCTTCGCCCGCACGGTGTGGCAGATCTCGAGCACCTGGTCGCGGAAGCAGTGACCCTCGCCGAGGAGCAGCAGGCTTTCCCGCGTCAGCTCGTCCGAGGTGACGCGCTTGCGGTTCTCCCACGGATGGCCCTTGGGTACCGCGACGAAGAACGGCTCGTCGTAGACCGCGCGTGTTTCGACACCGGGCTCGGCGAACGGCAGCGCGACCAGGATGACGTCGACCTCGCCGCGCTTGAGCGCCTCGGCGAGGCGGTGGGTGAAGTTCTCCTGGATGTGAAGCTGCATCGCCGGCGCGGCCTTGCGCAGGATCGGGATCAGCTTGGGGAGCAGATACGGCCCGATCGTGTAGATCGCGCCCAGGCGCAGCGGCCCGGCGAGCGGGTCGCGCCCGGCGGCGGCGATGTCCTTGATCCGGCTCGCCTCCTCCAGGACCCTCTGCGCCTGCTCGACGATGTGCTGCCCCGCCGGGGTGACCGTGACCTCGCCCGGCCCGCGCTCGAACAGCGTAAGGTCGAGCTCCTCCTCGAGCTTCTTCACCGCCACCGAGAGCGTGGGCTGCGACACGAAGCACGCTTCCGCCGCGCGGCCGAAGTGGCGCTCGCGCGCCACCGCGACGACGTACCGTAACTCGGTAAGGGTCATGACAAATCCCTACTTCTTACCCCGGGCGAGGAAGTAGAGCGGAACGCCGGCGACCATGACCACGAGTCCCGCGAGCACCGCGGCGCCGAACTTCGGCCCGTACTCGGGATTGCGCACGTAATCGATGCTCGAGTAGAGCATGTAGAGGCACATCAAGCTGAAGGCGAGCGGCACCACCGGGTACAGCGGCGCCTGGAACGGCGCGGGACCTTGGCTCTGCCGGAACACGAAGAGGGTAAGCCCGGTGAGCAGAAAGAACGTCCAGAAGACCGGCGCCGTGTAGGCCACCATGGCCTGGAAACCGTCGGGCGTGACCGCGCCCGCGCCGACCAGCGCGAGCGTGATCGCGCCCTGCAGGACGAGCGCGTTCGCCGGCGTGCTGCCCGACTCGCGCCAGCTTCCGAGCCGCGCGAGGATCGGGAAGTCGCGTCCCAAGGCGTACGTGGTGCGGGCGCCGGTGAAGATCGCCGCGTTCATCGTCGTGATCACCGAGACGCACACCATCAGCGCGACCACTACGGCCCCGCGATCGCCCGCGATCGCGCGCATCACGTCGGCCGCCACCGCCTTCGATTCGCGCACGCCGCCCAGGCCGAGGACCGCGAGGTAAGCCATGTTGACGAGCAGGTAGAGCGCGGTCACCGCGATCACGCCCCAGACGAGAATCCGCGTCATGCTGCGCCGGCCGTCACGCACCTCGCCCGCGAGATAGGCCGCCTCGTTCCACCCGCCGTAGGCGAGGAGCACGAAGATCATGGCGAAGCCGAACGCGCCGAACGAGCCGCCGCCGCTCGCCGGCTTCGGCGTGCCGCCGATCGCGATCGCCGCAACGGAGAAGAGCACGAGACCTGCGATCAGGACCGTCTCCATCGCTTTCTGCAGCCATTTCGCCTGCAGCGTGCCGGCGAGGTTGAGCGCCGTGAGGACCACCACGGCAAGCGCGCACCAGATCGCCGAGCTCTTCTCGCCCAGCCGGAGGATCTCGGAGGCGTAGTCGCCGAACACGAAACCCACCGCCGCGATGGCGCCGGTCTGGATGACCGTCATGCGCGCCCAGCCGAATACGAACGCGACCCCGCGGCCCAAGCCGCCGCGCAGGAACGCGTATTCGCCCCCGGTCTCCGGGTAGCGCGACGCAAGCTCGGCGTACACCAGCGCGCCGCACAGCGAGGCGAGCCCGCCGAGGAGCCATGCGAAGAGGAACATCGCCGTGCTCGACGTGGCCCCGGCCACCGTCGACGGTGCCTTGAAAATCAGCGCGCCGAGGATCATCCCGACGGTGAGGAATATGCCGTCGGTGACCGACAGCAATTGCCTGGGGGCTACCTGCCCGTTCTCGCGGCCGTCCAAGGGAACACCTTTCTGTTGTTGCCGTCGGAAACGGTGACTTCGCCGTCGATCCGGTTGTCCTTCACCTTGCCGACGAAGTAGTGGTGCCAGGCATGGCCGTTGATAAGGCCGGTCACCACGATCTTGAGCTCCTCGCCGCGCAGCCGCGAGTTGCGCACCAGCAGGTCGCGCCCCTGCGCCGAGGTGTCGATGTCGAGCAGCTGGTAGTTCTGCTTGATGCGAAAGCGCCACCGCTCCCCGTGTCCCGGAATATCGGCCGTCCAGGCGCCGGACGCGTCGGCCGGCACGATCCAGAGCTCCACCGTCGACACCCCGCCCACGCCGACCGGCTTCTCGGGCGCGCGCATCTCGAGCTTCTCGTCCGAGTGCCAGTCGCCGATGCCGCCGTCGTGCGACACGATGCGCGTGCCGGGCTTGAGCTTGAGCAGGCGCGGCAGCAGCTTCTCGTTGAACTCCGGCAGCAGGTAGAACGCAACCACGGTCGCGCCCGACAGATCGGCGTCGAAGAGATCCATCACCCGGAACTGCGCCTTGTCGGCGACGCCGGCCCGGGCCGCGTTCTCGGTGGCGAGCTTGACCAGGCTCGGGTCGAGGTCGACGCCGAGGCCGCTCGCGCCGCGCTTCGCCGCCTCGATCACGATGCGCCCGTCGCCCGACCCGAGGTCGATCACGCGGTCGCCCGGCTTCACCTCGGCCATGCGCAGCATGCGCTCGACGATCACCATCGGCGTCTGCACGTACGGCACCGTGCCGTCGTCCCAGCCCCATGCCTGCGTCTGGGCCAATACGGGAAACGGCGCCAGCGCAAGCAGCATTAGACGTCTGAGCAAAATCAAAGCAAAAACCTCAAGGGTAAAATGG